>JAJDGX010000006.1 GCA_030265885.1 Ruminococcaceae bacterium OttesenSCG-928-L11 | reverse complement strand
AGGCACCGATTGATCTGCTTTCGTTTATCTCCCTGCACAAACAGGATTGGCAGCAGCATAGTTACCTTACACTCAACGGTGTGTCGGATAAATCCATCCAGTATACGCTGGAAAGCTATAAGCATCTGCGGATACCCATTTTGTGTCTCGACAATGACAAAGCCGGGATCGCTGCCACAGACCGCATCACAGAAAAACTGAAGCAGCTGGGATACGAAAACGTGTCCCAGCTGCTTCCTGTTTGTAAGGATTGGAATGCGCAACTTTTGCATGATCGTGGTTTCCGACAGGAGCCTGCGCAATCACATGAACCGATGATGATGGATATGGGGTTGGGATTATAAAGATACCTTTGCGTAATATGCTTTTATACGATATACTTTGATTATACTTAATCCATTAAATCCGATTAAAAACGCACCTGAATTGTCGGGTAGGGGTCCTTCTGTTTTGATAGGCTATATGTGATGGTGATGGAGGTGAGTGCTGTGAATCCGCTGGCGCAGATGAATAACGCAATGGATTATCTTGAAAGCAATTTATTTGATGAAATCGACTTTAGCGCGATGTCGCGCATTGCTGGTTGCTCCGAATATCACTTTCGCCGGATGTTTTCCTATCTGGCTGGTATGCCGTTGGGCGAATACATTCGCTGCCGCAAGTTGGATTTGGCCGGAGCTTTACTTCGGCGGGGCGACAAAGTGATTGATTGCGCTATGTTGCTTGGCTATGAGTCCGCTGATGCCTTCTGCAAAGCGTTCCAGGTGATGCACGGCATTACTCCCTCTGAGGCGAAGCGGGAAAATGCGATGCTGAAAGCATTCCCGCCCATGACATTCCAACTCACAATAACAGGAGGATGCAAAATGGATTATCGGATTGTACACAACGAAAACTTCCGGATTGTCGGGTTCAAAAAGAAAATTACCCTGCAATTTGAAGGTGTCAACAAGCAAACAGCGGATCTGGTGCAAAAACCAACTCCTGAATCCATTCGAGAGCTAAAAGGCTTGTGCAATATTGAGCCGAGGGGGATGCTCAGCGTGTCGGCCAATTTCTCGGATCGCTCAGCAGAGGGAACTGAGCTGGATCAATATATCGCAGTGGCAACCACAAAGGCCGCGCCCACTGGTTATGATGTGCTGGAGGTCGCGGAAACCGACTGGGCTGTGTTTACGGTGGTTGGGCCATTTCCCCGCGCTGTACAGGATACTTGGGCTCGAATCTATTCCGAGTGGCTGCCCTCCTCGGAATATCAGCTGACTGGTGGCCCTGAACTCTTATGGCATGAAAGCCCCGACCTGACAAAACAAGATTGCAAAAGTGAAATCTGGATTTCTATATCAAAACGGCTATAAAAAGTAAATATATTTAAGAAGCGGTGATCTGGCCGCTTCTTTTTTATACCAGGAGGTGCTCAATTGCTCCCACTAATTCTGATCTGCGGCGGCATGCTGATTGTACTGGCTCTTGTGTCAATTGGCAGCAATCAGTCATCGCTGAATATTAAGTCCAAACCTGTTGGCGACGGACAACATGGAACCGCCCGTTGGGCCACACCAAAAGAAATCCGCTCCACCTACCGCCATATCCCCTACACCCCGAAGCTCTGGCGGCAGAGGCAAAACCGGCCGTCAGTGGAAGATCAGGGGCTTGTGGTGGGCTGCGTCACCCATGGAAAGAAAACAACTGCCCTTGTGGATACGGGCGATGTGCATCTGCTTATGATCGGCGCGGCCGGCGTCGGCAAGACTGCTAACTTTTTGTATCCCAATTTAGAGTTCGCCTGTGCCTCCGGGATGTCATTTATAACGTCCGACACCAAGGGCGTGCGCCCAGATAGGGTGTGATGAGAAGTAGAGTAAGGCACTACCCACTAAGATAACGGTGGAAACGACCTGCCTAACCGAAAAGCGAAAGCCGACACGGGACCGTAGCATGGCAGGAAAGCGGTAAGCTGTTCCATACACAGGAACACGGCTGAGCTACAACGTTAAGCAGATATGAGGATAGAGCTATAGAATGTTGAATGCGAGTTTCAAGTCCCCGTTGTGTCCGGGCGGAGGAATGTGTATGCACCCATTGCTGATTATGGCAATGGTATCAACCTCTGATATGAATAACATTGCGTTTCTCCCTTGCGCAATGGGTTATCAATCTTTCATATGACAAGCCAGAGAACTGGAATTAACGAAACGAAAGCATATCCGACAATCTGCATTTGCCTACTCATCACATTAACTGGGGATTGCCTACGTTGGAACGCATATAGCAAGTACAATTCGCTATAGCTATGCGAAATGCCCTTTATGGGTGATAAATCTCAAGCCCTCAAAAGGCAAGAGAGATGACGCTGAATATCCAATATGGCAACGGAGTTCTCATAGTATCCAAGGTGCTGCTGTAATGGTGGGCACACAGGCAGACTTCGTTTGCTGCTGGTTCGATTACCGCTGAAAGGGTGACCAAGTATGCGGGAGAACAGGAGAAGGAGAACAGTTGTTGCGTTCTAAAATCGGAATTTGATTAGGGAGGAAAACCTCACAATGAAACCAACAATCGAGATTTTAGATAGAATCATGGAGAATTCGAGGGATAACAAAGAGGAAATCTTCACAAGGCTCTACCGCTATATGTTAAGACCTGATTTGTATCACATTGCGTACAAAAATCTCTACGCAAATAAAGGCGCATCGACAAAAGGCGTGGATGACGATACGGCAGATGGGTTCAGTGTAGAAAAAATCAGCAGGATAATTGATTCATTGGCTGATGAAACCTATGCGCCAAAGCCTGTTCGCCGTGAATATATCCAAAAGAAACGAAACAGCACGAAAAAGAGACCGCTTGGCATTCCGACTTTTACGGATAAACTTGTGCAGGAAGTTTTGAGAATGATATTGGAAGCTGTTTATGAACCAACATTTTCAAACCACTCCCATGGATTTCGTCCGAAAAGAAGTTGCCACACGGCCTTGAAGTCCTTAAAACTGGAATTTACAGGTTCAGCATGGTTTATAGAGGGCGATATAAAGGGTTGTTTTGATAACATCGACCACCACGTCTTAGTTGACATCATCAATTCCAAGATTAAGGATGCACGGCTGATTAAACTCATTTGGAAGTTCCTGAAAGCTGGATATATGGAAGATTGGAAATACCATGCCACCTATTCCGGCTGTCCGCAGGGCGGGATTGTCTCGCCGATTCTCTCGAACATTTATCTGAATGAGCTGGACAAGTTCGCAGCAAAAGTGGCTGTTGATTATTTCAAACCCAAAGACCGGCCTCATTCTGTCGAGTACGATAGGGTTGCCGGTAAGAGAAACTACGCAAAGAAACTCTTAAAAACAGCAAGTGGGCAAAGGAAAGCCGAACTTCTAAAGGAAGTAAGGATATTAACATCCAAGCTGCGAAAAACCCCTTATTCTCCCAAAACGGATAAAGTGATGAAATATATTCGGTATGCGGATGATTTCATCATAGGCGTCAAGGGGAGTAAAGCGGATTGCAAACGTATCAAGGAGCAATTTTCAGAGTTTATCAGCCATACCCTCAAAATGGAATTGTCAGATGAAAAAACGCTGATTACCCACAGCAACCAGTACGCAAGATTCTTGGGCTATGATGTTCGGGTACGCAGAGAGCAGAAGTTGAAACCAAATGGTAGGGGCGCGCTTGCCCGCACCTTAAATGGAAAAGTGGAACTGAATATACCATTTGCGGATAAAATTATGCCTTTTCTATTCGACAAATTGGCGATCAGGCAAATTAAAAATGGAACAATCGAGCCCTCTCCAAGAAAATATCTTTACAGGTGTACGAATTTAGAAATCATATCTTCCTACAACTCTGAACTCCGAGGTATATGCAATTATTACGGGCTGGCCAGCAACTTTGCACGACTGGATTATTTCGCTTATCTCATGGAATACAGTTGCCTTAAAACCCTTGCAGGCAAGCATAAATCTACCACTAGAAAAATGCTTGTTAAATATCATATCAAAAATGGTAGCTGGGGAATTCAATACAATACCACTAAAGGGCAGAAGTGCCGTGAGTTCGCAAGATACCAAGACTGTAAAAACGCTGACAACTTTAATGATGTGATAATCAACTTCGGAGCAGGCTACGCAGGAACACGGACTACTTTTGAAGACCGTTTATCTGCCGAAGTCTGCGAACTGTGTGGGAAAACTGATGTTCCGCTCGAAATACACCATGTAAATAAAGTGAAGAACCTCAAAGGAAAACAAGATTGGGAGATTATTATGATAGCCAAAAGACGCAAGACATTAGCCGTCTGTAAAGGCTGTCATCATAGAATCCATCACCCTTGATTAAACCTGATTTGAAGCAGCAATGGCGAGCCGGATACATCGAGAGGTGTACGTCCGGTTCTGAGAGGGGGCTGGGCAGACCTATCGCAGTAATGCGGCAAGGCGGCTCTTTCCTACTCTACGACCTCTACAGAAATTTCGCGGGCATCGCTCAAAAACACTATGGTTATCACATTTCCGTCATTGATCTTCGCAATCCTACCTGTTCAGATGGCTCCAATATGATCGCGCTTGTTAACCGATACAGTGACCTGGCATCTAAGAATCCTGACAATGTTGCATACAAGGCCCGCGCGGAGAAGTACGCCAAGATTACCGCCAAGACCATCATTGATTCCGGTGGCGGAGAACGCGGCGGCACTAATGCATATTTCTATGATGCCGCCGAAGGTATCCTCACCTCCACTATTTTGCTGATCGCGGAACTGTGCCCGCCGCAGAAACGCCACATCATATCCGTGTTTAAAATTATACAGGATTTGTTGGCGCCGTCTGAGGTCAAGGGCAAGAACCAATTCCAGATCTTGTTGGAGCTGCTGCCGCCGGAGCACAAGGCGCGTTGGTTCGCCGGTGCCGCCCTTAGCACCAGCGAGCAGGCGATGCTGAGCATTCTCTCCACCGCCATGTCCCGGCTCAATGCTTTTTTGGACAGTGAACTGGAATCTATTCTCTGCTTCGATACGGCATTAGACACCGAAATCTTTTGTAAGGAGAAATCCGCTATCTTTCTATGTATGCCGGAGGAGGACAACACCCGTCACTTCTTCATCAGCCTGCTGGTGCAGCAAATCTACCGTGAGATGCTGGCTGTAGCCGATGAAAATGGCGGGAAACTGCAAAATCGTGTTGTCATGTTTCTCGACGAATTCGGGACCTTGCCGAAGATAGAATCCGCTGAGATGATGTTTTCGGCAGGGCGTTCCCGCCGCATATCCATGGTACCAATAATCCAATCCTTTGCGCAGCTCGATAAAAACTACGGCAAAGAAGGCAGCGAGGTAATCACCGATAATACCCAACTCACCTTGTTCGGCGGCTTCGCTCCCAACAGCAAAAGCGCGGAAACGCTTTCCAAAAGCTTGGGTTCCCAGACCGTTTCCACCGGCTCTGTCAGCAAGGGTAAGAACGATCCCAGTCGCAGCCTCCAGATGATGGAACGCCCACTCCAGACCGCTGATGAACTAAAGGCCCTGCCCTTTGGCGATTTTATCCTCATGAAAACCGGTGTCCATCCCATGCAAACCAGGCTGAATTTGTATTTTAAGTGGGGAGTGGAACTGGACACTCCCTACGAAGTACCAAAGCGGCCAAATCGCAAGGTGGAATACGCCGACCGTAACGAGCTGATGGCGGCGATTCGCAAACGGTATCCTCAGCCGGAGGTGGCCGCGCCTGCCCCGCCGCCAACAAAAAGCAAAAAGGTGCGTGTCTGAGGAGGTGATCGCATGGGATTTTTTGACAGCATCTATGCTGCTGACTTGCCACATCGGGCAGTGGCGGTATATATGTATCTCAAGAATCGCGCCAACAAGGATGGCTCCTGCTTTCCGGCGGTGGGAACCATCGCTAAGGACTTGAGCCTGTCTAAGCGCACCGTCTACCGGGCGCTGGATGAGTTGGAGCAGAAAGGCTTTATAAAGCGCTCTGCGCGATGGAGGGAGAGAGGTGGGCGCAGTTCATCGCTGTATGAGTTGTGCGCCCCATAAAATTACTCAAAACAGGGCAGACTTTCGCTAAGGCGGTAGTCTGTCCTGTTTGTGTCATCGGGTCAGTGACATATTGGCATGGGAATGGTAAGTATCCCCAACGGTAAATTCAAATACAGAAAAGTGAAATTTTACTCTGAAATTGCTCTCAC
The DNA here is from genome assembly GCA_030265885.1 of Ruminococcaceae bacterium OttesenSCG-928-L11. Classification (GTDB taxonomy): domain Bacteria; phylum Bacillota; class Clostridia; order Oscillospirales; family Ruminococcaceae; genus WRAV01. The sequence continues at coordinate 36,929 of JAJDGX010000006.1, read as the reverse complement.
AGTATTTCCCTCCACAATACTTCCGGGCACAAAAATATTGGCGGCATTTTCTGTGGTAACACCATCGCTGATAAGGGTTCCCATCAGTTGAAGCGCATGTTGCGCAATCCCAATCTCATTCTGGTGAAAATGAGTGAAGTGCACAGTGCGCTGAATTTGCTCCATCTCGTCAAAACAGACAATGGAGATATCTGCCGGAATGGATTTTCCCATTCGCATCAGGAGGGTATAGGTGAGATAGGCCATTGGATGCGTGCAGCATACTACAGCTGTGACATGAGGATTAGCATCAAAAAAAGTCAAAATCTCCGCCTCAATCTGTGCAATTTTTTGCTGCGCCTCCGAATCCGGCGAAGCGATCCCGGCAGCGAAAGGAAGGAGATGCGTACCAAAATGAACGGTTGGGGTAAAGATGCTGGCGGTGTCTGATAGTGCATGCTGCACCATCATGTCATGATAGCCTGAGGCACGAAGCCCCTCGCTTTTTGATACGTTGGGGCGAGTATGGAAAAAGGCAATGTGCTTGTGTTCGCGCTGTATCAAATACGCCGTCAACTCTGCGCTGGCCTTACGATGGTCTGTACTGACACAGGGAGAGGGGAGTCCGGCTAATTCACGGTCAATGGTCAGGATTGGATAGTGGTCGGCGATGCTACGGATGATTTCCTGATTGTAAAATTCACGAAGAACTGGCACCAGAATAATCCCATTACAACCGCTTTGCTTCATGGCATCTATTGCGCGCATTTCCACTTCCTGCGAGGCATGAGAGACACTAATCAGCATATCATAGCCGGTCTCTGTTCCCTGAAGAGAGATTTGGTTGAACAGATTCAGGGCAAAACTGTTACCCACGTAGTCAATGATAAACCCCAGTTTTTTTCGTACAGTATCCTTAACTTTTCTGTCGACAGCAGCAACACTTGCGGAATCCGCCACAAAGGAGCCTTTGCCGGGCTTACGAATAATATAGCCTTCCTCGCCCAAAAGGGACAGAGCCTTCTTTGTGGTAATGCGGCTTACGCCATACTTCTCCGCCAAAGAGTCCTCTGAGTCAATTCGGTCGCCGGGGCTGGCTTCTCCGGTGCGGATGCTTGCCAACACATCCTCATATATTTTTTGATACATAGGGATCTTGGGCATATGGTTTCACTCCTATAAGAGGTAATATCTATATATTGGTATGTTATCACATATATACCAATAAATCAATTGAAAAACCAGTATACTAATTGGTATATGACCGCATACCAGATTTGTTGCTCACACCAATTTTTGCTTAGAAAATAGAAAAAAAAACCGGTGCGGAGCCTATAATTGGATGGCTTTGCGCCGGTTTTTTGTCCGCATTTTCAGCAAGGAGTGGTATTGATATGGACAGAATTTTTAAATCTCAAGCTTGATGTTGGCTGTTTATACACAAAAAAGATGTTGATCTATTCTTTTTTATATATAAATAAAATAATATATTGACATAAATATCAATATAATGATATAATAAATTTACCACATATTATGAACAATGAATGGAAGTGTGTAAATGGATTTAGCGGATATGAAGAAAGCATTTGAATCCGAAAGGCATGTATACGAGAGTGCAAAGCTCACGTTTACTGGAATCGATGGCTACGATGTATATAATCCTTCGATCCCCTTTTGTTGGCGGGGAAAGGAATACATATTGGGCCGTGTCGAAAAAAGGGAACGCTGGGCTAGCTCCTGTGTACGACTTTTTGCCAAAACCGGCACAGATACATGGCAGCTCGTACCCGATGCAATGATTTACCCTCTGGAGGATCCCTATGTAGCCTTTATCGGCGATGAAATCACAATGGGAGGAACCCATGTCCGCAAAGAATGTGGGAAAGTGGCCACCTTTAATGGATATTTCTACCGGGGAACCGACATTGATGACCTGTGTTATTTCACCACAGGGCCGGATCGGATGAAGGATATCAGGCTGGTTGACTTGGGCGGTAAAATTGGTGTGTTTTCCCGTCCGCGAGGTGAATCTATACGCAAACAGTACGGCAGTGAATCTGTTATTGGTTATGCAGAAATCAACACACTGGATGAGTTATCTCCTGCTGTCATTGAAAAAGCTGAGCCTATTCAGGGCTTGTTCAGCGACAATCAGTGGGGTGGCTGCAATCAGGTTTATTTGCTTGAGGATGGAACTGTCGGCGTAGTCGGCCACATTTCTTACCGGGAAAATGATCTGTCGGTGTATATGAATATGTCCTATGTCTTTGATCGCACAAAGCATCAGGCATCGGAGCTGAAGCTTCTGGGTACGCGCGCCTGCTATCCCCATGGTTCCTGTAAGGTGCCCAAACTGGCGGATTGTGTGTTTACAGCTGGAATCGTAATGCGGCCCGACGGAAAATGTGACCTGTACAGCGGCCTTGGGGATGTAGAATCCGGCCGCATTGTTATCGACTATCCATTCAAAGGCCATGGGCCAATTGTGACCCTTTAAGGAGGGATTCGCGTGAACCGGCAAATCAAGGCAAAACGAGGGTTTGTTTGGCACATCAGGCGGCATCCGTACCGGTATCTTCTTTTGCTGCCGGCAATAACCTATACCTTTCTGTTTGGCTACTGCACCTATCCTTACATAATTATTGCATTCCAGAAGTTTAACTATCGCAGCGGAATTTTTAACAGTGAGTTTGTCGGCTTGAAGAATTTTGAGTTTTTTTTCAAGAGCAATGCAGCAGCGACAGTGATTGGAAATACTCTTAAGCTGAATTTACTGTTCATTCTCTTTACGACAGTTGCCTCTGTTACAGTCGCAATTCTGCTCAATGAAGTTCGCAGCCGCCTGTTTATGCGGGTAAACCAATCCCTTATGTTATTCCCCCATTATATTTCATGGGTTGTGGTTGGCTATATGCTCTATGGCTTTTTTTCCACCGAGTATGGTGTAGTCAACCAGATCCTGAAAATGGCTGGGATGGACTCAGTCAACTGGTATTCCACAGCATCGGCATGGCCGAGTATTTTAGTCATTATGAAGGTGTGGAAGGGAACCGGTATGGATGCGGTCATTTATCTGGCTTCCATTACCGGCATTGATGCCACGTTGTATGAAGCGGCAGAAATTGACGGTGCAAACCGTTGGCAGCAAATTCGCAGCATTACGATTCCGCTGCTGATGCCGACTGTCTGCATTTTGACACTGTTATCCATCGGCAAGATTATGTTTGGGGATTTTGGTATGTTTTACGCCATTATCGGGGACAACGGTGTTTTATATCCCACTACGGATATTATTGACACATACGTATTTCGGGCGCTGCGCCAAACCGGCAACCCGTCTCAAGCCATGGCGGTAGGGCTGTTCCAGTCTCTGATTGGATTTATTATGGTGTTTGGATCCAACAAGCTGGTCAACCGCTTTTTCCCTGATGGCGCACTGTATTGAGGAGGTGACGGAGTGAGACGATTTCGCCCTTATAAAATCGCAATCTACATTTTTATCGGCCTTTTTTCCGTAATCTGCTTCTTTCCCATGCTGTTGGCCATCATCGTGTCGCTTTCCACAGAGGAATCCATTATGCGGCAGGGCTATAGCTTTTTCCCCCTGGAATGGTCGGCGCATGCCTACCGCATGATCTTTGCATCCGGCTCCAGCATCATCCGAAGCTACGGTGTTTCCATCGCCGTGACGTTATCCGGGACAATATTGGCAGTCGTTATCACCTGCGCGGCAGCCTATACGCTTTCATTCAAGGACAACATCTACGCCGGGCGTATTTCCATGTTCTTTTTCATAACCATGGTGTTCAATGCCGGTATGGTTCCGTGGTATATGATGTGTGTGCGACTGGGGCTGCGCAATAACTTTTTGGCGTTAATTATCCCTTCACTGATGTTCAGCCCCTTTAACCTGTTCCTTGTCAAGAATTTTATGCAGGGGATTCCAGACTCTCTTCGGGAATCCGCGACCATTGACGGCGCAAATGATATGCAGATTGCATGGCGAATTTATGTACCGCTGTGTGTGCCGGTTATTGCAACGGTGGCGCTTTTTTATGGGCTGCGTTACTGGAATGACTGGTGGAATGCTATCATGCTGGTGGATAATAAAAATCTCTATCCTTTGCAATATCTACTGCTCCAGTTGAAAAGTCAGGTGCAGATGATGCGTGATCTTCAGGATACCATGGGCGCAAGTGATGAGATGGTACCTACCGAAACCCTCAAAATGGCAACCGCGATTGTAACCATTGGCCCGATTGTGTTGCTATATCCCTACCTGCAAAAATATTTTGTTTCCGGCCTGACCATTGGCTCTGTCAAGGGTTAGGATCGCATAAAACCATATTTTATGTTAGGAGATGTATTATGAAACGCAAATCCCTGTCTACTATTATCATCGGATTAGGACTGGTACTCTCTGCTTTTAGTGGATGCAGCGGCGGTCAGAGCAATACGCCTGAAGCCTCCAACGCGACTCCGCCATCGGCATCAAGCACGGCGGCTTCATCATCACAGACTGCTCCCGCCACCGCTGACCCGGTGACTCTGAAAATGCTGCTCCCCCCTTCAGAGCCCAAAATGCTCAATGAAATGCTGGAGATTGTAAATGAAAAGCTGGAAGCGGATAAAAATATCAATCTGGACATTCAGTTTATCGAATGGGATGTGTGGCAGCAAAAGATCAATCTGATGCTGACAACCGGTGAGGAATTTGATATTTTCCATGTCATGCAGGACAGGATCACCCTTTCCAGCTACCAGTCTATGGGTGGGCTCGCCGATATCACAGATGCTGTACAGACGCATGGCCAGAATATGCTGAAAAGCATTGACGATGTAGCATGGAGCAGTGCAACCATCAATGGGCGCGTATACGGTGTCCCCGTTATGTGGTGTGAGCTGGCCAGCGAGGGCGTTATGACACTTCGGCAGGATATGCTGGACAAATATAACCTGAAGTATCCCGAAACAAATGCAGACCTGCTGGATATCACCGAGCAGCTGATGAAGCAGTGGGAAGGCGCGGATAAGCCATATCTGATGTTTAACAGCGCAGGGGCAGCCATTCCACTGTCATCACATACCACCGTTCTGCACCGGGAGTATGACAGCTTCCCCTTTGCCGTCAAGGACACCATCGCCTATATCACCATGGATGGCGAAGTGAAATCTTGGATTGAAACAGACGAGTTTAAAAAGGACTGCGACTGGTTCCGTGATGCCTATAACCGTGGCCTCATCAACCCTGATGTCCTCTCCGTACCCAAGGAGCAAGTTGACAATCAGCGTTCTATGGGTAGCTGGGCCGTCTATTTCGGCACCGGCGGAAGCCTCAGCGATATCCGTAAAAATCAGAATCCGGACATGAAGGATGAGGAAATGCTCTACATAAAGCTGCACCCCGAAAAGCAGAGCATCCGATATATCAATGTGAAAAACTTTAACGGCATCTCCAGCACCAGCAAACATGTGGATGAGGCTGTTAAGTTCTTCGACTGGCTTTATACCGATCAGGATAACTATAACCTCTTCCTCTATGGCGTTGAGGATGAGACCTATACTCTGGTGGACGGCAAAACCCGTACAGCCATTCGAGACGAAAATAATACGCGGCTCTATCAAATCTCCGATTGGATGATGGGCAACGTCAACTTCATCCTTCCCGATGCCTCCACCCCCAGTCTTCAGCTACCGGTGTTGTATGAGATCGATGAAAATGCAGTCAACCATATTTCCGCCGACTTCTTCTTCGATGCGACTCCTGTTGAAACCGAGTTTGCCAATTTGAACAGCGAATTCTCCGCATCCATTGCGCCAATTTATCTGGGCGTGCAGTCCTACGACGAGCATTTCCCGGCCGCTTTGGCAAAGATGAAAGCCGCAGGGCTTGATACTGTGCTGGAAGAATATCAGCGCCAGTTAGATGCCTTTGTAGCAACCAAGGGATAGCCAACCCAACCCAATCCAACAAAACCCGGTCGTAGCTGACCGGGTTTTGAACTATAAAATGTAAAGGGGATTTCAATGGACATTCATTATCTTGGCACTGCGGCCGGCGAATGTGTTCCCGGTATGTTTTGCACCTGTGACACCTGTCAGCGCTCCCGTGAACTGGGCGGTCGAAACATCCGCACTCGTTTCCAAATCGCCATCGATGAAACCTTACTTCTTGATTTTGGCCCCGATACTTATTTTCATGTAATCCATCAAGGGCTGCCGCTGTGGAACATCACCACTTGTCTTATTACCCACAATCACACGGATCATCTGCGGGCTGAGGATTTTGAACTGCGCCGCGAAAAAATTGCACATGGGGATTTGAAGCCCTTACATGTGTATGCTACTGCACCATCTGCCAGGCAAATCAGTACAGTTGTCGATCGATTTCGCCTTTCGGAGCAGAATCGTGTGTTTTTACATGATATCAAGCCCTTTGTCTCATTTGAGTCCGATGGCTATCGGATTACTCCTTTAAAAGCGGCGCATAACCCGGAAAGCGAGCCGGTTTTTTATCAAATTGAAGCAGAGAATCAGCGAATACTTCTTGCCCATGACACGGGGTGGTTTCCGGAGGAAACCTGGGAATATCTGAAGAATGCTGGGATACCCTTCGACTTTGTCTCACTGGATTGCACCGGCGGTATTAACGAGGAGGCGGGTTATAAGCACATGGCCTTTGTGGAGAATATCCGTATGCGGGATGCGCTATATGCTCATGGCCTTGCAAATACAAAAACAACCTTCTGCCTGAGCCATTTCTCCCATAATGGGAGAGCAGTTTATGATGACTTTGCACCTCTTGTACAAAGGGAAGGCTTTGTCGTTGCTTACGATGGGCTTCGGATATCACTGTAAATCTGCTTGAAGGAGAAATTAACAATGATACCTATTGAAATATGGGAACGGTGGAAACAGCATGCAGGCGAAAGTTCTGAATTGCTACAGGAGCTGGCAGCGATGCAGGTCTCTGAAATTGAGGCAGCCTTTGGAGAACCGCTGCTCTTTGGCACCGGAGGCCTGCGAGGTATTCTGGGAGCAGGAACAGCGCGTATGAACATATTCACTGTCAGAAAAGCAAGCCAAGGGTTAGCCGGGTATCTGCTGAATAACTGCAAGCGCAAGCCATCGGTTGCGATAGCCTATGACAGCCGCATTAATTCTGAGTGTTTTGCCAGAGAAGCGGCGTGCGTATTTGCCGCCAATGGGATTACCACCCATCTTTATCCACTATTAATGCCGACCCCTGCCCTATCCTTTGCAGTGCGCCGGCTTGGTTGTGATGCTGGAATTTGCATCACAGCCAGTCACAATCCTGCCAAATACAATGGATATAAGGTTTACGGGTCGGATGGATGTCAGATTACACCGGAAGCTGCTTGTGCAGTACAAGAAAGGATAGACCATATTGATTGCTTCGACGATGTCATTACAATGGCTTTCGAGAAAGCGGCCGAGATGGGGGACATCAAATGGATCAGCGATACCATTACCGAGGAATATCTTGCCGCTGTCAGGGCCTTGCGAGTTGAACCGGATATCGATATTCCACTCCATGTGGTGTACACCCCTCTTAACGGCGCGGGGCTGACCTGTGTGCAGCGTGTCCTGTTGGAAAGCGGTGTCCGCCTCGATATTGTGCCGGAGCAGGGATTTCCTGATGGCAATTTTCCTACCTGTCCATATCCCAACCCAGAGGAAACGGAAGCTTTAGAGGTTGGCCTCGCCTTAAGCCGAAAGCTTCAGCCCGATTTGCTGTTAGCGACAGATCCGGACTGCGACCGGGTTGGCGTTGCCGTTCGATGTGCCGGAGAGTACCGCCCTTTATCTGGCAATGAGGTCGGCATATTGCTGTTGGATTACATCTGTCGCAGTAAATGCACAGCCAATTCACTTCCGAAAGCCGCCGCCGTTGTAAAGACTATTGTCACCACTGACATGGCATTTCCCATAGCGCGCAAATATGGGGTTACAGTGCATCAGGTACTGACCGGATTTAAATATATCGGAGAGCAAATTGGGCTTCTGGAAAAGCAGGGAAAAGAAGATGCCTATATATTTGGATTCGAAGAGAGTTGCGGCTATCTATCGGGTACTCATGTGAGAGATAAGGATGCGGTGAATGCCGCATTGCTCATCTGTGATATGGCACGTCACTACAAGAAGGACGGAAAAAACTTGTGCGATATGCTCGAAGAGTTGTGTGTGGAATACGGCTATTACAGAAATGCCTTGGATAGTATATCGTTGGACTTTCCAGAGGGAAAAGCACGGATGGAGAAAGCTATTTCAATGCTGCGAAAGTCTCCGCCATCCGTAATCGGGAAATTTGGTGTATTAAAGGTGGTTGACTATGAAAAAGGTATGCCTGCCACACCGGAAAACCCATGTTGTTTGCCACCCTCTAATGTACTGGAGCTCCAATTAGAAGGTGATGCAAAACTGATTGTTCGCCCAAGTGGAACAGAACCAAAAGTAAAGCTTTACTCTTTTGTGCGCGAAACAAATGCAGAAACTGCGGAGCAGAAACTCATGGAACTGCGGACATCAGGTGTAGAACTGCTGGGCAGAACCTAATATTGATCTTGAATTATCGTATGTAATCTGCGAACTTGTACAGAAAACGCAATTTGCATATTGCACAATAATTTTATATGAAGTAAAAAGTATATATAAATATAACACAAAGGTGGCGTATGTAATGAAACGTGTATTAAGCATTCTTCTGGCGCATATTCTGATACTAACGATTGCAGTACAGGCTCGTGCCGCTTCGTTGACTTATGTTGAAGATGATATTGGAGTGATGAGTTTTAATGTGCTTACTACCTCGACACAGCCATTAACCGCTACGAACCCAGATGGCTTCACTCGTGGTGAAATGTTTATTGATATGTTGGAAGACTACCGGCCCGATTCTATTGGACTGAATGAAGTAACAAGTATTTGGGCTGATTATCTTGCAAGCGATGTTGTTACACACACATGGCCGGATGGTGTGTCATATGAAATTGCCGGAAAATGCAGTGACAACGGCATAGATTTGCGCAGCGGATCCAATGAATATTCACCTATTCTATATCGTAGCGATAAATATACCCTTTTACAGGAGGGCGGCTATTGGCTGTCAGAAACGCCCGATGTAAAATCTAAATATGGAGATATCAAGGATACAAACGGCAATATACTCTATGCTGGAATGCGGTATGAGCGTGTTTTCTCTTACGCTATCTTAGCGGAAAAACAGACCGCACAACCCTCTTACATTCATATCAATCTCCATTATGATCACCAGAGCTCTGATTATATCAACGAGCTTTGCTCCAGACAACTTGTCGCCAAGGCAGACGAACTGGCGAGACAGTACAACTGTCCGGTAATTATAACCGGAGATACCAATGCCACAGAAGAGTCCAGAGGCTATGCATACCTTGCCGATGAGAAAAACGGTTATGTTAATTCTAAATATATGACCGATGACTACTCGATATTACCCAGCTGCGCCGGGTATGGCGAGAACTATAATCGCAGCGCGGTAGAGGTGATTGATCACATTTTTGTGTCAAACGGTAGTGTTGGTGTATATAAGCACGACGTCCTTGAAAATCCATATATTTCTGATCATTCGTGTATTTATGCCAAGCTTTCTCTCGGCGCGCCACCGACCTTATCGGGAATATCAGTAAACCAAGAAGAAATCGCCCATTTTGAAGCATTTAAGTATGGATATTTTTATAATGGAACCGCTGATAACGCAGTTGTTACCGTGAACCACGCTGCCGGAATATCAGTAACCGCTCAATTGCATGCAGGAGCGGAACTTTCAGGCACATTAGAGAATTCGCTGCAGACAACGTTTCAATTGACGCTTGAACAGGGTGAAAATGAACTGATTCTGTTTGCAAAAAATTCGCAGGGCGTATGCACAACCTATCGGCTAACTTTACATAACGATTATGGGGATGCACAGCCCATTATTTCGGAAATATTCCCTAATGCAAGAACTGGTTATCGGTATTTTGAGATAACCAATGTCGGAACGGCTGGCTTTTCGACTGCGGATTACACATTCTTGTGGGGAAATATTACCGATGTGAGCTCAATAGCTTGGGAAAGTGCAATCGAGCTTCCCGAACGAAGGATTGCGCCAGGACAAACGATCGTAGTATGGTTTACATATGGAGGAAGTTTTTCGGGTACTCCACAGGTTTCTGATTTTAACCAGGAGTACGGAACTTCCCTCTCTGAGCAGGACATTATTATAACTACTGATAAGTTTTATGGCTTCTTGGACGGTAATCCTATTGCAGAGTTTACTATGGGTGCAAACCGTAGCCGCGGTATGCGCATCGCCAAACGATTTGATGAAAGTAACAGTGCCTATAGTTGGAGCCGAAAAAACACAAATTCAAGCTTTGATGGGCCCAGCATCTCAGTTTCCAGCTACAAAGACATTTCCGAATCGGACATTACCTCTTCGCAGTTGTTCAAATTCGCATATCAACAGGATGAAGCATCCACCCGAGTATCGGAGATACTTCCTGCCTCGCAGGCGACTCCGGGAGTTTATGAGACCAGACTTGGCAACGAAAGCAGAGATGCCTTTGCAACCATTGAAGCGGAGGATCTAAATGCATGGTCGATCCTCTCTAAAGAAAGCGTAAACATAGGAAATACAAAAAACGGAGCTTGGGCCTACTATTCTAATGTGGATTTTGGAGCCGGTGCACAAAGTGCGACATTCCGTGCGGCTGTTAAAGGAAGTAATGCGGGAGGCTCCATTGACATCTATATTGACGGTACCATAGAAGGAAGCTTGTCATTCGCAACGAAAGTTGGAACCTGTACTGTGACGGCAACCGATCCCGATAATTGGGGGGTGTATTCGGAATTCATATGCAGTCTGAATCAGGTTGTTACAGGCAGGCACAATGTGATATTGAAATTTAACACTGTCAAGACATACACCTGCAATCTTGACTCGTACATATTCGAAGCGCATGTTCCGGGATATGAAACCAAGGATGCATATAGCATCATAGAAGCTGAAAATACACCTGCATGTGCTGCCGAAATCATGAAAAAAGCATCTTATCTCGGTGATACCCGAAGCAACACATGGGCTTTTTATCCCAATATTGATTTTGGCAATGAGCATGGTGCAGGCACAGTGACTTTTTATGCATCAGCACGCAGCGACCGAGCATCTGGTATAATTGAAGTGTATACGGATGCCGGAGCTGACGGCAGCTTAGTTGATGCCGTCAAAGTAGCAGACTGTACAATTGCAGGAACAAACCCTTCAAACTGGAATGATTATCAAAATTTTACAATAGATTTGGATGATACCTTGTTGGGACGACACAGTCTGTTATTGCGCTTCATTCCCGATGCCGGTATGACCTATGTGGCAAATATTGATTACTTTGTTTTTACTCAAAACGAGCCTCATTATGAACCTGTCGATGCGTTCTCCAATATCCAAGCAGAAAATGCGATACAATGTGACCCTGTATTATCTGTAAAAGCCAAAACATTAGAAAATACAAAGGCTAATACATGGGCTTGGTACCCCAATATAGATTTTGGAAATGATGGAGCGAGCGACGTTTCGTTTTTCGCATCTGTTAAGGGTGAGAATGCAGGCGGTGTCATAGAATTGTACATTGATGCTGATGCGAGCGGTGAATATATCAATGCGAGCCTGGTAGGCACTTGCAAGACAAGCGCAACTCATCCATCAGGGTGGTCGGTATATGAAATATTTGAGTGCTCACTGGATCAACCCGTTACTGGCAACCACAACCTTCTTCTGCGCTTTGTGCCGGATAGCGGCAAAACCTATGTCTGTAATCTCGACTATTTTTTCTTTGCCAATAATCATTTAGCAGAGCCTGAACCTACACCCGACCCAGAGGTTGAAGTTGAGTTGTGGCAGACTGGAACCGATTATGCTGTCGGCGATCAGGCAAGGTGCGACGACATGGTGTTTGAGTGCATTTTGGCCCATAAATCCCATGAAGGGTGGAGGCCTTCCGAAGCCACATATGCTATATGGCAAGTCATTGCCGAAAAAGATGAGAGCAATATACTTGAATGGACATATGGTGTTTTACTGAATAAGGGAGATCTTGTTATGTATGAAGGAACACTTTATCGTGTTACCTATGCACACACCAGTCAGAGCGGATGGCATCCCGGTGCAGTTTGGTTTTTTGAGGAAGCGTAGCTCAAGTGCAAAAACGCCAGCCGATGCAGCTGGCGTTTTTGCTTTATCAAAGCGAAATGTGCAGATCATGAACCATCTATAATATGCAAAAAACGAACAATACCTAATTAAGAGATTCTGACTATTGCGAAAGCTGCATAGCTAATTATAATAGTTTATAGATTGACATGTGGTGATATTTAAGCAATAATCACCATTGCCGCTTCATTTTAGTTAAGATTGGTGGGGTATTGATGACAGGTGTCAAGCTAAGCAATAAAAAACTGGAAAAAGAGAATAAAGTGCATGCGATTAAAAAATCTATCAAGAATAACTGGGACTTATATCTGTTGCTTTTGCTGCCGGTGACTTATTTTTTAGTATTTAAATATCGTCCGATGGCAGGACTAATTATCGCATTTAAGAATTATAAGTTTAATCTTGGCTACTGGAGGAGTCCCTGGGCATCTGCTTTTGGTTTCGGGAATTTTATCCGTTTTTTCCAGAATGCTTATTTTTCCGAGATCATGTGGAACACTTTGAGCTTGAGCCTGTTGCAATTGATCTGCAGCTTTCCTGTGCCCATTTTATTAGCAGTAATAATGAACGAGCTTCGCAGCAAATCCTTAAAAAAGGGGCTACAACTAATTACATACGCTCCCCACTTTATCTCAACGGTTATTCTGGTCGCCATTATGGAGGCCATGATGAATCCGAATACCGGTGTGTTCAATGCGTTGATTACCGCCTGTGGCGGGGAAGCAGTCTACTTTTTTGGCAAGCCGGAATATTTTCGCCCAATGTACATTCTCTCCGGTATATGGCAAAATTCAGGCTACAGCTCAATTATTTACTTGGCGGCGTTATCGAATATTGATCCGCAGCTCATTGAGTCGGCCCGAATTGATGGCGCGAATCGCCTGCAGATTATTCGCAGCATTACACTACCCGCTCTGATTCCAACCGCAGTAATACTCCTTATTATGAACTCCGGCAAAGTGATGAGCGTTGGCTTTGAAAAAGTATATCTCATGCAAAACACTATGAACGTGCGTGCCTCCGAGGTGATTTCGACCTATGTTTACAAAAGCGGAATTGAGAGTGCGCAATTCAGTTATTCCACGGCCGTCGGGCTGTTTAATTCCGTAATTAACATCGTGCTGCTCTTAATTGTTAATCAGGTTTCAAAAAAACTTACGGAAACCAGCCTGTGGTAGGCGTGATGGAGGGGATCAAATGAAATCTGTTAGTGCACGCCGCAAAGGCGGATTTATCCACGAGACCGGGTTTGACATGGTGTTTGATATCGTAATCATTCTTATAGCTGTATTGCTCTCCCTTCTTGTACTGTATCCGTTGATATATGTTGTTAGCGCATCCTTTAGCAACCCGCTTTCCATAACAAGGGGCGAGGTGTGGCTTTTGCCCAAGCAGATAACCCTTAACGCCTATCAGAGTATTATAACCAATCAGGATCTGCTCAGCGGATTTAAAAACACGGTTGTTATTGCAGTACTTGGTACCCTTATTAATCTTGTGATGACAACCTGCTGCGCCTATCCGCTTTCCCGCAAGGAGATGTTTGGCCATAATACAATTACTGTGTTTATCACATTTACCATGTTTTTTAGCGCAGGCATGATCCCCAACTATTTGCTTATCCGCGATTTGAATTTGCTGGATAATACACTGGCACTTATTTTACCAGGCTCTATTTCCGTGTATAATATGCTTATAATGCGGAACTATTTTCAGAATTCAATTCCCGAGGATTTGTTTGGCGCTGCGAAAATTGACGGCTGCAACAATATTCAGACACTTGTTAAGGTGGTTCTGCCGCTATCGAAGTCCATAATTGCCGTCATGGTAATATTCTATGCGGTCGGCCACTGGAACGCGTACTTTGATTCGCTGTTGTACATGTCTTCAAAGGACAAATTTCCTCTTCAACTGGTGCTGCGCAGACTGCTGTTGGAAAGCCAGGCACTACAAGATGACACGGGAATCGGGCAGCATATGGCAGAGTCATCGCTAGCCTTTGTCAGCATACAGTACGCAGTTATTGTGGTGTCCAGTCTGCCTGTTCTGATTTTATATCCGCTCCTACAGAAATACTTTGTGCAGGGCGTCATGATTGGGGCTGTAAAAGGTTAAAAGCCATTGGCCTACATGCCCCATCCGCTCGCAGTCAGGATGGTAAGTATGAGCGTAAGGCATTCCTTGTCTCATGTTTTAAAAACCAAATTTGCACGTACCATTGCAATACCTGTTATTCTTATTTTTATAGGCCTTATGGTTTCGGTTCTTACCGTTACCTTTACTTCGTTTGTGTCCGAGCTTAAAGAGAATGCCTATATTGCAAAGCTAGAGCAGCTACAAGCCATTGAGGGTAGCATTACAGCGCGTATCCGCGAGCTGAACAGCATATCTGATCATATCCAAAATGATATGCCTTTTACATTTACCCCACTGGATGACAAGCAATACAATGGTTATACGCTTACAAAGACATTGCAGCGACTTCTTGTTGGCAATGACTTTATATCCTATCTCGTATATCATCGCGTTTCCCAGCCGGATCATTTGTTAACCTCTGTTGGGGAAATTAGCACGCGCTCTTTCTGGAACGCGTATGTCGGCTATCAAGACACAGATGAACAGGATTTTTTTGCCCAGCTGCACACAATTACCGACCGGCAGATTCTGCCAATGAGACAGACGCAAAACAATGATGCGTATATGACGATAGTATACCCTATACCGATGTATGCGCGAAACCCTAAGGCCTATGTGCTATCCTATATATCCGATGAAACGATGGATAATACAGTAGAAAGCCTATTTTTGGATACAAAGGGCGAACTTGTGATTTATGATCTGGCCGGAGCGCCTATCTATCATTATAACAATACAGTCCGAGATGACTTCTCCGAGTTGTTGGCCAATTATACAGGAGACACCGATACCGGCCTTAAGGAAATCCAAATTGACGGTGAAAAATATATATTACTTAATCACTATTCCGATTACAATAAATGGAATTATATTGCCATGATCCGCTCAGATGAAATTCAGGCAGCACTCAATAGCAAGCAAAGCTCATTCTTATTGTTTTTACTGAGCGTTACTCTTGTGGCCATCATTGCAGTAATAGCAAGTGCACTTATCAGTTATCGTCCAATCAACCTACTTGCACAGAAGGTATCAGGCATGCCGATGGGGACTACCGGAACAGGTGCGATTTCCAACGAACAGCTCCTGCTTACAAACGCTTTTAACACCCTGATTGATCAGGCGCAAAACATGAATCAACACTTGTTTTTCTCTAACCTATTGGCGGAGCAATATGATGATGACAGCATTGATGCTGCACAAAGTGCCCATGGAGTTCAATTTGAATATGGCAGTTTTTTGCCGTGTGCATTGCCACTGCCATCCCACACGAATCAACCGGATGAAGCGTTTGCTGAGTTTATTAACAGCTATTTTGATCGCAGCAATATGCAATGTGTTCTCCTTTTGCGCTCCAATCCGGATCATCTGCTCCTCCTGATTAACTCAACCAAAGAGCAGCTCTCACAGCAAAGCATTGAGCCAATGCTTACTGCACTTTATAACGATGCTTCCCTTGGCTACAAACAGGCGCTAAGTATCGGCGTAGGTGATATTGTTGAAAGCCTTGCGCAAGTTCCAGCTTCAGCTCAAAAGGCGATACGTGCACTGTATTCTTGCATTATGGAGGGGAATCGCTTCATTATGCGCTATGAAGATATTGATTTGAAGCAAACAGCCTCTATGATATCAGATACAACAACGCAATTGCTTCAGGCGGTTAGACGAGGAAATGTAGACAAGACGCAGCAAATGCTAATTCAGATGCACAATGTCTTTCGCGATAATACAATTTCACAACAGCACAAAAGCTATATTGTTTATGATATCCTCACAATGTTGCGAGATGATATCGATATTCCTGCATTTAGTGACGAGGTAAACCGATTGTTTGGCACCCTACTCAATCGAAATGTAAAAAAACCAGGGTTGCTTCTTGTTCAAATTGAAAGGTTGTGCCTCGCGACAGCTGAAAGCAAAGCTGAAAAGCAGGCCGATCGAAGCCGCGAGTTGATAGAAACCATTTGTAGCACAATATCCGAGGGACTTTGCGATAATATGTTGTCATTGGAAAGCATATCCGCCGCATGTGGAATTTCACCTTCGTACCTGAGCCGATATTTCAAAACGCATATGGGGTGCACACCAATGCAGTATGTTGAAAATCTGCGAATGGAGCAGGTGAAGGATTTGCTTTGCAATACAGATATGCTTCTGAAAGACATTCTGGTGCAAACCGGATATATTGATCAGAGCAATTTTATTCGAAAATTCAAAAAGCAGGAGGGTATCACGCCGATGACATACCGTAAGAACAATAGCAAACAGGTGGGCGAGTATGAGACTTAAATACCTTGGCACCGGTGCAGGAGAATGTGTCCCTGGCTTCTTTTGCGACTGCCCAACCTGTACACGAAGCGCAGCTCTTGGCGGGAGAAATATCCGGACACGGTTTCAAGCACTAATCGACAATAAACTACTTATTGATTTCGGGCCGGATACCTACAGCCATATTATTCAAAACAAACTAAAGCTCTGGGAGATTCAAACCTGCCTGATCACACATGACCATACCGACCATCTGCGTGCAGAGGATTTTGAGTTGCGGCGACACAAGATTGCTCATTTTAACGGCGAGCGTCCTCTTCAGGTATATGGGACAGCACCTGCCGGGAATAAGATCCGGCCGATCATATCCGAGCATCATTTGGACGAACAAAACCGCGTATTCTTTCATGAAATTATTCCGTTTCAAACATTTCAGTCAGATGGCTACACCATTACCCCTCTAAAGGCAGAGCACAACCCCAAATGCGATCCGGTGATGTATCTGATACAGCATAATGGGAAAAGCATCCTGTTGGCTCATGATACTGGTGTATTTCCAGAGGAGAGCTGGAGTTATCTCTCTAGTTGCGGCATTGTGTTCGATCTGATCTCATATGATTGCACCGGAGGCGTGGAGACTGATTCCGGTGGACGACATATGAGCTTGCCAATCAATCTGGATGTGCGTCACCGTCTTGAGAAGCTCGGGGTTGTATCATCTCAAACAAAACACTGTCTGAGTCATTTTTCCCACAACGGTCACGCTGTTTATGACGACTTTGTTCCCATTGCAGAGAAAGAAGGTTTCCTTGTTTCTTACGATGGAATGGAAATATTTATTTAAGGAGAGCTTGATAATGAAAATGCATTCTTTAGCTTCAATTATTTTGGCGGCGGCTTTGGCAATTGGCACGCTCAGCAGCTGCTCATCTGTCCCTTCCGGCGGCTCCTCCGCTGCATCTTCTTCTCTATCGACTTCCGACACCCCCGCCGCAAGTCAGGCAAGCACAGGCGAGGCTTCCACAGTGCCTGTGTCCGATAGTAACACACTGTATCCAGTTTTGGAGAATCCAATAACATTGGACATAATGGTAACTCGCAGTGACAATCAGCCGGCATGGAACGACATATACGTCTGGCAGAAGTACGAAGAAATGACAAACGTACATGTGAACTGGATAGAGGTGTCCAGTTCTGAACGTTCGGAGAAAATTTCCACTTCTCTTGCCAGTGGGAATTTACCTGACGTATTTTTTCGCTGTAAAATTTCCGCTTCGGATCAGTTACTCTATGGTGATCAAGGGTTGTTTTTAGATCTGACTGCAAATAATATGCTTCAGGATTATGCGCCCAATTACTGGAACTATCTGCAAAAATACAAGGATACCATGGCCAGCGTGCAGAATCCCGACGGCTCAATTTATTCGTTTCCCCAGGTGAATGATGGCGCAGAGCTCCGTGTATCGCGCAAGCTGTTTGTCAATACGAACTGGCTAAAAAACCTTGGCAAAGAACTGCCAAAGACGACAGATGACCTATATGATTTATTGGTGGCTTTCAAAGAGCAAGATGCCAATGGTAATGGCGATATCAGCGATGAAATCCCTTTCTGCACGCAGGACTGGGCTGGCTTTCAGGATATATTTCTCGGTGCATTCGGCCTCAGCAACCGTGGCCAGCAGAATCAATTGGTTGACTGGGATGAAGAGAATAATACTGTTCGCCTGATTGCAGCGACGGACGGTTACAAGCAGATGCTCCAATATATGAACAAGCTCTACATGGAAGGTTTGGTCGATCAAGAACTGTTTACGATGACAAAGGCAAATTGGGTCACTAAGGCAGAAGATGATAAGATTGGCATGTTTGCCTTTACGAACCTTTCGAGCGTGCCTTCCGGTAAGGTGGATAACTGGGTAGGCATTGACGAAGCGTTGGAGGGACCCAATGACGACAAGCTCTGGGCTCCAGTGCGTGCACATTTCCACTCCACCGGTGCGGCTGTCATTTCAAGCACAAATAAATATCCTCAAGAGACACTGCAATGGTTAGATTATTTCTGGACGGATGAAGGAAATCTCTTCTATCATTACGGTGTTGAAGGAGAGACCTTCGTAGCTCTTGACGACGGTACATATGATTGGAATGAAAAGGTACGAGGGGAAATGACAGGCTCACGTTCCTTTGATGAGGTTGTCAGTTCATATACGCCTTATACGGGCGGTAACAACCCCTTGGTGGAGGAGGCCCCCTACTTCAGCGGCGGCGAGACCGAGCCGGTTCCGGCAGCCTCTGCACGTGCATTGTTCGAATATGCAACCGATACTTACTGGCCTAGTTTCACCTTTACCTTTGATGAAAACGAAGAGCTGATCGCTATTCAAACTGATATCAAAAAGCTGATTGACACTGCGAGAACAGAGTTTATAACCGGTACAAAATCTTTTGATGAGTGGGATTCCTATGTTGACAGTCTAAATAAAATGGGGCTGGAAAAAATGCTCACGATTTACGCAGCTGCAGTTGAGCGCTTTGATGCAATTCGATAGAAGTGCGAGAGGGGTTTCTCCAAAAGTTGTAATACATTCTAACACTCCGTATTTATAAGAATGCAATCTTGTGTAATACTATCGCATAGGTGAGAATAATGAGGTTCTGCTCTGTGTCCACTGAGCAGAACCGTCTTTTTTTCATCTATCATGTGTGTGATCATCTATATTCTATATCAATGCAATATCGTTGTTTTCAATTATAACTAACGGCAAACCTGCACAGTTTCTTTGGATTGGTGGCTCCACACTGCGGCAAAGCGGCGTGGAGTCTTTTTAGTTTACATCAGGAGGGAACCGTCATTATAGTTAATCGACACGTAGAACTGCTATTTATTGATTATGACTTACAATACATGAAAACAGTAAAGGATATTCTGGAAAAAGGAAAACGTATACCCGGTGAGAAAATTCACCTTGTACACAATGTTTCAGATGGTGAGTATATTCTGAGGAAACGCAATACCATTGAAGTGATTGCCTTGCATGCGACTGCGGATAAGAGTGCGATCCGAAAAGCGCTCACAAAGCTGCGACGGATGTCTTTAGCTGAAATTATGGTGATAGCCCCGCTTGAGGATCAGGAGGAGATCATCGATCTCTATCGATATGGAATGAATATATTAATCCCCCCTATTTACAAACCTGAGATAGCAGTGGCTTATTTCAACTCATTTATTGACCGACACAGACTACTCCCCGGAATCAGCCAGATGAAGGAAGCTGTACATATCAAGGATAACGCCAAGATGCAATGCGGAGATTTGATCATTGATCCCTCTTGCCTCACAGTTGAGCTGTGCGGGAGAAAAATCGATTTGACTACTTTGGAGTTCAAACTGCTATACTTTTTTGCTCAGCACGAAAGCATTGTTTTTTCGCAAGACCAATTATATGAATCCGTATGGAGGCCAGCTACCGTTTTAAGAAGCGACCTGAGCAGCCGAATTTCACGGCTTCGAAAGAAAATCGAGCCAAACCCCAATAAACCGACATATATCAGGACGAAATGGGGCGCAGGATACTATTTTATCTCGAAATAACAGATATTACGCGATGCTTGTTGTACTTTTGTTGGACTTCTGACGGAAACCTGTCGGATTTGCTTGATACAATACTCTATATGTAAAATTATGGAATGGAGTATTGTATATGCCGGGGTTTCCAGCCTTTCGACATCTGAATCAAAATGCCGTGCTATTCCTTCGGGAGAGCACGGCATTTTTTTATTCGACTAAAAAGCGGCTATTCCCTACTCTACAGCCAAATAGTAACAGCAAAACAGAAGAAAAACAACACCGGAGGGGCGAATATGCTCCTCCGGTGTCAATTTATACGCTATTTTGGCGGCTATATGCTGTGGGTTGCCGCTCTCCGACTTGTCCTTCGTTTTCGTCCACAGGAAAACGAAAACCAGGAGGACAAGCATATGGAATACAAACGCGTACCCTTTTCCTCGGTGGAGCATACGGAAATCGCTCGTAACCGCTATTTGGAATTTCAGCGCAGTAAAGATGCACCCGATGAGGCCCAGATTGAAGCGGAATGGTTGAAGCAACACAGACGGCTAAGGGCTGTGCTTGACAAGCTAACACCACGTCAACAGCAAGTGTATATTCTACGGATCGGGTATGAAATGAAGGAAGATGCGATTGCAGAACGACTACATATTTCTCAATCCACAGTATCTCGGCACCTCAAATTCGCCAACAAGAAAATCCAAAAAGTGCTTCGCACATTTACTGACAAATAGGTTGATTCAGCGGGATGCATTTGTACATCCCGCTGAATTTCTATATTTTTCTTTATTTTCACTCTCTAGACCTCAAAAAATATGCATAAAAACCGGGGGAATCTCGGTATAGTGAAAGACCTTTTGCGAGGGTGACCTCATGGTCTTTCAATTGAACCTTTAAAATTGAATATCCAACCACTTCAGTTTTTTCATCCTTCAGCCGGTGGTGAGCCGGAAAGCGACAGGAACCACGCCATGACTGCCTGCGGCAGACCTATTGCCGTCAAAGCGATGACTTCAAAGGTACGAGCGAGAAATGGTCTCCTGCATAATCCCTCTTTGGCGGAGGGAATCGCGATGATCCTGATTGATGAAAATACACCCGTAAAGGCTCCTTGATTGGGGGGTGAAAGTCCGTGGCGCTATCTAACCGGATGGCGGCTGTTTTGGTTGCCCGTGATTGAGGGGAATAGTGTTGAATATCAATCGATTTATATATACGAAAACGACGGACAAGCATGTTTATATATGTTTGATGTTAGATCGTGTAGCGGAGCATATGTGGCTTTACACCTCTCATGGGTAAGCAGCTGAAAAAGCTCCGCTACATTCTTGTGATATCAAACATAAAACTCATCAGGAAAGGATGCATACATAATGACAGACAAGAAAAAAACTACCCCCGCCACTTTCTATCGGGAAACCCGGATCG
Source organism: Ruminococcaceae bacterium OttesenSCG-928-L11 (assembly GCA_030265885.1). Lineage (GTDB taxonomy): Bacteria > Bacillota > Clostridia > Oscillospirales > Ruminococcaceae > WRAV01. Next base: position 15,303 of record JAJDGX010000006.1, on the reverse strand, counting down.
GCAAGACCCTCTACCGTGTCACCAGCGTCTATCTGGGCGAAAAAGACCTCAAGGAAACGTTGGAGCACCTCGCCGTTCAGCACGCACTGACCGAGATGGAGGCCGCACAGGCCACAGCTTAAATTTTCTTGATTACAAAGCCATTTTCACTTGCTAATAACACCGGTTTGTAGTATCGTTGTGGTGTGGAAGCCATATCGCCACAACGCAGTATAGCCGGTAATCAGGGAGGATAAACAAATGATACCAAAGGCATACAGTGTCGGCATATATGCGCGACTCAGCAAGGACGATGAGCGCTCCGGTGAGAGCGTCTCCATCGAAAACCAGAAAGCAATTTTGACCCAGCATGTGGAGGCGCAGACTGGTTGGGTGCTCCACAAGATCTACGTCGATGACGGCTGGTCAGGTACGAATTTTCAGCGCCCCAGTTTTCAGAAGATGCTGGCCGATGCGAAAGACGGTGTAATCAATCTGATCATTTGCAAAGACCTGAGCCGCTTCGGACGTAATTACATTGAGGTCGGTCAGTTCACTGATTACATCTTTCCTACCATTGGATGCAGGTTCGTGGCTTTGAATGATTCGGTCGATACCATCCACAACAACAACGATATCATGCCCTATAAAAACCTGATGAACGAATTTCATTCTCGGGACACCAGCAAAAAAGTCAGAACCATCCTCAAGGCTCGCGCGGAAAGCGGTAAATTCATGGGGAGCTTCGCTCCATATGGTTTCCGCAAGAACCCACAGGACAAGCATCAGCTGATTATTGATGATCAGACTGCCCCGGTAGTTCGGCGAATCTTCGCCATGCGCTGTGCGGGAAAAGGCTATTACGCAATCGCATGTGCGCTCAATGAGGACGGGATTATCGCTCCCCGAGCTGCGTGGTACGCCGAGCACGGCGGAAGCAGCTCCACCATGGGAACCGGTCTATGGAGCAGCTCAGCCATTAAACTGTTGATGCAGAATGAAGCCTACATCGGGCACATGGTGCAGGGGAAACAGGGCAAGGTCTCATTCAAGACAAAGAAGATTGTGAAGAAAGATCCGGAAGATTGGATTCGAGTGGAAAACACCCATGAACCCATTATCGATCAGGCAACATGGGATCAGGTGCAGCGCATCAATGCCCGCAAGCATCGTCCAAAAGCCATTTCCAACGGATCGGTCAACAGCTTTGCCGGGCTTCTCTACTGCGCCGACTGCGGCTCGACCATGCGCTATCAAAGCAAAAAGAATATCCGCAAGGATGGCAGTGTGGAGTACAGCGCCCTCTTTCTGTGCGGTAGCTACTCTCGCAGTGGCAAAAGCGCCTGCACCGCCCACATTATTCAGGAAAAGGCACTGACCCAACTCGTTCTGGAGGACATCCGCCGCAATGCTGTACTGGTGGCTCTGGATGAGCAGGCTGTGATCAGGGAGATCATTCGGCAAAAGAGCAGCATAGAAGCCAGTGATCTTGCTCTGCACCGTAAAGAGTTACGACATTTGACCTCTCGCCTGGCGGAACTGGACAAGCTGATTCAATGCTTGTATGAAGATCGCGTGAAAGGCACCGTGCCGGAAACAGTGTTCCATTCCCTTATGGAGAAATATGAGCAGGAACGGCTTGGCAAGAAGGAGCGTGCGACTTTGCTGGAACAGAAAATCACCGAAAGCCGTCAAGACTGGAGCAATGTCACCGAGTGGGCAAACATCATTAAGCGCCATACAAATCTGGAGAGTCTCAACGCGGAAACCTTGTTGGAGCTGATTGACCGCATTGAAATTGGCGCGGCCACCGTCGAAAACAATCAACGGATTTGCAATATCACAGTTTACTACCGCTTTGTGGAGAATGTGGATCTATCAATGCTGAAGCTGGAGGCAGACTATGGCCAGGCCGGTTAGTGCGGGGATTTATACCCGTGTCAGCGTAGAGGATCGCCGCCAAAGGGAACAGGGAATCCTTCGTTCAGAATCTGGCAGCGTAGAGAATCAGCGGAAGCTGCTGACCGATTATGCGCAGAAACAAGGCTGGCATATCGAGAAGATTTACTGCGATGATGGCTGGAGTGGCTCCAACTGCGACCGCCCTGCTTTTCAGGAGATGATGGACGATGTTCGCTCCAGAAGAATCAACTTGATCCTGATCAAGGATATGAGCCGCTTTGGCCGCAATTATATCGAGGTAGGCAAGTATACCGATTATATGCTCCCGATGTTTGGTTGCAGACTGGTGGCCATGGCAGACAATATCGATACCGGTCAGACAGAAAACGATATGATGCCCTTTTACAGCCTGCTGAATGACCAGTATTTGAAGGATCTCAGCAACAAAATCAAAGCGGCGCATCGCTCCATGGCACTGGAAGGCAAGCGGGTTTCAGGCCGTCCCCCTTATGGCTACCGGGTCGATCCCGGCGATAAGCACAATTTTCTGATCGATGATTACGCGTCTGTGGTGGTCAAACGGATCTTCGAGATGAGAATGCAAAATACCTCTTATGGGAAAATCGCCGGAATCCTGAACACTGAGGGAATCCTGTCACCTCTGCTATACGAATATCAGCACAATGGGCGGGAATGGCCGCGCAAATCCCGGTCGGTTTGGGGACACAGCTCGGTAAAGGCGATTCTGGAAAATCCGGCATACATTGGATGCCGGGAGCAGCTTCGATATGGCAGTGTGTCCTATCGCTTTCAAAAAGCGGTAAAAATGCCGGAGGAAACATGGGTGCGGGTGGAAAATGCACACGAGCCAATTATAGATAAGGATACATGGAGCACAGTGCAGGAAATTAATCAGCGTGCCGGGCTCCGACAGAAGAACGCGCATCCTCCATCCCCTTCACTTTTTCGTGGACTTCTCCGATGCGCTGACTGCGGTGGAACCATGACACCCACCAATATACGGCATACGTACACAAATGGTACGGAAACTGTCTATCGAACCTATGAATGCGCCCGTTATTCAACAAGCGGCAGGACGTGCTGTTCAACCCACCGGATCAAGCAAGATGTTCTCAAGCAGCTTGTGTTGGAGGATATCCAGACACATGCGAGAAAAATCGCCCTCGACAAGGGGAAAATGCGCTCTGATCTGGTGCACCGATTAAATGGCGTGGATTCAGCATTTGATACTGCTGCTCAAATAAAGCAGATTGATGCAAGGCTGAATGAACTGGACAAAAAGGAAATGCAACTCTATGAGGATAAGGTTGCCGGTACAATCACTGCCGATACTCTCACCATGCTGCTCCGCGAGTGTGAGCGTGAACGGTGCACGCGCCAAGAAGAACAGCGCCGCCTTCGTGAAAATCAAGCGGGGCAAGAAAAATCCACCCAAGATATTTCTGAGTGGATGGACAAAATCGAGAGATATGGCGATGTGGATGACATTGATCGAAACCTTCTGGAGGAACTGGTAGAGCACATCGAAGTCGGCGCGCCTGACAAAGATGAAAGTGGCATTGTAATGAGAGATATTAGGGTTTTTTATAGGCATGTCGGCGAAGTGTAAGATATTCTGTCGAATGGGTTTCCTGTGATGGTGGTTACCTCGCTGATGATAATAAACAGGGCGGTTTTCTCGTCACCCAGCATATCAAGCCCAAGCTCGTCATATTCCGTCAGGTCGCGCAGCTCCTGAATGTCGAAGGGGGCAAGCCGTGCGCCGCAGCTCACAAGTATACTTTTTGCTGTTTTGCCTGCCGCCAATTTATATTTTTTATATTGCCTGACAGCAAAGTGCCGGGGGTTCTTCTGTTCCAGCTCATCAAACATCAGGTCAATCGGATTTTTGAACTCCTCATCATCCTCTCGAACCTCCATCGCATTGATAAACTCAACGAGGGTGGAGAAATTCTGCTCCTCAACTGGCGCTTCATAGTAGATGTAGCCGATGAGCGCGGTGTAGAGCAACTGTTCCGCTTTCACCCAAAAATCGTCGGAAGATTTGCTGTTGCCGGTAGTGTTTGCAATGAGCGTTGTCACCATCTTCAAAATGTCCTTTTCGCTTTTTATGTAGGAGAATGGATTGTATCGCATCGACTTTTTGAAGTTGATGGTGTTGAGGATTTTTATCTTGTAGCCATTGCGCCGCAGCATATTACCGCATTCCAAAACCACGGTTCCCTTGGGGTCGGTGACTACAAATGACACCGGAAAATCCTTTGACTGGCACTGCATTAAATTGGGCTTGAGCCAGAAGCGGGTCTTGCCCGAACCGGAGCCGCCCACAATCAAAACATTCTTATTCCGGGCAGTCTTGGGGCTTTTGGGGCGGTTGTTCATGGTAAGGCTCTCAGTCTTGGTGAGGATGATATTATTTTCCGGTTTGGGGTCGACATAGGGCTTGATGTCCTCTGCATTGCCCCACCGTGCGCTGCCGTACTCCACATCCTTGCGATATTTCTTGGCATTCTTGCCACGGATATATACCGCAAGCCGAAGGGCAATTCCGCAGATAGCACCCACAAGAAAATCCATCGGGTGAAGGCTGGGTGCTATGCTTTGAAACGCAGCAGCGAAACCGTCCGTGATGCCCAGAGCCTTTGCCGCGAAATCCGAACCGGCGGCAAAGCGATATGCCTGACCGATTTTCGTAGCAAAAAGAGCGATGAGGACATAGGGCAGATTGGGCAGCACCAGCTTTTTGATATTTATCTGCTTCATCGTTCATGCTCCTTTCGCTTGGTACGATTGACCACAGCGTTTTTGACCATATCCTTGAACTTCTGGAGCTTTTGCAGCACGGAGGGGCGGCTGGCCTTTTTCACTGTCTTGGCGGTGTACTCGGTAAAGGCAGCAGTGAGCGCATCGGCATCCTTGGCTTTGAAGAACACAAGGTACTTGGGTGGGGTCACGCTTTTATCCTTTTTCACGGCGAAATCCACACCGTATTTTCGGGCAACACGTTCAAAATCCTTGATGTTGCTGTTATTTATCTCGATGTTGGAAACGCCTTGATTCTGGCCAATCAGCTCCTTAACCGACTGTTTACCATGTGGGGTCACATCGGCATGGGCTTTATCCAGCTTCTTAGCCTTGCGATAGGCAAGGTATTTGGCGATAGCGGCTTTCAGCACTCTGCCGGTGAGCTTGGTGCCGCTGATGGCGAGGGTAACAGTTTTGTTTTCAATATCTTCCTGCATGTCGTCGTCATAACCTCCATATCATGCGTTTCCGCGCAAACGCGAAAACTTATTCATTCCGGTATTCCTCCTCTCCCCAACGAAACTGCGTTTCGCCGGGGACCCCTGATTTACTCCTTTCAGCAGGGTCACTTGCGCCCCTGCGCCTTAACGGTCAGGATGCCGTCAAGGGTGGTGGCGGTAATCCGCAGCCGCTCGGCAACGGCGATGTCGCTTTTCACCGACTCATCCACAGTATCGCCGCAGACCACAAGCACATGGGCGCGCCGGAGATAATCGCGGGCAATGTCGATGCCGTCCTTATGCTCCAGCGGAATGGCGGTGTTGAGGAACAAGGGCAGAAACAGCAGTGGACAGACCGGGGAAAAACCGGCATCGTAAACAGCACGACAGTACCGGGCGGCATTTTCGGTGTTCTCAAACTCGTTATCGCCCCAAGGGGCAGTGATGTAGGCTAAAGGTCGCTTCATTTGGGCTATCTCCTTTCAATCTTAGGCATAAAAAATCGGCTCACTGGGAGCCGTACATATCGTGGTTCACAAGGGATGAGTAATAATTGCCGATGGTGGTCGGTGCGTTGAACAGGGTTGCCAGCAGATATTGCTTGATGTTGCGCACCTTGCTGGTGTTCTCCCGCAGGCAGTCGAACACAAAGCGAATATGCTCACTGTCCAGCTTGAGCAGCCGGGATTTGACAATCTCATGGGGGAAGTCATTCCCGGCAACACGAACAGTTTTGCGCTTGGAGCAGATCGTTTCCACCATCAGCTCTACCACCTCATCAAGCTGGTCTATGCTGCAATGCTTATCAAGGCAGAGAATGTCATAGCTGATGTTCTCCCGGACAATCTCCTGAAAAAGCTCATACTCTGAAAGCATCGCTTCGGTTCCCTTCGCTTCCGGTGGCGGAGCCGCCGCTTCTTCGGAACGGAAAGGAATTGAATGGATATTTGATACATCAGGATTTAATTCTTTAGGGCTTAATACTTTAGTATTTAATTGCGTTGGATTTTCCAACGTAGGCGAACCCTGCGTAGGTTTTGCCTGTGTAGGCTTTTCCAACGTAGGCGAATCCAATATAGGCTCCTCATGGATGACATACTCGGTTCCCTTGAGCTGCCCCATCTCATTGCGCTCCCTGAAACGGACGATATACCCGGCAGCTTCCAGCTCATTGACCGCCCTGCGGATGCCATCAATCCCGTCTGTGCCAAGGGTGGTAAGCCCTCTAAGGGTGAAATCCCATTCTTCGCGTTAAGCAACAAAGGCACCACAACAAATCAAAACGGGCTGCCAACAACAAAAAGCCGATACGCTTCTCTTTTCGAGACAGCATATCGGCTTTTCAGCGCCATTTGATAAGGGGTGTGGCAATTATCAGCAGCAAAATCCGCTACCAGACACCATTCACCATGATTGACCGCGCAGTTTTAATGAACGAGGAACTCACCGTTTACGATAAAACCATCTATGCGATCCTCTGCTCCTACGCCAATTATGAGGACGGAAGCTGCTTCCCATCCTATAAAACCATCGCGAGAAAAGCAGGTTGCTCCCGCCGGAAGGCCATCGCCACTGTCGCGAAACTGGTGGAGCTTGGCTTGCTGGAAAAGCGAGAGCAGTTCAACAGTGTCGGCGACAACACCAGCAATTTGTACTTCATCCGCACCATGAGTGATGCATCTGGTTCACCACCCGGCAGTGCAAATCCCACACCACCCGATGCATCGTGTTCACTACCTGATGCAGATGGTACACTCAAACAAGATTCAAATAACGAGATTCAGAGTAACGATAATCATCCCTCTATCCTCCGTGAAGAGCGACTGATGGAGTGGAAGCGAAAGATTGATTATGCATATTTTGCGGAAGAAATGCCGAGCAAACTGACCTTTGTGGACAGCTTGCTCGGCTATCTTTATGAGTTGGAACAGGAGGGGCAACCCGAAACCGACCGCCTACTTGCCACTGTTGACGAGCTTGTAATCTTGGAGTTTCTGGATGAAATCCGCGACAAGAAATTCGGTCATGTGAAGAACTTTCGGCAGTATCTCAAGCGAGTGTTCATCGAGTTTTTGCGCCAGCGGGAGATCATGCTGGCAACTATATGAGTGGTGAAATGTGCCCGTACTGCATACAGAGCTATCACACCGCTGAGCTGGGATGCCCAAAATGATACAAAGGGTGTCGCGAAACGCGACACCCTTTGCAGGAGCAAATACAGGGGACTCCAACAAGTGGACACCCCTGCTGTGTAAGGGTATTTTCAGCCAATAAAGGGATGGGTATAAATACTACATTCAAGATTATTGGCGTTTTGATGCCACTATCTGCTTTTCTGGCATCAAAATCTTATACAGAAGAGAAAAAGTTATGTCATGCTTTTGATCCCGATCGGCATTGCCGGACGCGTGTTTTTCGGCCTTATGGCGCCTTGGCGACATAAGGCCTTTATCCAGCATCCAAATCATATTTGACGGCGTTTCTCACAGCGACCCCGCAGTTTACCGCTTGACAAAGGGATTATTCGAGATTCCGACCCCGCTGAGAGTCTAGTGTCGGCAAATCCGACCCCTGTATCTGACCGTTCCCTGACCCGCACCGCGGGGCAGTTTGAGCGAAGTGGGGGCAGCCCTACCGACCCCGCTTCTTTTTCCTGCTATATAATAGTATCAGGTCAACCTCCTCATTTCTTCCAATATCTTCTATCCGTGCAAAGGACAGCTTTGAAGGGGGTTCGGGGGGAACTTTTCTAAAGTTTCCCCCGCTGAAGCAGCCAGCGTCGGGAGCATCGTTATCAACGTCCAAACCGGGCGATGATATAATAGCCTCATACAGACAGAGGTTCCCTTCTTTTTCCTTGCGGCCCCAAGTCCGCTGTGTGCAGCGTGGGACCTCTATCTTATGGGATTTCATTTATAAGCCGGATGCGGGGATCACTTGATTTTCCGCTAATATCGAAGCAGGATATGATCCATAGGACTGTGAGGGCTGTCTGTAAATTCTTTTAACATGGGGTATTACTATGTTTATTATCGGGATCGATATTGCCAAGAGCGCACATGAAGCAATTATCATGGACAGCGATGGGAATGTTGTTCAAAAGGCGTTTCGTTTCCAAAACTCTTGCACTGGATACAATAAGCTGCTGGATAAAGTACGCAAATTCACCACACATAGAAACCAGCTTGTGTTTGGAATGGAGTCCACCGGTCACTACTGGCTGGCAATTTACACCCGATTGAAGAACGAAGGCTATCAGGTTCATGTCCTCAACCCTATCCAATCTGACGCCCTACGGGGTCTCTATATACGACAGAATAAGAGCGATTCCCGCGACTCTTTCATCATCGCCGAAGTGATCCGATTTGGCAGATTTTCTGAGACCAAAGTACCGCAGGAAAAACTTCACGCTCTGCGGGAGCTCTGCCGGAACAGATGCTTCATGATGGACTCTGTATCTGATATCAAGCGTAAAGTAATCACATTGCTTGATCAGGTTTTCCCCGAATACAACCACATTTTCACAGATACTTTTGGGGTAGCGTCTAAAGAAATCCTGCTGCACTATCCGACACCGCAAATGCTTTGCAGAATTCGCACATCAACTCTGACCAATCTCTTGCTCAAATACACCAACGGACGCTATGGACAGGCAAAAGCGGTGGAAATCATTGAAACTGCAAAGGCGACTTTTGGAGTGGCCGATACATGCGGTGTCTATGCAGAACTGATACAAAATTACATCAAACAAATCAAATTCACCTTGAGCCAAATTGAGTGCATGGATGAAAAAATCGCCGCACTTATGGCAGATTTCAAAACACCTATCACAACCATCACCGGCATCGGACCAACACTCGCTGCTGTTATACTTTCTGAGATTGGAGACATCTCTCGCTTCAAATCTGCGGATAAATTGGCTGCGTTCGCCGGTGTCGACCCTACGGTAAAGCAATCCGGGGATTTTGTCGGCTACAAGAACCATATGTCCAAGCGCGGCTCTCCCTATCTGCGAAGAGCTCTTTGGATGGCCTCGACCTCTGCTGTCCGACATGACCCCATGTTTCGTGCTTACTACGAAAAGAAGGCCGCTGAAGGCATGAAATATATGAAAATCATCGGGCATGTCACCAAAAAGATGACCTCTGTAATCTTTGCTGTCTTACGCGACAACAAACCTTATCAGCCCATGATCCCTGCTTCAGTCTGTTGAAAACTATATTGAAACATCGTTGAAAATCATCATTTTTCCTCCCTTGACTTTATAGCCGGTCTGCACTCTTTTCAACTGATGTGGTTTGCCGAAAGTGTGATGACAATCAGCTTTTTAATCCCTCTGCAAATTCGGGCAGCAGGGCTTCGGTTGAGGTGTGATGGGTACGGGGCCGACTTTGCTCCCCAAACCCCACACAGGGGCGACAGGGCCGGACACAGGGCGCGCTGTGGGTAGCCCTCGACTTTGAATCGATTTTGGGGCTCTGAACCCATTGGATTTCATATGCTTTCTGCACCTCGAACGCCTGGGGTGGTGTAGGGATACCACCGGAGGACTATCGAGTCTGGAAACTCCCGCCGTTAGAGAGCTGTGGGTCCTCGTTTGCGATGAGGGTCAGGAGGGGCGGCAGTGTCGCCCATTAGGACATATCCGGTTTGCCGTCACTCCCGTCACTGACGGCACTGTATCGAGCACCGTTTTGAGGCAAAGGTCATAAACACTGACCTTTCGATTCGGCGATATGGGGTAACGATTTGTTATCCCATCTGTAGTGATAGGCGCGTATCAAAAGTAGCGTTTCGATACCTTTGGAGCACCTGATGTAGCGAATCACTACATCAGCTTCGGAGCGGTGAATATGCAGTCCTGATACGGGGCTGCACCTGTTCTGTTTCAAATCCAAAGGTACCGTTTCGGTACCTTTGGAAATGTTTCGTTAGTGAGAGGTCTGCCCTGAAACAGGGCAGACCTAAGTGTCACATCAATCTTGCTTTTCCACTATTTCCATGCTACAATAATCGTAGCTCCACAAAAAAATGAAGGAGCCGCGAGCCTCCACGGTGCGCCAACACCATGGAGGTGCGAAGGTGGTCTGAGCACCTTTACGCAACCGGGTCTTTCTCCCGGCCTATCGCGACAAGAATAATTATAACGGATTCCCACTCTTTTCACAAGAGCCACGGCATCCGCTTGTGTTACGTTGCCGCGCGCGTAAAGGTCACATTGTCAACTTGCGTTGACTTTGCACCTTTATGCGCGCTTTTTCGTTGGGGCTGACGGAACCGCGCCGGGTATCGCTGCCCGGCGGCGGAACCGTTTTGCTTCGGAGCAAGAATGAAATGGGCGGTGTTTTATGGCAAACTATAAAGCGATGTATGCGAAAACGTTTAATGCGATTACTGATGCCGAACGGCAGCTTCAGCAAGTAGCCGAGCTACTGCGCATTACGCAGCAGGAATGTGAGGAGATGTTTATCGAGGGTGACATTTTAGCAAGCGAATCAACGGCCTGCTTAGATAAACTGATGAATGAAAAACGGCATAGCAGGGCGTACACTCTTTTAGAACCAGAAGATTGGTAATGGACTGTGCTTTCATAAGAGTACTTAACAAAAAGGTCAGCGCAGTCTCAACAGTGAAGCTGCGCTGACCTTTTATTCGATAAGCTATTTACCGACCTTGCCACTGAACGGCATAAGATTGTTGATTACCACATACTGGGGTTTCCGTTGAAACAACGTCCTCAGCTTCTATACAACGAAATGTAGATACCCATTGTAACAAACAATGTGCGGATTACTGAATAATTGGAAATTTGAAGGAGCGGAAGCTGTAAAATTCTATGTGGAAATCAGGGCCATCATCCACTTGGTTTTTAAGCTTACCGGAAGTACTAGTCAACTCAAAAACGGGCAACTTTGTTGCTGGATCAATTTCCTGCAGCGTCAACAAGCCCATGGCCTGGCTGCCAGCAAGAGGATCATTGATATCGCTATATCCAAAGTTTTCGGTTATATTGCGACCGTTTTCATCAACGATATGTCCGCCGAAATTAACCAAATAATTACCATTTGCAAGCACCTGTTGATTGCTCACATAACACGAATACCCTCTGGAAGCCACCTCTACTCGGCCATACTCAAACAACATTTGTACCGTCATGTTGTTTGTATCAACCAAGTAGCGTACAATACGGCTCCAGTTGTCATTCGGCAAAAGACTATCGGCATCAGTTCTGGAGCGATAGTTTCCGTTGTCAAATAAGAAAAACTCAACTATGCCCGGTGTGTTGTTTGGTACTTCCAGAACAGCGTGCTGCCCCCAGTTCCAGAACTCCTTATCTGCACGTGCAACATCAGCTGGCTGTGAGAAATCATAAATCGGAGTTCCTGTCTCATCGACTGGAGTAAGCAGATACTGTTGAAAATCAGCGCTCCAGCCTTCTCGGTTGCCAAGAATGAACACCAGTGTGCCATCATTTGCTTTCATACCCCAAACTGCTTGATGACGGCCGGATGTAATTAACAGATCATTCGTTGCATTGTAAAACGATTGGTTAATGTGAATCCAGTCAATGGCAGTTGGCTCCTGAGGGCGAGCCACTCGGTTGGTGTCCATGACTTCTCGTATATCATAATAGGCAGTTTCCAATCCATCACTCAAGCTAATAATAGACAAGCCGTCTGATGAGGTTTGTCCGGTATATTCTGAAGGCATCAATATTTCACCATTGGGCATTTCATAAAGTGAGTGGTGGGCATTGTTATCCAGAATATAAACAGTGTAAACACGGCCTGTCATATCATAGTTATACAGCCGTTTAAACGTGTCAAAATCATTGCCGGTGGATAGGAATGTGCCATTTGCAAGGCGCAGCAGGTTGAACGATGGAATATCCAAAGTAGTGTACCACCGTACAACTCCTTTATAATCCACCCCAATATTGTAACGTCTGGATATTGAAATAAAATAAAGCTCATCAGTCTTTTGGGGTGGATTCACCAGCGGCACAGTTATCTGTACAATAGGAAAACCCGTTTTTCTTCCTGTAGAAGGGGGAATGTCTGCGTCTACAGCCGGCAATGCAGCGGTTGTAACAGTGGTGATATAGGACACGCTGTCCTCATCAATGATATGCACTTCGTTAGCGATTTCCGGTGCCAGACCTACCAACGGCAACACATTTGCACCAACTGTTGGCTGAACTTGGTAAGAGATGACCACGCCACTGTTGGGCGTGTAAATCTCCACTGTAACTGGTCGCTCATCTTCAGCCCAAAGACCTATTGTTCCGCTAAGCGGCGCTGTTCCATAGGGGTTCAACACAACGATTGGTCCCCCTTGGATAGTATGCGTAGAATCCACTGCAGATAACAGGCGGTTGTATGTCTGTGTGTGCGCCAATACCATTTCGTTTGTGCTGTCAATTCCCTGATTAATTGGTGGCCGCGGAGAAATGCTGATTCTAGTCATAACTTTAAGCCCCTTTCTCTGTCATATCATCGTGTTTATCAGATGCTTTTGTCAGTGAACGCGAGGCACTTATTTTAGCGTCACCCCCTCCTATTTATATAATCGGTTGGAATGTGTTCTGGCTTATACCATCATAAGCGTTTCGCCTTATTGGGTCGGGCGAACCACAATAATATGGGAAAATACTTAAGGAAGAAGCGCCGGAAAAAAATGCTCCAACAGTCGCATACTCATACGCGCGACTTCACTCTGGCAACTCGGTTCTGCGATGATATTGCAAAATTCATCCGGGTCATTTTGCAAATCAAGAAATTCCCTGAAAAACTTGCCATCCTTTTGAATATGTATATATTTGTATCTCCCGTCTGTAATGGCAGCGTACCCTTCGCCTTCTGCAACGGTATATGAATAGCCGTTGCCCTTTTTCTGCTCCAGCAAACTGATTCCATCGCAGATAGCTGAAGGGAGTCCCGCCACCTCCAGCATTGTCGGCAACAGATCGTTTAAGTTCACAATCGCATCAGAAACTGTTGGTGAATCCATGCCGGGAAAATGTGCCAGCAAGGGAATGCGCCATACTTGATCGTATCCGCAGTTGTGCTTTCCCCAGATGCCGTGATCCCCTAGCATCTCACCGTGATCGGCGGTAAAGAATATGAGACAATCGTCCCCAAAGCGAGCTTTTGCTGCTTTCTGAATTTCGCCGACCTGATCGTCAATAAGCGCAATGTTCGCATAGTAACTGCGTCTCATGCGATCCCAATAGGCTTCCGAATAATTCTTGCAGCCTTTTTCGGGAGCCTTTCCCGCACCGTCAATATTTCCCGGGCCATGATAATTACAGTAATGAATGCGGCCGGGATCGCACCATTCACCTTCTTTGCCAAGACGTTGTGGCAGTTCGATGTCACTTGCGCGCTGCAAATATTCTTCCGGAGCATCGAATGGGTAATGTGGACCACTGAAAGAGATCCATGAGAAGAAAGGGTCTGGCCTGTTCCAGTTTTTAATGTAATCCGTTGCCTGTTGCCCAACCCATGCATCAGGATGCCATTTTGATGGCCCGGGAAACGGATATACCAATTGGTTTTTTGCATCCCAGTTACAATCCCGATAGGATTTTAAGTATCCTGCTGCATCCAGCTCTTTGCTGTAATCATCGTAAAACCAAATAGAGACCTGCTTATCGTCCTGTAGACGCAGATGGTCAATTCCAAGCCGGACATAGTAATCACGAAATTGATCATACGGCAGGGTCTTGCCCGGCCTCGTTTGGGAATAAGGCACCGGGGCAAAGTGGCATTTGCCAAACAAAGATGTATGATAGGAAGCATTGTGAAGCAGAGTAAACATGTTGTCGATACCAACATCCAACGGACACTTGCGGAAGTTGCTGTAGGCACCCGTGTGATGTGGATATTTTCCTGTCAAAATTGAGCAACGCGCTGGCAAGCACCATGGACTTACAGTATAACAGCGATCAAATCTCGTTCCATTTTGTGCAATGGAATCAATATAGGGTGTCGGGACAACGGAGTTGCCGTAAGCGCTGATAGCATCTCTGCGCAGCTCATCGCAGGTTATTAGGATGATTGCTGGTTGACTCACGCGAATACCTCCTATAAGCTAGAATAGCTTACTCAAATGAAGAACAATGTCGAACCATGTATTTTTGTATAATTTTCACAATTTGTTTTCATCCCCCCTTACCCAATATACTATTGCTACTATAGCATTTAATGTAGCATAGCACAATTTGTCACTTTTTCCCGCTATGTCAAACTTGCTTTTCGGTGTAGCCGGGAATATACTAATTAAAGATAATATGACCGTACAAAGAGAAGAGGGAGAAAGATGAAGAAGAAAAGTCTGTTCCTGCGATATTTTCTCTCTTATTTAGGGATTATACTTATCTCGGTAATTACTTTCGGTATGCTATTTTACTATTTTAATGTAATCAGCCTCAATACAGAGGTCAAAAACAATCAATTCGCATCTGTATCCCGGTCGCTAAATCGGATAGATTATATGCTGGAATCAATGTCTAACATAGCATACCATTTCTCTAGCCGGGAGGTTGACTCCGGCTTTTATCAGTATCGGGAGCAAAAAAGCCAGAAGGCATTTTCCGAGTTGCTCTCTCAACGTCTGAACAGTTATGTGAATAATATGACCGAAGATGTTCAGCTTCTCCTGTATTTCCGGGGAGATACCGATATTTATTCAGCAGACGGGAAGTATCGCTATATCGATTTTGAAGAACATGTGGGGACAAATACTAACTTGACGATGTCAGGCCTGTTTTCTACACTAAATTCTACCCAGAACAACAAAGCGCTGCGGATGCTGAAAGAGGGGCAGAGCATGCAACAGGATGCTCCCCTCGCCGCCTTTGTGTACCCCATCCCCTACATGAGCCTTATCCCAGAGGCGTCGCTTGCCTTTCTTGTCTCTGAAAAGGAGTTCACTTCTATTTTTGACAATTACTCCGGCGAGAGCAGGCGAAACACATATTTGCTGGATAATAATCTAAATGTGGTTTACTCCTCCGAAGCTTTCTCTCTGGAGGAGCAGGAGCTTGCGAAACTGATCAGCATGAAAGGTGTTGGAACATTTGAGGAGTCGGTGCAAAATCAACCTGCTATTGTAATGCGTGCTCTTTCGGAAAACTCTGGCTACAGCCTACTTG
>JAJDGX010000059.1 GCA_030265885.1 Ruminococcaceae bacterium OttesenSCG-928-L11 | reverse complement strand
TAAAAGAGGCCCCGCAGCTTTCTGTACCATTCCATCTGTAAAAGCTTCCGAATTGCAAAAAGGAGCAATCCGATTGCCAAAACGCTCATTCCAAAAAACAGCATGCCGCCCACCCTCATCCATACTCCAATGCATCTTGTGTAGTTGCCGTTGCATCGCATTCTATACTACGCGAAAACCCCGCTGATGACAAGCCGCCTATGCTCCTTCCCCGGCGGAGAAACCGACGGCTTCGCTTATGTTCATGTATTCTTTAAAAATAATATTGGTTTTGTTCACATTTGAGTGCTATTATTTGATAGTCGATTAACATTTAGTCGTACAATCAATTAGGCGGCAAAGAGTAGGCGGCGTTTGATGCTTGTTTGCAGTGTGGCAAATCAGGGCGCGGGCGCATTACACAAGGAGGCTTGGCATATGCGGGGACCTGGAGACAGACGGGTCGAGGAGCTGGACAATATTGACAAACTGGCGGAGATATTTCGAATCTTTCGCCACTTAAACCACCTGTGTATTGAGCGGGAAATGTCCAAAAGAGGGCTGAGCAAGCTGAGCAACCCCAAAATAATGTTTACTCTGAAGCACCGCGCCCAGAATTCTCCCGTAACCCAAAAGCAGCTGGCCAAGTGGATTGGCGTGGCGCCGCCCACTGTGGCGGTGTCCATCAAGCGCATGGAGAAGGCGGGCCTGGTGCGCAAACAGGCAAATCAGGACGATTTGCGGGAAAACTTTATTGCGCTGACCGAGCAGGGACGCAACCTGACGGATGAGAGCGAAAAAGCAGTCCGGGAAGTGTATGAGAATGTGTTCAGCGGCTTCCAGGACAGTGAAATGGAGGAGTTGTACGGCTATATTTACCGTATGATTACCAATATGGAGGGGATGGTTCCGCGAAAGCCGGAGGACTGTCCGAGAAATGAAGAGGAATGAAAGAAAAGCTGGAAATAATTTGAGGAAAAGGGGGTTGGGCGATGGTTTCAAAACTGATGAAATACCTGGGGGAATACAAGAAATATCTGGTTTTGTGTGTGGTATTTGCCTTTGGTGAAGTCATTTGCGAGCTGTTGATCCCACTGATGATGTCCCACATTGTGGACATCGGTATCCCGGAGCAGAATCTGGGGTACATCGCCTCGATAGGGGGCATTATGGTGCTGATGTCGGCGGCTGCCATTGGATTTGGCGTGGCAAACGCGAAAATATCCTCGGAAGCCAGCCAGGGCTTTGGCGCCAACATCCGCAAGGCCATGTTTGCACAGATCGAACAGTTTTCCTTTGCCAACATCGACAAGTTCTCCAGCGCGTCGCTGGTTACCCGCATGACAAACGATGTCAACCAAATGCAGGGCGCCATTATGATGACGATGCGCCTGCTGACCCGCGCACCCTTGATGCTGATAAGCGCCCTTGTCATTGCGGTTAGCATCAACGCCAAGCTGTCCCTTTCCATTTTTGTGGCGATTGCCATCTTTGTCGTCATTATCCCGATTATCATGCGGACAGCGGGCAAGCTGTTCAGCAATATGCAGAAAAAGCTGGATGCCCTCAACGGCACCGTGCAGGAAAACCTGATAGCCATTCGGGTTGTCAAGGCATTTGTGCGGGCCGGCTATGAAAAGACCAAGTTTAAGAAAAGCAACGATGAACTGATGGAAGCCGCCATGAAGGCGGGCAACCTGATGGCCGTCACCATGCCCCTGATGATGCTGGCCATGAACGGAACGACGTTGGCCGTTATCTGGATTGGCGGCGGATATGTAGGCGCCGGGGCCATGGGCACCGGTGAACTGATGAGCTTCATCAGCTACATCACCCAGATTTTGATGAGCGTTATGATGTTCTCCATGATTTTTGTGATGCTGACAAGGGCCCGGGCCAGCGCAGGCCGTATTCTGGAGGTTCTCTCCACGGTTCCCACCATCCAGGACAGTCCCGCAGTGGAGACCCGCAGGAAGGCCGCTGTCCGTCAGGGACAGGTGGAGTTCCGGGATGTCAGCTTCCGCTATTCCGAGACCGGCGGCGATGTGCTTTCCCACGTCAGCTTTGCGGCGCAGCCCGGGCAGATGGTGGGCATTGTGGGCGGCACCGGCTCCGGCAAGACCTCCCTGGTCAACCTGATCCCCCGCTTTTACGACGCTACCGGCGGAGAAATTCTGGTGGACGGCGTCAATGTCAAGGACTACACTCAGGAGGATCTGCGGGATGGCATTGGCATGGTGATGCAGAGCAACAACCTGTTCAGCGGCACCATCCGCGACAATATTCTGTGGGGCAAGGAAGATGCCACCGCGGATGAGGTCGTACAGGCAGCCACCGATGCCCAGGCCCACGACTTCATCAGCAGCTTCCCCAATGGGTACGAGACGGATTTGGGCCAGGGCGGTGTCAATGTGTCCGGCGGGCAGAAGCAGCGCCTCTGCATTGCCAGAGCAATGCTGAAAAAGCCTGCCATCCTGATTTTGGACGACAGCACCAGCGCCGTGGATATGGCCACAGAGGCTAAGATCCGCCAGTCTTTTACCCGGAATTTTAAGGATTCCACCGTGATTATCGTCGCCCAGCGCATCAGCTCCGTAAAGGATGCGGATCAGATTATTGTGCTGGATGACGGGGTGGTTGCCGGCATTGGCACCCACGACGAGCTGCTGGAGAGCAACGATATTTATCGGGAGATTTGCAGCTCTCAGCTGGAAGGGGGGCTTGCCCAATGACGAGACGTGGTCACGGCCCCGGCGGCGGTGGCGGTCGTGGAGGGCCGCCCGGCGCAATGCCCTTTACCAAGCCCAAAAACCTGCGCGGCACCTTGATGCGCATCTACAGCTATCTGGCCGGCAGCAAGTGGCTGTTGGTTTTGGTGGTGGTGTGCCTGCTTGTCAGTTCCGGCACCTCCATTGCCAGCTCCTACTTTTTGCGGCCTTTGATCAACAACTATATCATCCCGGGGGATTTTCAGGGTCTGGCAGGGGCCATTGGCCTGCTGGCACTGATATACCTGCTGGGGATTCTGGCAAGCTATTTGCAGACCCGCACAACGGTTCGGCTGGCACAGCGCACCGTCAACAGCATACGCAAGGATATGTTCGACAAGCTGCAAAATCTACCCCTGCGGTATTTTGACACCCACTCCCACGGGGAATTGATGAGCCGCTTCACCAACGACGCAGACAACATCCAGACGATGCTGGAGCAAAGTTTGACCCAGTTTATATCGTCCTTCCTGCTGTTTGTGGGCTGTGTGGCCTGTATGGTTGTGCTGAGTCCCATCCTGTTTGTAATTACGGTGCTGGTAATTGCCCTGATGTTCTTCCTGGTGGGGAAAATGGGCAAGCGCAGCCGCAGCTACTTTAAAAAGCAACAGGAGCTGCTGGGCCAGCTGAATGGAAGCATCGAGGAAAACCTGGGCGGGCTCAAGGAAATCAAGGCCTTTAACCACGAGAAAAAGGCAAGGGCCGAGTTTGAGGAGATCAATGAATCCTTCCGGGTGGCGGCGAAAAACGCCAACTTCTTTGCCGGGATTATGATGCCGATTATGGGCAACCTGAACAACATGTCCTATGCGTTTACCGCTGTATTTGGCGGGATCCTGACGATTTTGGGGCGGTTTGATGTGGGCTCGCTGGCGTCGTATCTCCAGTTTTCCCGGCAGGTGGGCCAGCCCATCAACCAGATTACCGGGCAGATGAACAACATCTACTCCGCAGCGGCAGGCGCAGAGCGCATCTTTGCCCTGATGGATGAGATCCCGGAGGTGGATGAGGGTACGGTTACCCTGGTGGAGGAAGGCCAAAACGGCGACAAAAACTGGAACTGGAAAAAGGCCTCCGGTGAGATGGTGCCCCTGATGGGCGACGTTCGCTTTGAGAATGTCCACTTTGCCTATGACCCGGAAAAGCCGATTTTGAAGGATATTTCCCTGTATGCCAAGCCCGGCCAGATGATAGCCTTTGTGGGATCCACCGGTGCGGGCAAGACCACCATCACCAACCTGATCAACCGCTTTTATGATGTGCAGCAGGGTAAAATCACCTATGACGGCATCGATGTGCGGGAGATTGAGAAGGACAGCCTGCGCAAATCTCTGGGGATGGTGCTGCAGGATACCCACCTGTTTACCGATACGGTGATGGGCAACATCCGCTACGGCAACCTGAACGCCACCGATGAGCAGTGCAAGGAGGCGGCCCGCAAGGCCAATGCCCACTCCTTTATCACCAAGCTGCCACAGGGGTATGATACGATTCTGGAGGGCGATGGCGGCAATCTGTCCCAGGGGCAGCGCCAGCTGATTGCTATTGCCCGGGCCTATATCTCCCAGCCGCCGGTGCTGATTTTGGATGAGGCGACCAGTTCCATCGATACCCGCACCGAGCAGCTGGTGCAGCGGGGCATGGCGGAGTTGATGAAGGGGCGCACGGTCTTTGTTATCGCCCACCGACTCTCCACGGTTCGCAACGCCAATGCCATTGTGGTGCTGGAGGAGGGCCGCATCATCGAACGCGGCACCCACGACGAGCTGCTGGAACAAGGCGGCCGCTACTACCAACTCTACAACGGCCTGGCCGAACTCACCTAAAACCCTTCTTTCTTTTGGGAAAATAAGAAAAATGCCAGCAAAGCTGGCATACGCAAAGAAAACCTAACCGCTCCGCGATGCCTCCCAGAGGCATTGCGGAGCGGTTTTTTTATTTGGTAGTGTCGTCCAGGAGGGAATCGAGGTGGCGCAGGGTTTGGGCGATGTCGGTTTTGTCGCAGAGGAAGGCGCCGTACATCTCGCTGCGGATGCGGTCGCAAATTTTGCGGGATTCCGGGCCCATGCCCATATCCACCAGTAAAATCAGGCCGTCCGGGCCGTTCCAGGTCAGGCGCACCAGGTGCTGGTTGAGAAGCCGCTCGACCTCGACCGGGTCGTCGTACAGGGTGATGATGCGGTAGTTGCATTTGTCCAGCCTGCGGGAACGGCGCACAAACAGCAGATCCCCCACCATTACCCCAATGCCAATGCACGCCAGCATGCACACAACAATCCATGCCGTTATATCCATACGGAAAACCCCCTGTTTCATTAAAATACACTTAATCCAGTATATGTTTTTAACGAAAAAGAGGTCCTTACTTTCTTTTGGAAAAAAGAAAGTAAGCAAAGAAAACCTATCCGCTCCGCGTTGCCTTATTTTTCGCCTAGCTTAATTTCGCCGTGCTTGGCTTCGTATTCCGCTACTTTTTCAAGCAGGATCCATTCGATTTCCTTGTTCGTTGTGCGGGCCTCCGCCCCTGCGATGTATTTGATCTTATCCAACAACTCACGGGGAACCCGCAGTGTATAGCGTGGCATAGTATCCTTCATAATGACACCTCTATTACTAAGTAATGACTTAATAATAGCGTCATATTATGATAGAAAGGAAAGAATGACGAAATAGTGACGCATAATTTGAGGTGTTGACAGTGGAGTTTGAATGTGCAATTTGCGGGGGAAGTTTTCCACCATACATGCAGTACGATGTGGAAGGGAAAATGCTGTGCCCTGCCTGTGCCCGGGAGAGAACCACCCACTGCATCCGCTGCGGCGAGCGCATCATGCGGGATCGCAGCAAATGCCCCCTCTGCCCCACCCGCCAACCCAGACCGGAATAAACCTGTCCCACGCTGCTCCCCAAAGGAAACGCGGAGCGATTAGGTTTTCTTTGCTTCTTTCTTTTTTCTAAAAGAAAGAAGACGCCCTTTCGTCCCATAGAAGCGAAAAAAACCCCCGGAGAAAATCTCCGGGGGATTTTTCGCTTCTTATGCCTCGTAGAGTTTGGAGAGGCGGAGGAGGTGTTCGTATTTGTCCTTGGCAATGGCCTCGGCCTTGGTGAAGAGGTCGTTGGCCCTGTCGGGATTGGCCTGAGCAAGGGAGCTGTAGCGAACCTCGCCGCCGATGAAGTCCTTGTAGGAGGCGGTGGGGGCTTTGCTGTCCATCTGGAAGGGGTTCTTGCCTTCCAGCTTCAGGCGGGGGTCAAACCGGAACAGATGCCAGTAGCCGGCTGCAACCGCGTTTTTGATCTGGGTCTGGGCGGAGCCCATACCGGTGCGGATGCCGTGGTTGATACAGGGAGCGTATGCAATCACGATAGAGGGGCCGTGGTAGCTCTCGGCCTCGTTAAAGGCTTTGAGGCACTGGTTGTAATCGGCGCCCTGTCCGACCTGTGCCACGTACACATAGCCATAACTCATGGCGATAGCGGCGAGATCCTTCTTCTTCACTTCCTTACCGGCAGCGGCAAACTGCGCAATGGCGCCGGTGGGAGTGGATTTGGAGGACTGACCGCCGGTGTTGGAGTACACCTCGGTGTCAAAGACCAGGATGTTGACATCCTCGCCGGAGGCGATGACATGGTCA
Organism: Ruminococcaceae bacterium OttesenSCG-928-L11; assembly: GCA_030265885.1. Classification (GTDB taxonomy): domain Bacteria; phylum Bacillota; class Clostridia; order Oscillospirales; family Ruminococcaceae; genus WRAV01. The sequence continues at coordinate 9,213 of JAJDGX010000059.1, read as the reverse complement.
AGGCCGCCGAAGCCGATGTCATAAGCCCAGCCGTCGCCGCCGAAGATCCAGATGGATTTCTTGGCGAGGAACTCCTTGTCGGCCAGGATTTCGGCGCCCAGGGTGCAGGCGTCGCAGGGGCAATGAGCGGAACCGGCTGCTTTGGCTGCTTCTGCCTGAGCCAGGAAATCCTTGAACTCAGCGCCCTTGGATTTGGCGAACTCAATGACGCCGTCCACGGGGAGGACGCAATCCTCCAGCTGGGCGATGTAGGCGTCGGCAGCGGCTTTGTTGGTCTTGCCGTCATCCAGGGTATCGAGCCACTTCTGAGCGGCTTCCTTGAGACCGGCGTAGACATGATCAACAGCCAGCAGGGCTTTGGTTTTCTCTACCAGACGGTCGCGGACAGCCTTCTGGCCCAGGAACATGCCGTAGCCGTACTCGGCGTTGTCCTCGAACAGGGAGTTTGCCCATGCGGGGCCGTTGCCGTCTTTATTCTTGGTGTAGGGAACAGAGGGAGCAGAGCCACCCCAAATGGAGGAGCAACCGGTGGCGTTGGCGATGTACATCCTGTCGCCGAACAGCTGAGTGACCAGCTTGGCATAGGGGGTTTCGCCGCAGCCTGCGCAGGCGCCGGAGAACTCGAGGAGGGGCTGCTTGAACTGGCTGCCCTTAACAGTGGTATCCTTGAATTTCTCGGCAACCTCGGTTTTCTCGGAGAGAGAGAGGCCATAGGCAAACACGTTCTGCTCGTTCATCTGGGAGTCGATGGGCTCCATGACGAGGGCTTTTTCGCCCTTCTTGCCGGGGCAGACATTGGCGCAGCTGCCGCAGCCTGTGCAGTCCAGGGTGGAGACGGTCATGGTGAACTTGTAGCCGGGCATACCGGTGGCGTCCATCACCTTGGTGCCGGCGGGAGCGTTTTTCGCTTCCTCCTCGGTCATGATGACAGGGCGGATAACGGCATGGGGGCACACATAGGAGCAGAAGTTACACTGAATGCAGTTCTCGGTTTTCCAGCAGGGAACGTCGACAGCGATGCCGCGTTTCTCATAGGCGGAGGTGCCGAGAGGCATGGTGCCGTCCTCGCGGTCAGCAAAGGCGGAAACAGGGAGCTTGTCGCCTTTCTGGGCGGAGACAGGGGTGAGGATAGTGTCGATGAAATCGGTGAGGATTTTGTCGTCACCTTCTGCTTTGGCAAAGCTGATGGCGCCGGAAGCGGTTTTCCAGGAATCGGGAACCTTGACTTCCTTCACGTCGGTGACACCGCGATCGATGGCGTCGTGGTTCATCTTGACGATTTTTTCGCCCTTGCGGCCATAGGAGGCGGTGGCGGCGTCCTTCATGTACTTCACGGCATCTTCCAGGGGGATGATGTTGGCCAGCTTGAAGAACGCGGCCTGAAGCACGGTGTTGATGCGGCCGCCGAGGCCGATTTCCTTGCCGATGGAAACACCGTCGATGGTGTAGAATTTGATGTTGTTGTTGGCGATGTAGGCTTTGACATCACCGGGGAGGCGCTGATCCAGCTCGGCATCGTCCCAACCGCAGTTGAGCAGGAAGGAGCCGCCGGGAACCAGGTCGGAGACCATATCATATTTGTCGATGTAGGAGGGGTTGTGGCAGGCGACAAAGTTGGCCTTGCTGACCAGGTAGGTGGATTTGATGGGCTTTTTGCCGAAGCGCAGGTGAGATTTGGTTACGCCGCCGGATTTCTTGGAGTCGTAATCAAAATACGCCTGGGCGTACATGTCGGTGTGGTCACCGATGATTTTGATGGAGTTTTTGTTGGCGCCGACGGTGCCGTCCGCACCCAGACCCCAGAATTTGCAGCTGGTGGTGCCTTCGGGAGCGGTGTCGGGATGCTCGCCCATAGGCAGGGACAGGTAGGTGACATCATCGTCGATGCCGACAGTGAAGCGGGGCTTGCTGCCGGTTTTGGCGTTTTCGTAAACGGAGATGATGTTGCCGGGGGTGGTGTCCTTGGAGCCCAGGCCGTAGCGGCCGGCGTATACGGGCACAGACTCAAATTTGCTGCCCTTGAGAGCCAGCACAACATCCAGGTACAGGGGCTCACCGATGGCGCCGGGCTCCTTGGTGCGATCCAGGACAGAGATGGTCTTGACGGAATCCGGGATGGCGGCAATGAGCTTGTCGGTGCAGAAGGGGCGGTACAGATGGACGTTGATGAGGCCGACCTTTTCGCCCTTGGCGGCGAGGTAGTCGATGGTCTCCTCGATGGTCTGGCAGGCGGAGCCCATGGCGATGATGACATGCTCGGCATCGGGTGCGCCGTAATAGTTCATCAGGCCGTAGTTGGTGCCCAGCTTGGCGTTGACCTTGGCCATGTAGTCCTCTACGATGGCGGGGAGTTCATTGTAGTATTTGTTGGAGGCCTCTCTGGCCTGGAAGAAGATGTCGGGGTTCTGGGCGGTACCTCTCTGCACAGGGTGCTCCGGGTTCAGAGCGGCCTTGCGGAAGCGGGCAACGGCGTCCTTGTCCATCATCTCTTCCAGATCGGCAAAGTCCCAGACCTCGATTTTGTCGACTTCGTGGGAGGTGCGGAAGCCGTCGAAGAAATGCAGGAAGGGAACGCGGCCCTTGAGGGTGGCCAGGTGAGCCACAGCGGCCAGATCCATAACCTCCTGCACGCTGGAGGAAGCCAGCATGGCGTAGCCGGTCTGACGGCAGGCCATAACGTCGGAGTGGTCGCCGAAGATGGAGAGGGCGTGGGAAGCAACTGCACGGGCGGAGACGTGGATGACGTTGGGCAGCAGCTCACCCGCGATTTTGTACATGTTGGGGATCATGAGCAGAAGGCCCTGGGAAGCGGTGTAGGTGGTGGTCAGCGCACCGGCAGCCAGTGAGCCGTGCACAGCGCCTGCGGCACCTGCCTCGGACTGCATCTCCGCCACGCGAACCTTTTGGCCGAACAGGTTTTTCATGCCGCCGGCTGCCCATTTGTCAACAGCCTCGGCCATGTTGGACGAAGGGGTGATCGGGTAGATCGCCGCAACATCGGTGAACGCATAGGAAACGTGCGCAGCAGCGGTGTTGCCGTCCATGGTTTTCATTTTTCTTGCCATTCTTTTTTTGTCCTCCCTCTATGAATGTATATATCATTGATAGAATAAACTGATAGCAGGGCGGAGCGTACTCCCACACAGCCGCGCCCGGGAAAATCCGTTGTGGCACAAAAATGCAGCAATTCCAGAGGAGAGCCGGAAGAGGTGTCTCCGGGCTGCCAATGGATATTGCCGGGGCGATTCTGTCGGTGTTCGGTTGCTTGGTGGGAATCGCGACAGGCCAGCCAGATTGTCCACAGTAAATTTTACCACAACCGGCGGTAATTGTAAATAGACCACGCCGGGGAAAATGCCGTTCCTACAGGGATTTTCCTGGGGGTAAATTTCATTGTTACCAGAATTTTCACCGGGATCCATTTCTTTTCAAACCATTTTCACAATTTTCGCCTGTATGCCGGGGGAAGCGGTGTGGATGAGGGATGGGGCACCGGCTTTGTCCGAGGGGTTGTCACCATTAATGGGCAAAGAAAAATGCCGGTGTTTTGCAAGCGGCTATTGAGAAAAACACGATTTTCTGTTACACTATACGATGATTCCCTTTTTTCGGGGGATCATACAAACCGTGAGAACGCAACAATACAACAATTTGACAAAACAGGAGTGATAGTCAGCTTGGACAGTCCCGGCCCGTTATATTATCTGGTGATTGTGGTGTGTTTGGTATTATCCGCATTGTTTTCCTCGTCGGAAACGGCTATTTCCACAGTGAACCGGCTTCATCTCAAGCGCTCGGCAGAAAAGGGCAGCCGCAAGGCGAAAACAGCCCTTTCGGTCATCGATCAATTTGACAAGGCGCTGTACACCATTCTGGTGGGCAACAACATTGTCAACATCGCTTCCTCGGCGGTGGCGACGGTGATTTTTACCTCGCTGCTGGGGGCATCCGGTCCGGCGGTGGCAACGGTGGTTATGACGGTACTGGTGTTGACCTTCGGCGAGATTCTGCCCAAGTCCTACGGCAAGGATCAAAACGAGAAGGTGGCTCTGGCGCTATCCGGCCCGCTGAAGGCTCTGATGGTGGTGTTGACCCCGGTAACCTGGTTGTTTATGAAGCTGCGAAACGCCATTTCCCCTCCCGCCAAGGAGGGCCCGACCGTGACGGAGGAGGATTTGCACTACCTCATTGAATCCGTTGAGGAGGAGGGCGTCATTGAGGAACAGGAGCGGGATCTGGTACAGTCCGCCCTGGAATTTGACGACACCGATATCAAGGATATCCTCACCCCACGGGTAAACATGGTGGCGCTGGATGTGGAGGATGACCTGGACACCATCAAGGAAACGCTGCTGGAGGAAGGGTATTCCCGCATACCGGTGTATGAGGGAAGCGTGGACAACATCATCGGGATCCTGATGGCCAAGGACTATCTGCGGAAATTGATCGAGGAAGAGACTCCCGATTTGCGGGAGATGCTATCCAAGCCGGCCTTTGTCCACCGCTCCATGAAGCTGTCCGGCCTGCTGGCTTTTTTCAAGGCGAAAAAGGTAAACATGGCCATGGTGACCGACGATTACGGCGGTACGCTGGGGCTTGTCACTACCCAGGATATCATCGAGGAGCTGGTGGGTGATATGTGGGATGAGGACGATGAGGACGAGCCGGAGGCCTTCATTCAGCTGGATTCCAACACCTGTGAGGTGCGGGGCGCTTACCCGCTGCGGGATTTGATGGAGGAACAGGGCTGGGAGGACTTCACCTTTGAAGGGGACTTCAGCACAGTCAACGGCTGGGCCATGCAGCTGTATGGACATATCCCGGAAAACGGGGAAAGCGTGCTCCACGAAAATCTGCTGCTGACGGTCATGGAAATGGATGGCAACCGCATTGATATATTGAAGATAACCCGGAAAAAACCGGGACAACCGGACAAATCCGGGGAGGAAACAGGCGAGAAAGAGGATTGACCTCGCCTGGGAAACAACCGAGGAGGCTATGGCGTGAACAGCTTTCAAAGCGCACGGCGGGTCGTTATTAAGGTGGGGACATCAACCCTGACCTATGAGACGGGCCGCGCCAATATCCGGCGGATGGAAGAGTTTGTTAAGGTGCTTGCCGACCTGCACAACGCGGGCCGGGAGATTATTCTGGTGACCTCTGGGGCCATCAGTGTCGGCGCGGGCAAAATGGGCCTGCGGGAGCGACCTTGCGATGTTCCGGGCCGACAGGCCGCCGCCGCGGTGGGCCAATGTGAGCTGATGCAGCTGTATGACACCCAGTTCCAGCGCTACAACCACGTGGTGGGTCAGCTGCTGCTGACAAAGGACGTGGTGGACGACGATTTGCTGCGCCGCAATGCCATCAATACCCTGCACCGTCTGCTGGAGCACGGTGCCATTCCCATTATCAACGAAAACGATACCGTCGCCACCGATGAGCTGGAAGGCGAGTGCTTTGGCGACAACGATACCCTGTCCGCCATGGTGGCGGAACTGGTGGAGGCCGATGTGCTTGTCATCCTCTCCGATATCGAGGGCCTGTATGACGGCAACCCCCGCACCAATCTCGATGCCCGGCTGATTGCCCGGGTGGATCGCATCGATGAATACATAGAGTCCGTCGCCAGTGGTACCGGCAGTAACCGGGGTACCGGCGGCATGTCTACCAAGATCCAGGCGGCCCGAATTGTGGAACGCTGTGGCATCGATATGGCTATCATCAGCGGCGAAAAACCGGAACGCCTCTATGACCTGTTCGACGGGGAGGCAGTGGGGACGCACTTTGCCTTTCGGCGCATTTAGAATGGGGTTTCACCCCAAACCCCACCAAAGGGGGTGTGACCCCCTTTGGAATCCCTATACCAATATCCCATTTTTTGTCTATCCTTCTATGGGAGATTGGTATTACTCACTTCGTGGCTGCCGCCAGGAATCGGACGAAAACCGTCCGCCAAACCGGTCAAGCCGACGACCGATTTGGCTGGTGCATGCATCCATGTCCTGTGCCCTTTTACCGGCGCCCTTCGTTCGTCCGCTCGCTCCACCCAAGTTGTTTGTAAAACAACTTGGGTAAAGCCGGAGGTTCCGCTCGCTGGCTTTTGGGCCCAGCGAAATCGGGCAGTTCGCCGGGAATTGCGGTTTCGCATCCGCGAAACCCCGCCGCCTGTCGGTGTCGTCGCCGGACTACCGTCCGCCGGCAATTCCCACCTCAATTTCCAACCAATCTACCCGCTGTAATCCGCGGAGCGGGATGTGTCCAGCTTCAAGCTGGCGCGGAGCGGAATGTGTCCAGCTTTAAGCTGGCGCGGAGCGGGATGTGTGCAGGTTCAACCTGCGAGGAGTTTGTTATGTTGAATAATAGTTTGATGGGGTTGGGTGTTCGGGCCCGGAAAAGCGCTACGGAGTTGGCGATTGCCCTGTCCGGTGTAAAAAACGACGCGTTGGAGGCCATCGCCTCCGCTGTCGCGTTCCACATGGAACAGATATTGGCGGCCAATGCTAAGGATATGGCTGCCGCAAAGGAATCCGGCATGAGCGACGCCATGCAGGACAGACTGCTGCTGACTGAGGACAGGCTGCGGGACATTGCCGAGGCTGTCCGGTATGTAAAGGGTCTGGAGGAGCCGGTCGGCCGTGTGGTCGGCGGGGATATTCGCCCCAACGGCCTGCAGATTGTCAAGCGCACGGTGCCCTTGGGTGTGGTGGGGATGATCTATGAATCCCGGCCCAATGTCACGGTGGATTGTGCGGCACTGTGTCTCAAATCGGGCAATGCCTGCATTCTGCGGGGCGGCAAGGAGGCCATCCACTCCAACATGGCGCTGGTGTCTGTCATGCGGGAGGCGGTGGAGTCGGTCGGACTGTCTGCGGACTGCATCCAGCTGGTTGAGGATACCTCGCGGGAGACCGCTACGGAGCTGATGCGCCTCAACGGCTATGTGGATGTTCTGATTCCCCGGGGGGGAGCGGGGCTCATAGCCTCGGTTGTGAAAAACGCCACGGTGCCGGTGATTGAGACAGGTGCCGGCAACTGTCATATTTTTGTGGACGCCACCGCCGACCTGGAAATGGCGGCGCGGGTGCTGAACAATGCCAAGACCTCCCGCCCCAGTGTGTGCAATGCGGTGGAGACACTGCTGGTGCACAGGGACTGTGGGGCGAAGTTCCTGCCCATGGCAGCGGATGCGCTGGCTCACGCCGGTGTGGAGCTGCGGGGCTGTGAGCAGACCGTGGCCATTTTAGGGGAACGGGCAAAGCCGGCAACGGAAGAGGACTGGGCGACGGAATACGACGACTATATCCTTGCCATTCGGGTGGTGGAGGATATGGAGGAGGCCATTGCCCACATCGAAGCTTACTCCACCCGTCATTCAGAGACTATCATGACGCAGTCCCACGACAATGCCCGGTTATTCTGTGACCGGGTAGACAGTGCGGCGGTGTATGTCAACGCGTCGACCCGGTTTACCGACGGCGGCGAGTTTGGGCTGGGGGCGGAGATCGGCATCTCCACGCAAAAGCTTCATGCCAGGGGGCCCATGGGTCTCGCTCACTTGACCAGCTACAAGTACATCATCAATGGCAGCGGCCAGATTCGATAAGGCAAATACTCGGGGAAAAGGCGTTTTGCGCTGCCGCCACGGCGAAAGGAAGGATCAAGCTTAATGCAGGTAAGAAAAACCCGGAAGCATCGGTATGCGGCCCCGGTGGGCGGCGTGTTTGTGCTTCTTGCCGTGATTGGCGTTGTCACAGTGATATTGTCCAGCCTGAACCTGACCTCAAAGGTGCTGGACAACTCCACGGAAAAGGAGCGGTTTGAGGAGATCATCCTGCCGGTTATGATGTTTGACCCGGTTCCCTTTGAAAAGCCCTCCGATATTGAGATGACCAATCTGCTGCAATACAGCATGTGGGCGACGCTGACCAGTGAGCGGGCCCGCAACTACACCTACAGCGATACCCAGGAGTTGATGGTTCCCGCATCGGATTTGGATGTGGCGGCGGCGACCCTGTTTGGGTCGGACATCAAGCTGGAGCACCAGCGGTTCGGCGACTACGACTCCTCCTACGCCTATGACAGCGAAAAAAAGATGTATTATGTCCGCATTGCGGTCTCGTTTTACACCTTTATGCCGGAGGTGCGGGAGATTACCAAGGAAGGCGATTTGTACTGCCTGGATGTCTATTACATCCCGCCGAACAACGCCTTGAACCTGACTAAGCTCAGCGAAAAGCTGTCGCCCTTCAGCGAAAAGCACATGCACTACTACATGCAAAAGACCAAGGACACCTACCAGCTGGTGAAGGTACAGGATCCCCCCTCTGCCACAGCCGCGTCGACGGCGTGAGGAAGTAATACAAGTAAGGCCTCGATATTGCGATGCATCGCAGTATCGAGGCCTTTTTTACAGGATACCGGTGGGGGCCAGAAACGCAAACCAGGGAAGATTGCGCATAATGCCAAAGGCGACGGCCAGGACGATGTAGCCGATGGCGATCCATTTGTCAAATCGGCCGGGTGCAAGTCCGTGTCCGCGGCGGATGTAAGAGAGAATGTGAAGCGCTAAGTACAGGGCCAGGAAGGGCAGGGTTAGGGTGGTGAGGACATTGTAGCGGATGGCCTGATGAGGCTGCAGCTGCAGCAATGCGACAATGGCCCGCATCGTCCCGCAGCCGGGACAATACAGGCCAGTCAAGCTGTGAACCGGACAATGCAGCAGTTCTATTCCAAACCGGGTGTACAGAAAATACCACAGGCACCATACGGCGGCCAATGCTCCTGTAACCAATCCAACGGTTTGCAGCCGTTTTTGCCGGGAATGCTTCATGGATTACGCAGCCATCTGGTTCAGATCACTCTGGATAAGGGCCATGTTGACAATGGCAAGGCCAAAGATGCTGAGAATCAGGTAAAGGATGGAGCGATCCTCACAGGGAATGCCCCGCTCGGTGCAAACCTCGTACATGGCTTTGCCCCATTTGTAGTAGACATATATGCCGTAAATCCCGCAGGTCACCAGATTGAGGACAATGGTGAGAATGGGGGTGGTGCTGATATTGTTGCGGGAGTTATAGATGTCGGTGGCGATGCAATAGTACCAGTAGATGCCGTAGATTCCGCAGGTTACAACCGAAAGAATGATGTTGAGCGCAATGTTTTTCTGTGTCATGTTCCCTACCTCATTTCCAAGTTAATCGGATGAAAATCCCG
>JAJDGX010000058.1 GCA_030265885.1 Ruminococcaceae bacterium OttesenSCG-928-L11 | reverse complement strand
CCGTTTCAGCGGTCTCGCTCGTCGTCGCTGTCCCGGGGGCTGTCGTCGGAGTTGGAGGGAGTGATGGGGCGAGGTGCGTCGTCGTCATCCTCCGGCTCGATAGGGGCCACCACAATCGGCTCGGCGCAGTTGCCGGAGCAGGTCGGCGGCAGGTTGCTCTTTTTGTACCAGCCCACATCAATGCTGGTGCAGGCGGTGGAGGCCAAATCCCCCGTCCGGGTGCAATAAGTCATGGATACCACATTGTCGGAGATCTCAAAGTTCTTATACTCCAGTTCCTCGTGGAGAGGCTCCATAATATCGCGGAAGATATACGGCGGCGGATAATACCGGTAACGGATTTCTCCGTAATTGTTTTCCTTTAGCTTTTCGTCGTAGCCCAGCCACACCTGACAGACATAGTAGGGGGTGAAGCCCACAAACCACTGATCGACGTCGTCGGTGGAGGTACCGGTTTTGCCGGCTGTGGGCATATTGGGCAGATTGGCCCGGACACCGGTGCCGTTGGGGCCGGTGGTGACCCGCTGCAGCAGCTTGGTCATAACCCCGGCGGTCTCCTCGGAGATAACCCGGTTCTGTGTGGTGTCAGCTTGCAGCACAACCTTGCCCTCGGCGTCCTCCACCTTGGTGTAGCAGTATGGCTCGGTGTAGTAGCCGCCGTTGGCGAATATCTGGTAGCCGCCCGCCATTTCCAGGGGGGTCAGTCCGTCGGTCAGGGAGCCGAGGGCCATGGGGCCCAGGTCAATGTCGGTGCTGCCCCGGCGGTATTCCACCAGATTGTTCATGTGCAGGCGATTGGTCAGGAAATCGTACACCAGCTTGGGGGTCAGCATCTCCGTCAGGCGAACCGCAACGGTGTTGACCGACTTCTGGATGGCGTAGTCCACGGTGACAGGGCCCCGGTACACATGGTCAAAGTTGCTGGGGTAGAATCGTCCCGGTGTCAGTTCGATGGGGTTGTCGTCGATGAGGGTTGACCAGGTGATCTGGTTGTACTCCATGGCCAGAGCGTACACGCCGATGGGCTTGATGGAGGAACCGGGGTGGCGCTTGGCCATGGTGGCACGGTTAAACCCGCGCGACACCGTCTTTTCCCCAACACCGCCGACCAATCCCAGTATCTTGCCGTTGAGATCGGTAATGACGCATGCGGACTGCGGCTTTATCTCGTTGTAAACCTCCTGCGGGAAGTTGTCCCAGGAGGAATAGTAATTCTCCAGATGTGTCTGGATTTCCGCGTCCATGGTGGTGTAAATCTTGTAGCCGTCCTTGTACAGGCGCTCCGCGGCGTATGTGTAGGTCCAGCCCTTCATCTCCATCAAATCGGCGATGACGGCCTCGATGACGTGATCCACAAAATAGCTCTGCACCGCGTTGATGCTCTCGTAGTGCTCCGATTTTTTAAAGTTCAGCGGCTCTTTCAGGGCCTTCTCGTATTCCGCTTCCGTAATTCGTTCCTGCTTGAACATTTCAGACAGGACATGCTCCTGCCGATTCTTGTTGGCCTCCGGGTACAGGAAGGGATTATTGGCCGTGGGCTTCTGGGTGATGCCTACAATGCAGGCCGCCTCCGCCAGGGTCAGATCCTTGGCTTCCTTGGAGAAGTAGGTGTTGGCCGCCGCCTGAATGCCGTTGGTGTTGTTGCCGAAGGGCACGACGTTGAGATATGCCTCCAGCACCTGCTCGTGGGTGTAGTTCTGGCCCAGGTTGATGGCCCGGAAAATCTCCCGCACCTTGCGGTCAATGCGGTAGTCGTCGTCTTTGGTGACATTTTTCACCAGCTGCTGGTGGATGGTGGAACCGCCGCCCCGGGAGGCTCCGGGTAGAAACAGGTTGACAAACGCGCCAAAGGAACGGCGCCAGTCTACGCCGTCATGCGTCCAGAAGCGCTTGTCCTCGATGGCGACCATGGCATCCTTTGTGTACTGGTTGATGTCGTCGTAGTCCACCCAGATGCGGTTGCCGTCGGTGTTGTAGAGACGCTGCAGCTCGTACAGCTCCCCGTCGCTGTTTGTCGCGTAAATGATGGAGGTGTAGCCCATCTTGATGGAGTCGATGCTGATCTCGTCCTCCGCGCCGATGTAGCGCAGCACGTAGACAGTCATAACACAGGCGACAATGCAGCCTGTAATGATGCCCACCATGATAAATGTGGCGATGACGCGGCCTATGGTCAAAAAGATACCCCTGACCGTAGCACCCACGTAATAGCCTGCTCCCCTACGGGGCTTCTTGGGATTTCTTAACATATTGGCAAAGAATCGCAGCCCATCCAAGTGTTTGCCGGGCCGCAGCCTCCTCCCTGCTGTAAAATTGTTCTTGCAGTATCTCCACCGGGCAAAGCGGCGAACCCTTTTACCCGGCGACTGCATAATATGCTATGTATTGCAGTCCAACCCATTATAGCACAAATGCCCGATAAGAGGAACGTTTTTTTACAACAAAACGGTACAATCGAGCCCGCACCCCTCAAAAGCACCGGGCAAATCCACCGCTTTGCATATTTCAGCCGGTGCCCCGCATAAGCCGGGCCAAAGCTGTCAAATCTATAGAAAACAGGAAAATGCCCCACATCCGGCACATTTCACAGCGGAGGAATATCTATGTTTGACAGAAGATTCTGGGTAACCGGTTTGGCGCTGGCGCTGACCACCACCCTGGCATTGGCGCTGGCGGGAATCCCCCAGGAGCAGGAGGCGGTGCCCATGCAGGAGCCCGTCAGCAACATCCGACAGCAGGAAAACAGCGCCCCTTCGCCGGAGGAGCCCCCCGACGAGGAGCCGGAGTACGCCTATATTCTAAAGGAGTACGAGGGCCGTGTCGCTGTTTTTGTCCCCGGCTCCGACGAGCCCCAGATGACCTTCGACACCTATGTCCGCTTTTTGCCGGACTACGACCGCATCCAGATGAAGGCCGGCATCCCCGTGCGGGATTTTGAGGCGCTCAGCGCTATTATTGAGGATTACATCAGTTAAACACAGGCTGCTTTGCTGTTGCTATAAATTGTAATTATTTTTCATCGGTGTGACATAGCAATCCCTTCCGTCATATTGTATAATGAACCCGGCTCAAATTATTGCAGAACCTACAACAGGAAGGGTACGATACAGAAAATGAAGTTTCGTTTTGCGCACAACAACCTGAATGTGTTTGATTTGGAGAAAAGCATCGAATTTTACCGGGACGCCCTGGGGCTCCGGGAACTGCGCCGCAAGGAAGCCCAGGACGGCAGCTTTATACTGGTGTACATGGGCGACGGCAACAGCGAGCACCAGCTGGAACTGACCTGGCTGCGGGATCGCAGCGACCCCTACAACCTGGGCGACAACGAAATCCACCTGGCCTTTGAGGCCGAGGACTTTGACGCGGCCCACACCCGCCACAAGGAAATGAACTGCATCTGCTACGAAAATTCCGGCATGGGCATCTATTTCATCTCCGACCCCGACGGCTACTGGCTGGAAATTATCCCGAAACGGTAACACCTTTTCCCCGCTGCTAACCGGCAGCGGGGATTTTTTATGGGACAGACTGTTTCCATGCCCCGCCGTCACCGGCAGATATAGATCAAATCCCGGCCGGGAGAAACCGGGCTTTTGTCGTACCAGCCGTATTCCTCTTCAATGGAAAAGCCGCACCGCTCCAGCAGCTCCCGGATTTGCTCCCGGGTGTAGTACCGCATGGCAAGAGGCTCCTCCAACCGCTCAAAGCTGCCGTCCGCCGTCGTCACCTCGTAGATATAGGTGTTGCGGAAAATCCGACGTTCTGCGTCGACGGTATCCCCCCGGGCCTTTTTGACAATGCGAAGGCCCGTCTCCGGATCCTCCCGGCGCCACTGCACCAGCTCCGGATAGCACCAGTCCACCCCCATGGGCCCGTGAGGCGGCAGCACATTGACGCTGAACCAACCTCCCGGCGCCAAATGGCGGCGCACCCGCTCCAGACAGGCCACCGCCTCCTCCTCTGTCAGCAGTGCCTGAAAGGAGCGAAAGGGGATGACAATCAGATCAAACCGGCTCTCCAGTTCAAAGGAGGCCATGCCGGCCTGAACCAGGGCGGTGCGCCGGGCGATATCGTCAGGCAACCGCTCCTGTTTTTCCCGGAGGCGGCCCAGCATGGCGGGGGAAAGGTCTACCCCGGTCACCGGATGGCCCTGCTTTGCCAGTTCCAGCAAAATCCGACCGGTGCCACAGGCCAGTTCCAAAACGGAGCCGCCCTTCTGCTCCGCCAGATCCAGATAAAAGGCCACGTCCTCTGTCATGACCTCCCGGTTGTTGAAGTCGTAGAGATGGGCGGTGCGCAGGTAACAGTTGGCCGCCGCGGGCGTGTCGATCCGGCAGCGGCGGATGCGCCGTGTCACGCCGCCCTCGATGACAGGCAGGGTGGACATCCACCGGGCGCCGCACTTTTCCATCACCCGGGCGGAGGCCCCGTTGCTCTCGTCGCAGGTCAGCATCACCTGCTCCAGCCCCAGCTTGGCCGCTTCCTCCAGCGCCAGCCGCAGCTGCAGGGTGCCGTAGCCCTTCCCCCAGTGGGACGGGCGAATGCAATATCCGATGTGGCCGCCAATCCGCCGCAGGGACTCGGTCAGGCTGTGACGCAGGTTGACCGTGCCGATGACCTCCCCCACCTCCACCAGCCAGAACACGCTGAAGGGCACCATACCCTTCGCCAGACCCCGCCCTTGCCTGCCATCCTCATAGCGGCGAAACAGGGTGTCCTTCCACTCCTCAAAGCGATCCGGGTCGTGGAGGGAGTGGAGGCGCACCCCTTTATCCCACAGTTCTCGGCACAGGTCAAGATAGCCGGCCAGATAGCGCGGCTCGGGCGTGATTAGCTTGACATCTTGAATGGACGGCATTTCCACTCCCCCTGTACGCATTCTTTACAGAAGTATAGCACATCCCGCCCCAATGGAAAACCCCGGAGCCTTATCGCAGGCTCCGGGGTTTTGTGCCGATATTCGGTTGGAATCGTGGGAGTGAATCGGTGCGCTTACCGATTGGAGAGGACATCCCGTTCGTATGCGGCCACGCTGTCGAACCAGGCATCGTCGGCCGGTACGCCCATGCGGCTGCAGAACTCCTCCCAGACCGCACCCATGGGGTACATTTTCAGCGCCTCGCTGAGCACCATCAGTTCTGTGAAGCGGCACTCGTCCTGCATGGCCCGCATGTCCTTCCAGGGCTGGAGCAGGGCGGAGAGAAGGCCCTTTTGCATGTTGCGGGTGCCGACCACCCACGCGGCGACCCGGTTGATGGAGGCATCGAAGAAGTCCAGGCCGATCAGCACCTTGTCCAGGGCGTCGTTGCGGACAATTTCCTTGGCGATTTCCTTGATTTCATCCTCCAACAGCACCACGTGGTCGGAATCCCAGCGGACGGGGCGGGTCACGTGGAGTGCAATTTTTTCAAAGAACGCCAGCTGGGCCGGAATCTTGTCGCTGATGACCTCTGTGGGGTGATAGTGGCCGCTGTCCATCAGGTTGTACACGCCCGGGTGGCTGGCGGCGTAGGCCAGATAAAACTCGCTGCTGCCCACGGTGAAGGACTCCACGCCGATGCCGAACACCTTGCTTTCCACACAGTCGATGACGCCGTCGATTTTCTCGGCGAAAATCTGTTCCAGGCTGTCCTTCAGGCGCAGGCGGGGGCCCAGTCGATCCGCCGGGACATCCTTGTAGCCGTCGGGAATCCAGACATTGTTGAGGACGGGGGAGCCCAGTTCCTTAGCAATGGCCCCGGCAATCCGGCGGCAGGCAATGCCGTGGCGAATCCAGAAGGCCCGAACCGTTTCATCGGGGCTGGAGAGGGTCAGGTTATCCTTTACCATGGGGTGGCTGAAATAGGTGGGGTTGAAATCGATGCCCAGGCCCCGCTCCTTGGCAAAGGCAATCCATTGGGCGAAGTGTTTGGGCTCCAGGGTGTCCCTGTCCACCGCCTCGCCGTCGATTACGGCATAGCTGGCGTGGAGGTTGATCCGGTGCTTGCCGGGAATCAGGGAAAAGGCCTTGTCCATATCCGCCATCAGTTCATCGGGGGTGCGGGCCTTGCCGGGGTAGTTGCCGGTGGCCTGGATGCCGCCGCTGAGGGCCTCGCCGGAATTCTCAAACCCGCCGACATCGTCCCCTTGCCAGCAATGGACGGAGATGGCAATCCCCTTCAGGGTTTCCATCACCTGCTCGGTGTCGACGCCGACCGCGGCGTATTTGTCTCGGGCCAGTTCATAGGATGTGCTCATCGATATCCTCCTCCGCAAATGCCGATATGCGTTTTCCTTTAGTATAGAGGAATTCCGCTAAAATAAAAAGGACGAAATTTGAGTGAAATTCCGTCCTTATTTTCCCATTTGATTTTTTCGATACATCGCCGGAGTGGCGTTATACCGCTGCTGGAACAATCTGTGAAAGTAACTGGTGTTATCATAACCGACGTAATTTGCAATTTCCCCCACAGTCATGGAGGTGGTGGCCAGCATCTGGGCGGTTTTGCTCAGCCGCTTTTCCTGCAGCAGCTGCTTGTAGGTGGAGCCGGTGTGCTCCCGCATCAGCTTGGAAAGGCGGCTGACGGGCTGGTTCAGTTCCCGGGCCAGCTCTACCAGGGAGGCATCCCGAAAGTTTTCCTCGATTTCCCGCAGCACCTGGATGACAAGGCGGCTGTCGTAGGACTGCTCCTCCCCCGGCTCGATGCGGCCGGTGTGGTTGAGCAGCTGCAAAAACAGCAGTCCCATGGTAATCTGATTCAGCCGGCGGCTGTTGGGCTGACGGTGAAGGATGCTCCAGATGAGGTTTTCCACCAGATTTTGCACCGGCAGCACATCCCGCACCCGAAAATGCAGGTGGCTGACCTCGGCGGGGTTGTCCCGGTCGCTGCTGAGACAGTCGCCGATGAATCGGCTGAGAATGTTGTCCTTGTCGATCATCTCATAGGCTGTGCCAAAAAACTGGGGCAGCACGATAAAGTTGACCGCCACATCCCCCTCCTCCGCCTTTTTGATGGCGTGGGAGGCGTTTCGGCTGAGCAACAGCAGCTCCCCCGCCTCAAGGGCGACGGGGTGCCGCCCATTGATCCAGTGTTCCGTGCGGCCCTTGCACATATACATAATCTCGATGTAATTGTGGGTGTGGGCGGGAAAATCCACAAATCGGGTGTGGGGGCGCAGGGCGATGAGGCGGCCGGTCTCCAGCATTTTTCTGCTGTCTACGGTAAAGCCCGGCCGGTCAGTGTACAAGGTTTTGTCCACCGCCTTTTCTGCCAACAGCCTTTCCTCTTCGGGGCTGATTCGGCTGAGAAAATCCAGCAGTTCTCCGTCCATCCTGTCCCCCTTCCCGCCCGACGCGGAGCATCAGCCTACAATCAATTCCCCAAAAAACTCCGGCCTGTGGAAATCCGGCTGCGGCGTGTCGATGGGCATCCAGCTGCCATAGTGGGGAAACTCCGTCTTGTCGCCGCACTTGTAGAAGTTGGCCCGGATTTTATCCCCTGTTTTCATGGCCGGTATGCCGTACACCGCCTGTATCAGCTCGTTGTCGATCCAGTATTGGCAGGACCAGCTGTCCGCCGTCTTTTCGATGGTTACGGCAGGCAGCACCGCCCCAAATTCGGACAGCGGCTTGCGCCCCGCACCCCGGCCTGTGCCGTACTTGCAGTGGAGGGCGCCGTTGGCGTTGGTCTCGAAATTCAGATATCCGGTACCGGGCGTGTCCGGCGCAACGTTGATGAAGCACTCCATGCAGCTGTCCTCGTGCACCGGGTCGGTTCCCGACATGTATACAGGCAAGGGATTGACTTCCTTGGTCGTCATCCGCACCAGAAAGCCCCGTTCCGGGATCCAGACCATCTGCGCCGTTGTCTCGGGCCGGTAGTCGCCGCCCCAGGAGTAGTGTGCCACCGGCAAAACCGGAACTCTGTCCCATTCCGGCACCGTGTCGCACCGGAGAATTGTTGTCGCCATGCGGATTCCCCCTTAAACAGAGTCGATAACAGAAATCAGGTCATCCGCTGTGGACAACCTGATTGCCTGTTTTTTGTGTGTAGTTCGGTTATTACTTCGCCATACCCATCAGGCGGCGGAGGTTGTCCATGCCGATGCGGGAGCCGGTTTTGCAATCCTCCAGCCCTTCAAATTCCACGGCCAGGTCGCCGTCGTAGCCCGATTCCCTGATGGTCTTGGCAATGAGCGCCACGTCCACGTCGCCGTGGCCCACAATGGCCCCGCGCAGCAGGTATCCCCGGGGAGTTGTGATGAAAAAGCCCTCGCCAACACTGTCGGCGTCCCGGCGGATGTAGAAATCCTTGAAGTGCACCGCCACCGCAAAGGGCAGCAGATTTTCGATGCAGACCAGCGGATTTTCGTCCACGCAGAGGGCGTTGCCCACGTCCAGCGTGCAGCGGTAGTTGTCCCTGTCCACACCGGTGATCAGCCGACGGACGCGCTCGCCGCCGTTCATATACATGCCGTGGTTTTCGGCTGTGATGATCATGTCGTACTGCTTGGCGTAATCGGCCAGGCGGCGGCTGCCCTCAATGAGAGCGGGCAAATCCTTCTCAAAGAAGTCGATTCCCATCTCCTCCCGGGGCCTGTCCCAGCTGGTCAGGTCGCAGCGCATAACCTTGGAGCCCATCTTGTGGGCAACGTCGATGTGCTTGAAGGCCAGGTCAAACTGGGCTTCCGCATCGTCCTTGGCCAGAACATTGACACCCGTACAGTAGGCAGAAACCCTAAGACCAAGCTGCTGGGTTTTCTCAGCAACGGCCTTGACCAGGGACTCATCCTCCAGGAAGTCGCCCATAAAGGAGACAACCTCCATGTGGTCGGCGCCGTTGTCCGCTATCCACTGTATAATGTCCAAAAACGACATTTCACCGGAACGCATCGCGCCGTACATGCTATACGAACTCAATCCAATTTTCATGCCTGTGACCTCCTGTGATTTGCACAATAAGTGATAATGGTATGCTTCCTTTATACAATAAATGATCCGAAATTGCAAGCATTCGGGATAAAAATGAGTGGAAAATTCACAATCTCAACCCGATTCAGATTGCACACTTGGTTTTATAACCAGGTGTTATTTCGCGCCAAATCGATATACTGTCTCGGTGCGATAGGGAACACCGCCCGGGGCGATGGGGCTGGGGAACTGGGACAGATTGACGGCGTTGGGGTAATGCTGAGTCTCCAGGCAGAAGGCGTGGCGCTTCTGGTATACCGCGCCGTTTTTGCCGGGGCAGTCATCCCGCAGGTTGGTGGCCGCATACAGCTGGAGCCCGGGCAAATCGCTGAATACCTCCACCGAGCGGCCGGACAGCGGATCGGTCACCGAGCCAAACCGACGCATGTCCCGGCCCCGGACGCAGTAGTTGATGTCAAAGCCGCCGAACTGAACCAGCAGCGGATCCTCGCTGTCAAAGCCATCCTGGAGGGGGCGGGGCGAGGTGTAGTCGAAGTCGGTGCCCTTCACCGCCTTGATTTCGCCTGTGGGCATGCCGCGACTGTCGTTGGGGGTGATGAAATCGGCGTCGAACTGGGCGATGTGTCCACCGACGCTGCCGCTGTCGTGTCCGGCCAGGTTGAAGTAGACGTGGTTGGTGAAGCTGATCGGTGTGTCCATTTCCGGCGTTGTCTCGTAGACCAGGCGGAAGTTGTTGGCATCATCCAGCGTGTAGGTGACGGAGACTTCCATTGTGCCGGGGAATCCCCCTACCCCGGAATCAGACAGGGTCATGGTTACCCCCGCGCCTGCATCGGTCTGGCAGATTGTACCGGTGAAGTTCATCTTGCCGTAGTTTCCGATTCCGCCGTGGAGGGTGTCCTCCCCATAGTTTTTGTCCAGACTGTATTCGTTGTCCCCCACCCGAAAGGAGGCCCCGGAAATGCGGTTTGCCACCCGGCCAATGAAGGCGCCGCTGCAGTTGGGTGTGCTGAGATAGTTCTTCAGGGAATCCTGACCCAGCACCACATCGGCCACGTTGCCGGTTCTGTCCGGCAGCAGCAGCCGGTGGATGATGGCGCCATAGGTAATCAGCTCCACTGTTGTTCCGGTGCTGTTGCTCAGCCGAAACAGGTCAACCGGAGACCCGTCCGGCATCGTTCCAAATCGCTCTTGTGTGCACGTTGTTGATTTACCCATCGTATAATTCCCCCATTATATGCATATTTTGACACGTTTGGACATTGAATTAAATAACCAAGTTTATTAACTGTAAATTGGCTAGCTTTCACAAACCGGTCGGATTTTGCCGGATCCTGTCCCGGTAAGTGTTGACACCCATCAAGCATTATATCATAATAGGGACAGGAAATCATGCATTCTCTGCACTTGGCGGCAAAATCACCCAAACGAATGTAGAACAATCGTGGGATGCCTTTTTTCGCGCCGACAATGCAGAATCCAATGGCAAGGCGGTGAATCCGATGAACCCCCTCCCCGACTCCGGCAGAAAACCAAAAAACATCCGGGACGGCAACCTGCGCCTGATGCTGACTCTCTTCCGCAAAAAGGGCATCCTGTCCATTCTGGAGGCCTCCCAGCTGTCCGGCCTGAGCAAGACAACCGTCAACAAGCTGGTGACGGCGCTGCTGGCCCAGAACAAGCTTCTCTCCATCGGCAAGGGGCCTTCCACAGAGGAGGGCGGCAAAAAGCCGGAGCTTTTCACCTTCAACAGCAGCTATGCCTACTCGCTGTGTCTGACCGTGCTCCCCTCCGCCATACGGGGCTCCCTGTTTGATTTGGGCTGCAACCTGATCGCCGAGCAGGCCGTAGAGACAGGGGATTTTCTCACCTACAAGGAAGCTGTCGACATCTGCGCCGATTTGTGCGCTGCCCTGCTGCGGAAATCCGGGCTGAAAGCGGAGCAGGTCTGTGGCGTCGCGCTCGGCTGCGACGGGGTTGTCAACGCGGAAAGCGGCACCCTCCTCTCCTCCTCGCGCAAGAGTTGGGGAACCAGCCTTGCCATCGGCGAGGATCTGCGGCAGCGTCTCCCCTTTTCCACAACAGTCTATGTGGACACCCTCTTCCGCTTCCTCGGGTATATGGATGCTTCCATGGCTGACAACGCGCCGGGCAAGGTAATCACCCTGTACGCCGACACCTTCGCAGGCGGCGCTGTGGTGGATGCCCAGGGCCTTGTCCACGGTCCCAACGGCTATGTGGGGGAATTTGGACACATGCCCCTGGAGCCGGACTCCTTTTCCATATGCAGCTGCGGCGGCCGGGGATGCTTCGAGGCCCTTGTGCGGCCCGACAACATCCTGTCCTACGCCCAGATCATCGCCGACGACCACCCGGACAGCCCCCTCCACACCCCGGCCAAATCCGGGCAGCTGGACATGCACCGCCTCTTTGCCGCCGCCAATGAGGGGGATTCGCTGGCCCAGGCAGCATTGACAAAGGCCTGTGGGTACTTTGCGACGCTGATCCAGGGGCTGACCCTGCTCCACGACCCGGATGAGGTGATCCTTGAGGGGCTGTACTCCAATGCGGGGGATTTCTTTTTGACCACCCTCAACGAGACATTGGATGCGCTGCCGTTTTACAAGGCACCGCGCGCCACGGGGATAACCTACTCCCACCTGACCTTTGCCAGCGACGCCCATGTCCCACAAAATGTCGCGCTGGGAGCCGCCCTCTACGTAGCCGACGACTACCTGAATCGCCGTCTGGCAGCGGAATCGGCGATATAAAGACCTTTTAAATGAACCTCCCCAAGGCTTGCCTGGGGAGGTTTATTGTGCTCCGCGATGCCTTATTTAAGGCATCGCGGAGCGATTGTTTTTTTGCAGGGCCCCGGAATGGGAACCTTGTACTTCTCTTTTGGGGTTCAAAAAGAAAGTAGGGTCTTAACGTGGCGGGTTGCTATGATGTTGATGCCGGTTCCGGCTACGTTGGGGACAATGACATCCCCGATGGCGACGGGGGCCTTCGCCACCACGCCGCGCAGCGCCCTGGCACAGTCGGGGATGGCACTTTTGGGGATGTCGGAAGCCGTCTTGACGGACACCATGGCGAACTCGCCGCCCTCCACCGGAACAGAGGATGTCACAATGCGGGTGGGGTTGACGCACTCCTTCTTGGCATAACTCTCCCCCCGGGGACAGGTGTTGCCCTCCACCTTTGTCACCTCGCCGCCCTCCAGAGTCACCGTCATGGGGCAGCCAACGGGGCAGCTGATGCAGATGATTGATCTTGTTTCCATGGGCATGAACTATGCCTCCAATCGTATCGTAATGGCATCGCAGCCGGTGTTTTCCTCAAACCAGCTTTTGGGGATGCGCAGGGTCTCCATCTCACCGGGCGCCAGAATCTGTTTGCGTTTTTTCATCACACGATTTTCTCCGAAATACACCGCCAGATCCCTGTCCCGATAAATATTATCCACCCGAAAGCGCACAATGGCGAACTTGTCGATGTTGTCGGGGTTGATGGCCGACGGCACCGTGTAGCGCACGCCGTCCCGGGGCCGCAGGGGAATGCGGTCGCCGGTGAACTGCCTGCCTGTCGCATAGGCGGCGGCGTTTTGTCCGGCGGCATAGCTTTCCTCGCTGACATAGTCCACCAGATCGTGGACATGAAGCACATTTCCACAGGCAAACACGCCGTCCAGCTCCGTTTCCAGGCTCTCGTTGACCACCGGCCCGCCGGTAATGGGGGACAGCTCCACCCCCGCACTCTGGGACAGTTCATTTTCCGGCAGCAGCCCCACTGACAGCAGCAGTGTATCGCAGGGGATTTCCTGCTCTGTGCCCGGAATGGGGCGAAGGGACGCATCCACCTTGGCAATGGTGACCGATTCTACCCGCTCCCGCCCCTTGATGTTGGTGACGGTGTGGGAATAGTGGAGGGGGATGTCGTAGTCGTCCAGGCACTGGGCAATATTCCGCTTTAGTCCGCCGGAATAGGGCATCAGCTCCACCACGGCCTTCACCTTGGCCCCTTCCAGCGTCATGCGCCGGGCCATGATGAGGCCAATGTCACCGGAGCCCAGCACCACCACCTCTTTGCCGGGCATATAGCCGTTCATGTTGACATATTTCTGGGCCGTCCCGGCGGTGTAAATCCCGGCGCAGCGGGTTCCCTCGATGTTGATGGCGCCGCGGGGACGCTCCCTGCAGCCCATGGCCAGAATCACCGCCTTGGCCTGAATCTGCATCAGACCGTCCTCTGGGTTGACTGCGGTTACGACCTTATCGGGGGAGATATCCAGCACCATGGTATTCAGCTTGTAGGGGATGGCCAGCGCCTCCACCTGATCCATGTACCGCTGGGCGTATTCGGGGCCGGTCAACTCCTCCTTGAACATATGCAGGCCAAAGCCATTGTGAATGCACTGGTTGAGGATGCCGCCCAGCATGGTGTCCCGCTCCAAAATCAGGATGTTATCGCAGCCCGCTTCCTTTGCGCCGACCGCCGCAGCCATCCCGGCAGGGCCTCCGCCGATGATGACGATATCGATTTGCTTCATGGATTTCATGGCTATATCTCCTTATTGCGGCCCACGAGAATCCGGGAGTTGCCGCCGGCTTTGGTGATATCGGTCAGGGGAATGTCCAGCTCCCGGGAGAGGATTGCCGCTACCTGCGGGGAGCAGAATCCCCCCTGGCATCGGCCCATCCCGGAGCGAGTGCGCCGCTTGACGCCGTCCAGATCCCGCGCGCCCAATGGGCGGTGGATGGCTTCCACAATCTCCGCCTCGCTGATGGTCTCGCACCGGCAGATGATTTTGCCATATCGGGGATTGGCGCGGATGGCGTCGTCTTGCTCCTCCCTAGTCATATCCCGGAATTTTTTGATGCCCTCCCGGGTGGGGATAAAGGCGGGATTTGCCTCCAGCGGCAGGCGTTCGCCCACCAGCTTCGCCACATACACGCCGATGGCGGGGGCACTGGTGAGACCGGGGGATTCGATTCCCGCCACATCGAGCAGGCCGGGAACATCCTTGGCATAACCGATGATAAAGTCGTCGGTTGTGCTGTGGGCCCGCAGCCCGGTAAAGGCGGTAATGGCCTGTCGGGTGGGAATGCTGTCCACACTCAGGGCAGCCGCCTTGAGGATGCTTTCGTACTGCTCCCGGCGGGTTGCCAAATCCAGCTTGTCGTCGATGTCCACTGCCGTGGGGCCCATCAGCAGGTTGCCGTCCACAGTGGGGGTGACCAGAATGCCCTTGCCCATTTCATTGGGCAGCTGAAACAGGGTGTGACTGACCAGATTGCCAACCACCTTGTCCATCAGGATATACTGGCCGGAACGGGGACGGATGGACAGCTTGTCTGCGCTGAGCATATTGTGGATGTCGTCGGCAAACACGCCTGCCGCGTTGATGAGAAGCTTCGTCTCATACCGGCTATCCTGGGTCTCCACCACAAACCCGGCGTCTGTTTTGGCGATGGCCTGCACCTCCTGCCCCAAAAAGAACTCCACGCCGTTGACCGCCGCGTTTTCCGCCAGCGCGATGGTCATCTCATAGGGGCACACAATGCCGCCGGTAGGCGCATACAGCGCGGCAACCGCCTTGTCGCCGATGTGGGGCTCCATTTCCAGCAAACGCTTCCGGTCAATGATTTCCAGCCCCGGCACGCCGTTTTGCCTGCCCCGCTCCAGCAGCTTTTCCAGTTCCGGCATCGATGCCTCGTCAAAGCACAGTATCAGAGATCCGATCCGCTTGAACGGGAAATCCAGTTCCTTGGACAGCTGGTCGAACATCGGGTTCCCGGCGATGTTCATCTGTGCCTTTACTGTGCCGGGCTTGGCGTCGTACCCGGCGTGGACAATGGCGCTGTTGGCCTTGGTAGTGCCCATGGAAACGTCGCCGTGCTGCTCCAGAACCGCCGTTCGCAGCCGGTACCGGGACAACTCCCGGGCGATGGCGCAGCCCGTTACTCCCGCACCGATGATCACAACATCATACATCTGCATAACTCCCTCCACGCAAAAAAAGAAACATGAACCAAAGACTCCTCTTCCAGAGTCTTTCCTTCATGTCCCTCATTACTCACGGACGTATTCAACTTCATGGGTATTATACTATTTTTCAAGTGGATTTGCAAGAAAAATCGTTCGGACTAAATGTCCCACAACTCCTGCTTGCTGGTGGAGATTCCCACCGCCCCCGCACCCAGGCAGCCGATGATGTCCTCTTTTTCGTTGATGAGACCGCCTGCAATAACCGGCACCTGCACAGCGGAGCAAATCCGGCGGACAATTTTGGGCATAATTCCCGGCATGATTTCAATGGCGTCCGGCTTGACCTGTCCCACCGACTGAATGCCCGTTTCAATGGACAAATTGTCGATGAGAAACAGCCGCTGGATGGTGGTCAGGCCGTATTCCCGGGCAGTTTTGGCAAGCGGCGTGCGGGTGGTGATGATGCCGTCCGGGCCAATCCGTTCCTTGATGTAGCGGATGGTGTGCTTGTCCCGGCCAAAGCCCTCCATCAAATCCAGGTGGATGTAGGCCTCTTTCCCCGCCGACTGGATGCGCCTCACCACGTCCTCGATGGTGCAGATGTTGCCCGTCAGCATAAACACAATCTCACACCCGGAGGCCAGCGCGGCATCCAGCATGGCCTCGTCCTTCACCGCGGCTATCACCGGGCTGGCAGAGAGGCGTTGGTGCAGGTTTCCCATGGGAGCC
>JAJDGX010000057.1 GCA_030265885.1 Ruminococcaceae bacterium OttesenSCG-928-L11 | reverse complement strand
GTGGGGGATTTCATCAGCGAGCAGGACGAGTCGGATAAGGCGAAAAACTGCGTGATCGGCTACAAGCTGGCTGTCGACCTGTTTGACAATGCCGTCAGCGCCTTTGACAACAGCATCACCATCGACGGCACCACCTTCTCCATTATCGGCGTGCTGCAGCAAATGGGCACAGTGACGTCGGGCATCAGCCCGGATGAGGCCATCTATGTGCCCTATTCCACCGGTAGCAAGTATATTTTTGGCAAGCAGATCAATCCCCAGCTTACCGTAGTGGCCGACAGCACGGACAACGTGCAGACGGTCATCGACAACGTCACCATCCTGCTGGACGAAAACTACCCCGGCGCCTCTTTCACCTTCTCCGACGCCGGCAGCAAGATGGAGGCGGCGCAGCAATCCTCCCGCACGCTGTCCATGCTTCTGATGGCGGTGGCCGCCATTGTGTTCCTGGTGGGCGGCATCGGCATTATGAACGTGCTGTTCGTCTCCGTCAAGGAGCGGACAAAGGAAATCGGGGTTCTCAAGGCGCTGGGAATGCAACGGGGCCACGTGCTGCTGGAGTTCCTGTTTGAGGCGGTAATGATAAGTGTCTTTGGCGGCGCGGCAGGCGTGGGGCTCAGCATCCTGATTATCCCGCTGGCCGAGCGCTTCGGCATTCGGATGGAGCCTGCCCTGTACGCCTACACGGCGGCTTTTGGGTTCGCGGTGGCCTGCGGCACGATTTTCGGCTTCTATCCGGCGTTTAAGGCGTCCAAGCTTATCCCTGTGGAAGCGCTGACACAAGAGTAACAGCAGGAGGAAAACCGATGAAAAAAATGCTATATGGAGTCGTACTGTCATCCCTTCTTCTGTTGGCGGGGTGTGGGGCCCAGGCAACGGCGGCTGAACCGGAAGCGAAGAATCTGCCGGAGGCGTCGGAGACGGTTCTGGGCAAAATCAAGGAAATCAACGGCAACGAGATTTTGCTGGCATTCGTCGAAACCGGCGGCCAGGCTCCGGGTATGGGCGGCGCCCCAGAAGGGGAAATGCTGCCACCCGGAGAGGGCGACCTTCCGGGTCAGGTACAACAGGGCGAGCGCCCCTCCGGCGGTGGCGGAGGCATGGGGATGCAAATGCCCGAGGGTGAAGTGCCGGAAGGCCGCGGCGGACAGAGCGGAGGCCGCTCCGACAATCGCCGGCAGGGGATGAATGATACGGCGGCAACAGGCTCCCAGTCCCTGTTCACATTGACGGGAGAGGAACAGCTGTATCAAATCCCCGTTACGGCGACAGTCACAACCGGCCAGGGGGACGGTGCCCGCACAGTTCGCTTTACCCAGCTGGCGGTTAAAAATGTTGTCCGGCTCCATCTCGATGAGACCGGGGCAATTCTGCGCGTGGAGGTGCTGGCATGAGTATCACCGAGGCAACCGGCAAGGAAATCATCCGCATGAGTGGCATTTGCCGTTCCTATCAAATGGGCTCCGAGTCGCTGCAGGTGCTGAACGACGTGAATTTCTCCGTCTGCGAGGGGGAGTTTGTGTCGGTGCTGGGGCCGTCCGGCTCGGGAAAATCCACCCTGATGAACATCATCGGCTGCATGGATAAGGCCAGCAAGGGGGAGTATTACCTTGGCGGCAGCGCTGTGCACAAAATGAACGATCGGAAAATGACGCGGATTCGCAACAGTCAAATTGGATTCGTGTTCCAAAAATACCACTTGATTTCCCAGTACAATGTGCTGCAAAACATCATTATGCCACTGGTCATCCGGGGGATTCCTCACCGCAAGGCCCAGGAGATGGCTATGGAGTCCATTTGCCTGCTGGGGCTGGAGGGCAGGCTGAAGCACAAGCCCAACGAACTGTCCGGCGGACAGCAGCAGCGGGTTGCCATTGCCCGGGCCCTGGTGGGAAAGCCGGCCATTCTGCTGGCGGATGAGCCTACCGGCGCGCTGGATTCCACCACCAGCAAGGAGGTGCTCAAGCTGTTTGTGCAGCTCAACGAACTGGGCAACACCATCATCATGATCACCCATGACTTGAGCGTGGCCTCCAACGGCAAGCGGATTGTCCACATCGACGACGGCCGGCTGTACGGCGAAACCGAGCCGGAAATTGGGGAGCGGCCTGCCTCATAGCAAACACAAACCGGATGGAAATGCTTTTCCATCCGGTTTGTGTTTGCTATGAGGCGTATTAGGGCTTGTTGGCATAAATGGAATGCACGGATTTTCGAGCGATTTTTGGAGCATTGCAAGGCGGCCCAGGCAAATAAGGCTGACGCCTATTTGTCTGGGCCAACGACGAAAGGCCCAGAAATCGCCGAAAATGCGGGCCGTTCGCTTTATGTCAACAGGCCCTAGTTGCCCAAAATCCGCTTCAAATCATCCTCGGGGGTGGTGATGGGGGTCAGGGCATAGTGTTCCCGCAGGTAGCTGAGCACATTGGGAGACACAAACGCAGGCAGGGAGGGGCCCAGCAAAATGTTATTGATGCCCAGGTGAAGCAGCGTCAGCAAAATGCAGACCGCCTTTTGCTCGTACCAGCTGAGCACCAGGGTCAGGGGCAGGTCGTTGACGCCGCAGTCAAAGGCTTCCGCCAGGGCTATCGCCACCTTGATGGCGGAGTAGGCGTCGTTGCACTGGCCCATATCCATGATGCGGGGCAGCCCGCCGATTTCACCGATATCCAAATCGTTGAAGCGGAATTTGCCGCAGGCCAGTGTCAGGATAACGGTGTCGTCCGGCGCCTGCTTGACAAACTCGGTGTAATAGTTGCGGCCGGGGCGGGCGCCGTCACAGCCGCCCACCAAAAAGAAATGCTTGATGGCACCGGCCTTGACTGCTTCTATGACCTTGTCGGCAACCCCCAACACGGTTCCGTGACCGAAGCCGGTGGTGACGGTGCTGCCGCCGTTGATTCCGGTCATAGGGTGGGTCTCGTTGTAGCCGCCCAGTTCCAGGGCCTTCTCAATAACCGGGGTGAAATCCTTGTCCTCCCCGATGTGAACCATGTCGGGATAGGCCACCACGGCAGTGGTAAATACCCTGTCCCGATAGCTGTCCTTGACCGGCATCAGACAGTTGGTGGTGAAGAGCACAGGGGCGGGAATGTTCTCAAATTCCTTTTGCTGGCTCTGCCAGGCGGTGCCGAAGTTGCCTTTCAGGTGGGGATATGCCTTTAGCTTGGGGTAGCCGTGGGCGGGGAGCATCTCGCCGTGGGTGTAAATGTTGATGCCCTTGCCCTTCGTCTGCTCCAGCAGCAGCTTCAAATCGTGGAGGTCGTGGCCGGAAATGACAATGAAGGGCCCTTTTTCAACCGACAGCGGAACCGTTGTGGGAACAGGTGTGCCATAGCTTTCGGTGTTGGCCTTGTCGAGCAACTCCATGCAGGCCAGGTTGACCCGCCCCGTTTCCAGCACAAGGGGGAGCAGCTCGTCCATACCGAAATCCTCGCGGCCCAGCGCCTCCAATGCCTGGAGGAAAAATACGTTGACGGCGTCGTCACTGTATCCCAGCGCATAGGCGTGATACGCATAAGCGGCCATGCCCTTGATGCCGTACAAAATCAGCGCCTTCAGGGAGCGGATGTCCTCGTCCGCGTCCCAAATGCGTGCCATGGGAAACGGGGACGCACCGCCTGCCTGCTTGACTTCCTCAATTTTTGCCCGGATGGAATCGTCGTCAAAGCTGACATTGGTGACGGTGGTAAAAAGCCCCTCCAGCACCAGT
Source organism: Ruminococcaceae bacterium OttesenSCG-928-L11 (assembly GCA_030265885.1). Taxonomy (GTDB): domain Bacteria; phylum Bacillota; class Clostridia; order Oscillospirales; family Ruminococcaceae; genus WRAV01. The sequence continues at coordinate 11,926 of JAJDGX010000057.1, read as the reverse complement.
CGGATGGTTTTCTCGTCGGCAGTTCCGCGGCTTTTTTTGGCGAGTCCAATCAAAGCGCCGATTAGCTCATCCTGTAAATTGGCGGTGTGATCCTGCTTGCCGCACACACCGGCTCGAGCGGTACAGGCAACGTTGCCTGCGGTTTGTTCACATTGAAAGCAAAACATATTTTTCATACTTGCAGCTCCCTCATTCATGTTGATATGTCATTGCTGATAGTGCCAAAGCATGGGCTGCCAACCGCTTGAATCATTATCGACAAAGCGGTGCCGCGCCTGCTCCGTGACCCAAATGTATCTTCCCACTTTTATATCCCCTTATACAGATAATGCCCTTGAACGCAGCACGCTCTGCGCAAAAGAACCGGCCTTTTGCGCAGAGCGTATTATTATCTCTCTCGAAGGGAACTTCCCGGCGGGGGATAAGGGAGATCAGCGCGGCAATATCTGCCCATCGGTAGACAGAATGACAATCTGCCAGGGAATGAGCTTTCCGCTGGCCTGCAGCGCCTGTTTGACCGCGTTGACAATGCCACCGCAGCAAGGCACCTCCATGCGGACAACCGTGATGCTGTTGATGTCGTTTTCCCGGAGGATGGCCGTAAGCTTCTCGCTGTAATCGCCTTCATCCAGCTTGGGACAGCCGATGAGGGTGATCTTGTTTTGCATAAATCGATTGTGGAAATCGGCAAAGGAGAAGGTGGTGCAGTCGGCGGCAATTAGCAAATCCGCGCCCTGAAAGTAGGGGGCGTTGACAGGCACCAGCTTAATCTGCACCGGCCATTGAGCCAGCTGACTGGCCGCATTTGCTGCCGCAGGGGCGGGTGTGGGCGCCGGTGCCCGGTGAATGGCGTGGGCGTTGCTGCCGGGGCAGCCGCCGGTCGGCGGTGTCTTGCCGGCTTTTGCCATATTTGCTTTGACAGCGGCCTCGTCATAGGCGGCAGCCTCTCGCTCCACAAACTGAATGGCCTGTGTGGGGCAGGTGGGGAGACAATCCCCCAAGCCGTCGCAATAGTCGTCGCGCAGCAGCTTGGCCTTGCCGTCTACCATGCCGATGGCGCCCTCGTGGCAGGCTGCGGCGCACAGGCCACAGCCGTTGCATTTTTCCTCATCTATCTGGATAATCTTGCGAATCATACCAATGTACCTCCCTGTTCTCGATGGACTTGACTTTCTGAACCAATCATACTATACTGGCCCCGCTAAGTATGTTGCATTTGCAATGGAGGCGATAAGTATGCATTCGTTTTTTGAGACAATAAAAAAATGCCCGCTGTTCGCGGACATTCAGGATTCTGATTTGGAGAGTCTGCTTCGCTGTTTGGCGGCGACGCGGCACACATATTCCAGAGATGCCTTTGTCTTTCACGCCGACGATGCTGTGGAGTCGGTGGGCGTTGTGCTGGCGGGGAGCGTGCACATCCTTCAGGAGGATTTTTGGGGCAACCGAACCATTCTCGCCCACGGAGGGGAGGGGGATTTGTTTGGCGAGGCATTTTCCTGCGCCGGGGCGGAGCGGCTGCCGGTCAGCGTCATGGCGGTGGAGCCGGCAGAAATTCTTTTGATCAACTACCGCAAAATCATCACAACCTGCCCCAACAGCTGCGGGTTTCACGTGACGTTGATCCGGAACATGCTGCACATTCTGGCACGAAAAAATATGATGCTGACACAGAAGCTGGAGGTTCTCTCCATGCGCACAACACGGGATAAGCTGCTGGCCTATTTGTCGGCCCGGGCAGTGGCGGAGCAATCCAATCGAATTGTAATCCCCTTCTCCCGGCAGGAACTGGCCGACTACCTCTGTGTTGACCGCAGCGCCCTCTCCCGGGAACTGGGCAAGATGCAGCGGGAGGGGCTTCTGCGATACGATAAAAGCAGGTTCGAACTTATGCAGCAGTCCATGCAATAAGCCACGTTACCGGGTCAGCCACAGCAGTCCGTGGGCAAGCCGCTTTTCCACATCCCGGAAGTGGCCGCCGTCGTGCCAGACAAGGGCGGACTCCGCCACATTGGGGTTGGCCGCAAGCCAGTCGGCACAGCGGCGGGTGGCGTCTCCCACGGCTGCCATGCGGGGATTGCGGGCCTTTTCCTCGCCGCGCCCCAGGCTGAGATACACCCGGCTGTCCGGGCGAATGTCCTGTCGCCGGGTATACTCCATCCACCCGTCGTACCACAGGGAACCGGAGCAGGAGGCGCAGCCGCCAAACGCCCCGCTTTCCAGCGACGCCCACAGGGCAAACAGCCCGCCGAGGGAATACCCCAGCAGGCTTCTATCCCGCCGATGGGGAGAGACCGGCCAGTTGGCTGTCAGCACCGGCAGAAAGGCGTCCATCAGCCAACGCAGGGTCGACGCCCCCTCTCCGCCAAAGGGCTCACGTCCCCGAAACAGGGGCGGCGCCGGCCAGGGCGTCAGATCCCTGTCCCAGTCGCCGGATTCAAACCCGGCCAGCAAAAAGGGGGTGTGCTTATCGGCCTGCTCCAACTGGTCGAGGATTGTCGGCAGCATGGCTGTCGTCTCGGCCCCGACAACCATGACAACGAGGGGGAGGCGCATCCCGTCCGCAATGCTTGCCGGAGCGCATACCCAGCAATTTCGGCCCTCTGTCTTGAAGGGATGGATTGCACATTCCATGTCTGCACTATGCTCCTTCATGGCCGTTCCACAGGTGCTTTTTCAGATCAATGCGGCCATCCGGCAGGAAGGTGATGCCCTCCATTTCCAGCAGCATGCGCTGATAGCCCCTGTCGCCAAAGGCGTGCTCCGGGGCCATTTCCCCCAGCCGGTTGACCACCCGGTGACAGGGCAGCCCCCACTGGGAGGAGGCGCCGCTCATGGCATAGCCCACCTGACGTGCCGCCCGGGGACTGCCGGCCAGCAGGGCGATTTGCCCATAGGTGGCGACAGTGCCGACGGGGATTTTTTCCACAATGGCATATACCCTTTGATAAAAACTGCCGGTCGATTCTCCGCCCACCGGTTGTCCTCCTTCCGAATGCAATATCGGATGCCATTTCTCAGTATAGGCCGATGCCCTCTCAAATGCAAGCGCGGGACAAGGGAGGATTCGCCGATATCTTTTCACGGGTTGTACTGGAAAGACAAGCCTGCGCATATATATGGGATAGCGAAGGGATGGAACCGGAGCGCACACAGTGCATCCTTCGCAAATTGTCCAGAAGCGGAGGATTGCCAAAATGGTGCGAAGTTCCGGCGGGGGGGCAAGGCGGCGGTATTACGCGCGGTATCTGTCCCATTATACAAAGAAGAATTACGCTGTCATCGGGCTGGGGTGCCTTTTTTTGACCGGGGTGCTGCTGGGAGCGGTGCTGCTGGGATACGCAGGCGGGGAGACCCTGGAGTTTTTGACGGGACTGACCGAGGGCTATGTGGAGCGCCGCCAAGCCCAGAGTGTGATGGAGAATTTTGCATCGTCGTGCACATCGTCGCTGTTGTTTGTGGGCATCCTGTTTATGAGCGGCTTCAGTGCCATTGCCCAGCCGGTCGAGATTGCCCTGCCGTTTTTCCGGGGGCTGGGGTACGGATTTTCCATTGCGTCGCTGTACGCGGCCTACAGCAGCGGCACCACAGGATTTGTGTGCCTGTATCTGATGCCCAACATGGCAATTTCCACCATCGCCATCCTGTTTTGCGCCCGGGAGGCGGTGCGCATGTCCAACGGCTTCTACCGTGCACTGCGGATGACAGGCCCAGATTCCGGCATGTATTCGCTGCGGATATACGGCGCCCGCTTCTTTGTGGGAGCGTTTGCCTGTGTGTTATCGGCCCTTCTTGAGTCGTTCACATTTTATTCATTTGCAAATTTAGTGGTTTTGCGATAAAATATTGTAATATCTACATATGCACCGATTGTCCCACTTCTAATTGATTGGAAGAAATGATACAGGAGGATGTTGAATGGCAGGTTTCTTCGGATTTTTTGACTATTCCAAGCCAGGGAAGGGTGTGCGAAAGGACGAACCGAAAAAGTCGCATTTCGTGCAATTTTTTATCCTGGTGCAGCGCAAGTTCTGGAAATTGATTCAACTGAACCTGCTGTTTATCTTATTTTGCATCCCCATTGTCACCATTGGCCCCGACATATCCGGCATGACCTATGTGCTGCGGAACTTTGCGACCGAGCAGCCGGTGTTCCTGTTTTCGGATTTCTGGGACGCCTTTAAAAGCAACTTCAAGCAGTCGTTTGCCTACAGCATCATATTTGCGGTGGCGGCGGTGGTGATGTACATCGCGGGCAGCTTTTACTTTGCCAATGCCGCCGAAAACGCGCTGTTTTACATCCCGGCCGGGTTTATCGCGCTGATTGCCGTTCTGTTTGTTTTTGCCAATTTCTACATTTTTCCTATGATAGTGACACTGGATCTGCCCCTTAAGGGCATTATCAAAAACGGCTTCCTCTTCTCTATTTTAGGCATCAAATCCAACATCTTCACGGCGGTGATACTGGCCATCCTCATTTTCCTGCTGTGGATGTTCTATGTCATTGGATTTTTGGTGTATGTGATCATCGGCTTTGCGCTGATTGGATTTATCATTGTATTCAACTCCTACCGCATCATCCAGAAATACGCCATTGACCCCTATATGGAGCAGCTGGAGACGGAGGTTGCCCTGGAGGGCGGCCAGCCGGCGGAGGAAGAGACTGTGTTCAGCGACGAGATGCTGATCAAATCCCGGGACGACGAAGAGACCGGGAAATAATTGGCTTGCAGAGATACATGCCTGTATGGTTGGCGACAACCACACAGGCATTGTCATATTGTCCACTTTTGTCAAACCCACTGTGTTCTTGAATTGTTTACATATTTTTGATAAAATATTAGAATGGCCTTTGGCGACATCCAACGAAGGTCCGGGGATTTTGCACAACAGATTCACAGGGATATGGACAAGCGCCTGCAAAACAGCGGCGCATTTGGTTTCTCTCCCTGTTTTTGGAGGATTATACATTGCCAATTAAGCGGTGGAAGCTTCCGCAAACCGATGGGGACGCGGTGAAAAACCTGGCCCGCGAAACCGGATATCCCGAGATTGTGTGCGCGGTGCTGCACGCCAGAGGAATCGCGGATCCGGCGGCGATCGAGGCGTTTTTGTCCGGCTCCGACCAGCTGGATTCTCCCTATGACATGATAGATATGGACAAGGCGGTGGCCCGAATCCGCCTGGCTCTGGAGCGCGGCGAGAAAATCGCTGTGTACGGCGATTACGACTGCGACGGCATCACGTCCACCACGCTGCTGATGCGGTACCTGCAATCGGTGGGCGCGGACTGCCTGTACTATGTGCCCAGCCGGGAAAAGGAGGGGTACGGTCTCAACAAGAAGGCGGTAGACAGCCTGTATGGGCGAGAGGTGGGGCTGATTGTCACTGTGGACAACGGCATTTCCGCTCACGAGGAAATCGCCTATGCGGCGACCCTGGGAATCGACGTGGTGGTGACCGACCACCACACCCCCCGGGATACGCTGCCGGATGCGGCGGCGGTGGTGAACCCCCACCGGGTCGACTGCCCCAGCCGATTCAAGGAACTGGCCGGCGTCGGCGTCGCCTTCAAGCTGATTTGCGCGCTGGAGGAGGCCGACGGCTCCGAGCTGCTGGAGTATTACTCCGACATTGTCGCCCTGGGGACAATCGCCGATGTTATGCCGCTGGTGGATGAAAACCGCACCATTGTCCGCCATGGTCTTGCCCGCATAGCCGAGACCGACAACATCGGCATTCAGGCCCTGATTCGGGTCAGTGGCCTGTCGGGGCGAACCATTACCGGTGAATCGGCCGCCTTCGGCATTATCCCGCGCATCAACGCGTCGGGCCGTATGGGATCGGTAGACAGCACCATCGAACTGCTGCTGACAGACGATGCCGCCTTTGCCGGCGATACGGCGGAACGGGTCAACACCCAGAACAGCCAGCGCAAGAAAATCGAGGAGGATATCCTTGCCCAGATAGAAGAGCAGCTGCGGAGCGATCCGACGCAGCTGGCAAAACGGCTGCTGATTCTCTGCGGCCATGGCTGGCACCACGGCGTGGTGGGCATTGTGGCCTCCAAGCTGATGGAGCGGTACAGCCGCCCCGTTATTCTGATTTCCATTGAAGAGAGCGGAATGGCGCGGGGCTCGGGCCGAAGTCTGCCGGGCTTTGACTTGATTGAGGCCATCACGGCCTGCTCCGGCACATTGACCCAGTACGGCGGCCACACGCTGGCGGCGGGGCTGTCGCTGCGGGGAGAGGACATCCCCGTATTTGCGGCGGAAATGGAGCGGTGGGCCGCGGTTCACTACCCGGTGATGCCGGTAACGGAGTACAAGGTAGACTGTGCGCTGACACCCCAGGAACTTGCCATCGGGCACATTCGCCTCCTCGACGTGCTGGAGCCCTTTGGGGCGGCCAATGAGCAGCCGTCCTTCCTGTTGCCCGCCATGCGCATTGAGGGGATATACCCCACCTCCGACGGGAAGCATGTGCGTATACGCTTTCAGTTTGGCAACCATATGTTTTACGCGGTATATTTCCGCATGACAGCCCGGGAGCTGCCCTTCTCCCAGGGGGATGTAGTGGATGTGCTGGCGGCGGTGACGGTGGGCGAGTGGAACAACGCGCCCCAGCTTTCTGTTCGCATCAAGGATATCCGCCCCTGCGGCCTGGATCAGGAACGGGCTATATTGGAAGAGGCCCGGTACCGCAACCATCTGCGGGGCGAGTACGGCGGCGACTGTGACAAGGAAGCCATCGTGCCTAACCGGGGGGAGATCGCCGTGGTATACCGGTACATCCGCAAAAGCGGCGGCTGTGCCCACGGCGCCGACGGCATCTATTACAATCTGCTGGACAGTGGGCTGGATTACTGCAAAATCCGCATCGCTCTGGATGTGCTCCGAGAGATGGAACTGGTTGAAGAGACCGAGAGCGGCATCAGCGTACGGGAGGGTGCCCCAAAGGTTGAACTGCAAAATTCCGCCATACTGGCGGCTTTAAAGGGATAATTGCGGGAATGCGGAGCAGTAGTGCGCACCCTGCAATGCCCTGCTTCATCGGGCCCGGCCCGGCGGCTGTATTACGATTTGCGCCCTGAGGGGCATGGGGGGATTGGCATGACCACGCAGGACATCTATGATTTTGACGATCTATTGAAGGTGATCCGGCTTAACGACGCCCAATACGATGTGGAGAAAATTCGCAGGGCCTACGCCGTGGCGGCGGAGGCCCATGCCGGACAGGTGCGGGATTCCGGCGAGCCCTACATCTCTCACCCGGTGTCGGTGGCGATGATACTGGCGGATCTGGGCATGGACTCCGACACGCTGGTGGCGGCGCTGCTCCACGATGTGGTGGAGGATACGGACGTGGGGCTGGAAAGCCTGCGCAAGGAATTTGGCGACGACACGGCCCTGTTGGTGGACGGCGTCACCAAGCTGCGAAAGCTGCCCTTTTCCTCCAAGGAGGAACAGCAGGCGGAGAACATTCGCAAGATGCTGATGGCCATCGCCAAGGACGTCCGCGTCATCATCATCAAGCTGGCCGACCGCCTGCACAACATGCGCACCATCGGCGTCCGCCCGCCTCAAAAGCAGCGGGATACGGCTCTGGAGACCATGGAGGTCTACGCCCCCATCGCCCACCGGCTTGGCATTCACGCCATCAAGGAGGAGCTGGAGGACATCTCCCTGCGCTATCTGGATCCGATTGCCTACGAGGAAATCGAGAGCCAGATGGATCTGAAAAAAGAGGAGCGCCAGCGGTTTATCGAGCGGATCAAGGCGAAAATAAACGCCCGCCTGTCGGAAAAATACGATGACATCTTTATTGAGGGCCGGGTCAAGGGCGTGTTCGGCATCTACCGCAAGATGTATGTCCAGGGCCGCTCCTTCGACGAGATATACGACATTTACGCCATTCGCATTCTGGTGAACACCATCGACGAATGCTACCACATCTTCGGGGAAATCCACGACATGTTCCGCCCCATTCCCAACCGATTCAAGGACTACATCTCCACTCCCAAGGCCAACATGTACCAGAGCCTGCACACCACCGTGTTTGACAAGGAGGCCATCCCCTTTGAGGTGCAGATCCGCACCTGGGACATGCACCACACGGCGGAATTCGGCATCGCCGCCCACTGGAAGTACAAGGAGGGCCTGGAAAAGAAGGACTCCCTGGAGGACAAAATCTCCTGGGTGCGCCAGCTGCTGGAAACCCAGCGGGAAACCGTGGATACCCAGGAAATTCTCGGCTCCATCAAATCGGATCTCTCCACCGACGAGGTGTTTATCTTTACCCCAAAGGGCGACGTCATCACCCTTCCCGCCGGATCCACCATCATCGACTTCGCCTACGCCATCCACTCGGAAATCGGCAACCGGATGGTGGGGGCCAAGGTGGATGGCCGCATGGTGTCGCTGGATACCCAGCTGCAAACCGGCAACATCGTCAATATCATCACCACCAACGCCAAGGATCACGGCCCCAGCCGCGACTGGATTAGCATTGTCAAAACGGCGTCGGCCCGCAACAAAATCCGGGGCTGGTTCAAGCGGGAGCGCAAGGAAGAGAACATCGCCCAGGGCAAGGCGGAGCTGGAGAAGGAATTCCGCCGCTACAACATCCTTTTGGACGACGACACCATGGAGGAATTCCTGGGCCGGATCGTCAAAAACCAGCGCCTCAACAGCGTCCGCGAGTTTTTGGCGGCCATCGGCTACGGCGGCATTCTGCTGTCCAAGGTGATGCCCCGCATCAAGGAACTGTACGTGCGCCACTACAAAACCACCGGCGAGGAGCAGGTCAAAAAGCAGCTGGTGCGCAGCACCGCCCAAAAGCAGCGCAAGGCGTCCAGCGGTGTAATTGTTGAGGGACTGGAGGGTTGTCTGGTCAAATACTCCAAGTGCTGCAACCCGCTGCCGGGGGACGATATCATCGGTTACATCACCCGGGGCTTTGGCGTGTCCATCCACAAGAAGGACTGCATCAACGTGGAGGCCACCATGAACGACCCCAACCAGAGCGAGCGCTGGGTTCACTGCGAATGGGCCAGCAGCGCGGGCAGCGAGGTGTTCAAGTCCACCATCGATATTTTTGGCAAGGACAGGGATGGCCTGCTGCTGGATGTGAGCATCGCCCTCAACAACATGCATGTGCCGGTCTACTCCCTGATAGCCCGGGAACAGCCGGACGATCAGACGGCCATCCAGATTACACTGGGCATCACCGATTTGAGCCAGCTGCAGTATGTTTCCAGCACACTGGGCAAAATTGGAGGCATAACCCGGGTTGAGCGCACCGTACAATAAACCATCAACACGCAACGGAAAGGAAAGCGATGCATGCGGATTGTATTGCAGCGAGTGGCCTCGGCAGGGGTCACCATTGACGGGGGCGAAACCCGCTCCATCGGGAAGGGGCTGCTCCTGCTGGTGGGCATCTGTCCGGAGGACAACGAGAAAACAGTCGCGTTTATGGCGGAAAAATCGGCCAATCTGCGCATTTTCACCGACGAGAACGACGCGATGAATCTGTCTCTGCTGGATGTGGGCGGAGATGCCATGGTCATCTCCAACTTCACCCTGTACGCCAACAGCCGCAAGGGGAGACGCCCCTCCTTTACGGAGGCTGCCCCGCCTACCCATGCGGAGCCGCTTTACCGCACCTTTGTGGAGGCGATGCGCCAGACAGGGGTGCAGAGCGTCGCCACCGGCGAATTTGGCGCCGATATGCAGGTCAGCCTGGTCAATGACGGCCCGGTGACCATCATTCTGGACAGTGACGAAATCATGCCTGCCAACAAAAAATAGAAGCTGACGCACAGCCGATTAAGGGGGATTTGCAATGACAGTGGGAATCATCCCGGTGGGAATGCTGGGGACAAACTGCTACATCATCAAAACGGACGGAGAAAGCTGCGCCGTTGTCGATCCCGGTGCCCAGCCGGAACGGATTATCCGGGAGTTGGAGGAGCTGCGGGCCGTTCCCCGAATGATTTTGCTGACTCACGGGCACCACGACCACATCGGCGGTGTCAAAAAGCTGATGGCCCGGTATCCGGACGCCGTGCTGTACATCGGCAAGGGTGACGCGGAGATGCTGGGAGACACCCAGAAAAGTCTGGCTGTTTTTCGCAACAGCGACGATTCGGATTTCGTCATCGGCAATGCCCGTACGCTGGCAGATGGGGATGTACTGCAGCTGGAGGAACTGGAAATCCGGGTGCTGGAAACCCCCGGCCACACCAAGGGCGGCGTGACCTATTTGTGTGAGGACGCCATGTTTGCCGGCGATACCCTTTTTTACGGCGATGTGGGCCGCACCGACCTGTATGGCGGCGACTATACCACCCTGCTCCGCTCCCTGCGAAAGCTGGCGGAGGTGGAGGGGGATTACCGGGTGTATCCCGGCCACGGCGACAGCACCACCCTTCAATTTGAGCGCCAGAACAATTCCTATATCCAGGAGGCCCTGAAAGGCAGATGACTCGGTGACATGGTAATATTGGAAATTAGGGGACACAGCTTTGCCTACGAGATGGAGTGCGTGGCAAGGCTGTTTTATCCCGGTGAGAAAATCCAGATCATCCGGGAAGGGGAGCAGTCTCCGGAGGCGGATGGCAGTCTGTGGCTGACGGCTGCTCTCGCGCCCTGCCCCGAGGGGTGCCGGGCAACAGCGGCTGTCTCCGGCGAGGGATACCGGGGGGAATGCAGCACAGATTTGCCCGCCGACACTCCGGAGCAGGAGCAGGAGCGGGCTTTGGCGGTGCTTCTGTTTCAGCAGCTTGCAAAGGCCACCGGCCAGCGTCCGCCCTGGGGTGTTCTGACCGGCGTGCGCCCGGTGCGGCTGTGTCGCGCCATGATGGCCGGAGGCCTGGATGAGCAGGGTGTGTTCCGGCGGCTGACCGAGGACTATCTGGTGCGGCCGGAAAAGGCCTCCCTGGCCCTGGAAACCGGCCGGGTGCAGGAGCCCATACTGGCGGACTGCCCGGCCAACGCCTATCACCTGTACATCAGCATTCCCTTTTGCCCCAGCCGGTGCCTCTACTGCTCCTTTGTCTCCCACGAAATCGAGAAATGCGCCAAGCTGATTCCCGACTATGTGGAGCTGCTTTGCCGGGAACTGCGGGAAATCGCCCGGGTGGCGACTCAAAAGGGATTGCTGCTGCAAACGGTATACATTGGTGGCGGAACGCCTACCACCCTGTCCGCAGCGGATTTGTCCCGGATTTTGGCGGAGGTGGAGGCGTCCTTTGACCTGTCTGCTGTCACCGAGTTTACGGTGGAGGCCGGCCGTCCCGACACCATCACGGCGGAAAAGTTGGCTGCCCTGAAGGAGCACGGCGTCGACCGCGTCAGCATCAACCCCCAGACCATGGAGGATCGGGTGCTGGCGGCAATTGGCAGAAAGCACACCGCCGCCCAGACGGTAGAAAGCTTTCACATGGCCCGGGAAGCGGGCTTTGAGTGGATCAACATGGATTTGATTGCGGGCCTGCCCGGCGACAGTGACCGGGGCTTCCTGGATACGGTAGATAAAGTTCTGGCGCTTTCGCCCGAAAATATAACTATACACACCTTGACAGTCAAACGCTCCTCCCGGCTGCGGGAACAGGAATGGGCCTTTGACGAATCGGATATGGAACTGGGGGCCTGTCTGGACGAGGCAAGGCGCAGGCTGTCGGCCCATGGATACCTGCCCTACTACATGTACCGCCAAAAGGGCACCAAGCAAAATCTGGAGAATATCGGCTTTTCCAAACCCGGCTATGAGAGCCCCTACAACATCTTCATCATGGAAGAGGTGCGGTCGGTGCTGGCTGCCGGCGCCGGCGGCGTGACGAAAATCTGCGGGGCCGGCGGGGACATCCGCCGCGTCTACAACTTCAAATACCCCTATGAGTACCAGTCCCGCTTTGACGAGA
>JAJDGX010000056.1 GCA_030265885.1 Ruminococcaceae bacterium OttesenSCG-928-L11 | reverse complement strand
TCGCGCCAAGGGTTACATATACCCCAAGCTGCGAAGTTTTTCCATAAGATGCTCTTTGTCCTGCCTGCGGCCACCCCGTTCACTGTGTTGCATAGTGCTGAATGATGTTTTCGGGAACGACAACGGCCCCACAAAGATTTAACGCTGTTAAGCCCGATTTGGCGATTTATGTCAATATACGGTTGTGTACATTTCGTTTCCGCGATATAATAGTAGCAGTCATATTTTGATGAGGAGTTTCCAATATGAACGGAATAACAACAAAAGAAGCGGCTGAAAGATGGGGCATCACGCCTCGCCAGGTGCAACTTCTATGTTCACGCGGCCGCATTCCCGGTGCAGTGCGTTTTGGTAATGCGTGGGTGATTCCTTCCGATGCTCAAAAGCCTAAAGACGGGCGAAGCAACAAAAACAACGATTGTGAGAGTGGCACATGATTACAGGTGAGCTTAAAAGCAAAGTGGATAAATTGTGGGAAATGTTCTGGACCGGCGGTCTGACCAATCCACTGGATGTTATTGAACAGATTACATACCTCATGTTCATCCGAGACCTTGACCAAACCGACAACACCCGCCAGAGCGAAAGCAGCTTGCTTGGCATTTCGTATGTCAGTATGTTTGCGGGAAAGCAGCACCTGAAATGGTCTGTGCTGCGGGACAAGCCCGCCGAGGCCATGTATCAGACCATGCAGGCTGAGGTTTTCCCCTTTATCAAGGAACTGAACGGCAACAGCGGCACCTATGCCAAATACATGGCCGATGCCATCTTCAAGGTGCCCACGCCCCAATTGCTGGAAAAAATCGTCACCTCGCTGGATGAGATGTACGCCTACATGGAAGGACTCCCCGATAAGCAGGACGCCCGGGGTGACCTGTACGAATACATGCTTTCCAAGCTGTCCACCGCAGGAACCAACGGGCAATTCCGCACGCCGCGCCACATCATCCGCATGATGGTGGAACTGCTGGATTTGCAGCCGGACGATACCATCTGCGACCCGGCCTGTGGCACCAGCGGCTTTCTGGTGGCGGCAGGTGAATATCTGAAGGAACATCATTTTGACGATATCTTCTATGATAAAGATGCAAAGGCACATTATGACAGCGCTATGTTTACCGGCTACGATATGGACAGAACCATGCTGCGCATCGGCGCCATGAACATGATGACCCACGGCATCGCCAATCCTCAGATTGTGTATAAGGACAGTCTGTCCGACCAGAATGTTGATGCCAATTTGTACACAAAAATACTGGCCAACCCGCCTTTTAAGGGGAGCCTTGATTACGATATTGTTTCCACCGATCTGATTAAGGGTACCAAGACCAAAAAGACCGAGCTGCTGTTTCTGACGCTGTTTTTGCGGATGCTGAAAAACGGCGGCCGTTGCGCGTCCATCGTGCCGGACGGCGTGCTGTTCGGTTCCTCCAAGGCGCATAAGGACATCCGTCGGGAGATTGTGGAGAATCATAGGCTGGAGGCCATTATTTCCATGCCCTCCGGTGTGTTCAAGCCCTATGCCGGGGTGAGCACAGCCGTGATTGTGTTCACCAAGACCGGTGCTGGCGGCACCGACAAGGTGTGGTTCTATGACATGCAGAGCGACGGCTACAGTCTGGACGACAAGCGCACACAACTGGATAGCAGTGACATCCCCGACATTGTGGCGCGCTTCCATGCGCTGGATGCGGAAGATGGCCGGGAGCGCACGGATCAAAGCTTCCTTGTGCCCAAGGATGAGATTGTAAGCAACGATTACGACCTTTCCATCAACAAATACAAGCAGAGCGCCTATGTGGAGGAGGAGTACCCCCACCCACTGGAGATTATAGCCGAGATAAACGAGTTGGAAATGGAAATCACCGCTGGACTGGCTGACTTGGAGGCGGTGCTGCGTGGGTAAGTGGGAGATGGTGCGGCTGGGGGATGCAGCAACCTTTGTCAATGGATTTGCATTCAAGCCTGCCGATTGGACAAATGAAGGGTTGCCAATTATTCGTATTCAGAATCTTACTGGCAGCAGCGATATTATAAACTACTATGACAAACCGTATGGCGCTCAATATGAACTGAATGATGGCGACATTCTGATATCTTGGTCTGCAAGTTTAGGTGTTTATGAGTGGAACAAAGGAAAAGCGTTGTTGAATCAGCATATTTTCAAAGTTGTTTTCGACAAGCTTGACTATGATAAACGCTTTTTCATGTATGTTATTGAGCAAAAATTGAGTGAGATGTCTTCAGTGACACATGGCTCAACAATGAAGCATATTACAAAAAAGTATTTTGATGCTATTCTTGTTCCCCTACCACCCTTGCCAGTGCAGCAGCAAATCGCCGACGCGCTTGACCGCGCCAGTGCCCTCATCGAAAAGCGCAAGGCGCAGATTGAAAAGCTGAATTTGCTGGTGAAGTCGCAGTTTATTGAGATGTTTGGGAATCGGGGTTGTGATAGTAAGCCGTTAAGTGATATTGCTGTTGTGATAGGCGGATTGACAAAAAATTCAAGTCAAAAAGTTCAAGGAAAAAGCTATCCGTTTTTGCGTGTTGCAAATGTTTACAGTAATGATTTTGACTTGACAGAAATGCACAATATAACTGTTGATGACAACAAAGTTAATAGAGTCCTTCTGAATAAAGGTGATTTGCTATTTGTCGAGGGGAACGGAAGCCCAACACAGATTGGACGAGTCGCTGTATGGGATGGGCAAATCCAGCCATGTGTACATCAAAACCATTTAATAAAAGTACGGTTTGCACATAAAATTAACCCGATATATGCGATGCATTACTTTATGTCTCCTTTGGGCAGAAAACAAATAGTTCGTCTTGCAAGTTCCACATCAGGGTTATATACACTAAATCTCAAAAAAATAGGTTCACTTGAATTGCCCATACCGCCACTCAATCTCCAAAATGAGTTCGCCGCCTTCGTTCACCAAGTCGAATCCCAAAAATCTCTTCTCCAGCAATCCCTCGCCAAACTCGAACAAAACTACAAATCCCTGCTGCAAAAATGCTTCCGCGGCGAGATATTCTAACGACATAAATTGAGGTGACCGCCATGTCCACCAACTTTGATTTTCTCCTGCAAGACCCGCAGTTTGAACCCTTTGCCGAGGCCGCTGTCTCGGCTGAGCGCGTTTTCCCCATATCTCCCGCACTGTGCGCTACAGCCTGCCGCACGGCGCTGGAGTTTGCGGTCAAATGGGTCTACAGCGTGGATGGCTCCCTCACAAAACCCTACGAGGACAAGCTGGTCACCCTCATCAGCACCGAGGACTTCAAAGACCTTCTCCCCTCCGGCATGATTGCCAAGCTGGATTATCTGCGCCGGGTTGGCAACAACGCCACCCACAACCCCAAGGGCGTCACCCGCGACCAGGCGGTGCTGGCACTGCAAAATCTGCACAGCTTTCTGGATTTTGTCGCCTATTGCTACGGCGCGAACTATACCGAGGTTCCCTTTGACAAATCTCTGCTGGAACCTAAGCCGGAGCCGGTGCTTGCCGTCCCGCCGCCTGCCGCCCCGGAAGTGGACTTCCAAACCCTGCTGGACGAAAACTTCCCCAAGCGGGAAACGCTCACCGCCAAGCGCGTGGCGCAGCTGAAGCAGGGCTATACCGTCAAGCCGATGGATATGACCGAGGCCCAGACCAGAAAGGCATACGTCGATGTAATGCTCATGGATGCAGGCTGGCGGCGTGGGCCAAACTGGGTTGATGAGTACCCTATCGACGAGATGCCCAACAAATCCGGCAGGGGCTTTGCCGACTATGTGCTGCTGGGGGATAACGGTCTGCCGCTGGCGGTCATCGAGGCCAAGCGCACCAGTGTCAATGTGGAGAAGGGCCGTCAGCAAGCCAAGCTCTACGCCGATTTTCTGGAGAAAAAGCACGGGCAGAGGCCCGTCATCTTCCTGACCAACGGTTACGAAACCCGCATCTGGAACGATAAATACTACCCCGAACGCCCGGTATCCGGCATTTACTCCAAGCGGGATTTGGAGAAGGAGTTCAACAAAATGCAGGGGCGCTCCCCCCTTGCGGCGGTGCGGGTCAATGATGCAATCTCCAACCGTTACTACCAGAAAGAGGCCATCCAGTCGGTATGCGATGCCTTTGATGCCCGCAATCGCCGCAAGGCCCTGCTGGTGATGGCGACCGGCAGCGGCAAAACTCGCACGGTCATCTCGCTGGCCGATGTGCTGATTCGCCACGGCTGGGTGAAAAATCTGCTGTTTCTGGCCGACCGCAACGCGCTGGTGACGCAGGCAAAGCGCGCCTTCCACAATCAGCTGCCCAATCTTTCTCTGTGCAATCTCACCGAGGGCAAAGAGGAGGCCAGCGCCCGCGCGGTGTTTTCCACCTATCAAACCATGATGAACTGCATCGACGCCACCCGCGACGAGGCGGGAGACCGGCTGTTCACGCCGGGACATTTTGACCTCATCATCGTAGACGAGGCGCACCGCAGCATCTACAACAAATACAAGGATATTTTCACCTACTTTGATGCGCTGCTGGTGGGACTTACCGCTACGCCCAAGGACGAAATCGACAAGAACACCTACGGCATCTTCGATTTGGAAAGCGGTGTGCCCACTTATGGCTACGAGCTTTCCCAGGCGGTGCAGGATGGCTTTCTGGTGGACTTTGTCTCCATCGAAACCGAGCTCAAATTCATGACCAAGGGCATTTCCTACGAAGAACTCTCCCCCGAGGAGCAGGAAGAATACGAAAATACCTTTGCCGACGAGGAGGGCGCCCTGCCGGACAGCATTGATTCCAGCGCGCTTAACCAGTGGATTTTCAACGAGGATACCATCCGCAAGGCGCTGCATATTTTGATGCAGCATGGCCAGCGGGTGGAGTATGGCGAGAAAATCGGAAAGACCATCATCTTCGCCAAGAACCACAACCACGCCGAGAAGATTCTGGAGGTGTGGAGCAAGGAGTTCCCCGATTATCCAAGCCATTATGCGCAGGTCATCGATAATTACACCAACTATGCCCAAAGCCTGATAGATGATTTTTCCGACAAGGCCAAGCTGCCGCAGATTGCCATTTCGGTGGATATGCTGGACACCGGCATCGATGTACCGGAAATTCTCAACCTTGTATTCTTCAAAAAGGTGATGAGTCGGGCCAAGTTCTGGCAGATGATTGGCCGGGGCACCCGCACCTGTCAAAAGCTTATGGACGGTGTGGACAAGCAGCAGTTTTATATGTTTGATTTATGCGGCAACTTCGACTTTTTCCGCCTGCACGCCAAGGGTCGTGAGGCCGGGGTGGTCAGCACCTTGCAGGAGCGCACCTTCAACATCAAAGTGGAGATGGTCTACAAACTGCAAGAATTGCCATTCCAGACGCAGGAGCTGCAAAGCTACCGCAAGGAGCTGGTGCAGGATTTGGTGCGCCAGGTAAAGGCGCTGCCACGGGACAATTTTGCGGTAAAGCAGCATCTGCGCACTATCGATAAATACCAGGCGGATGCGGACTTCTCGGCCCTCACCTACGAGAATACGCTGCAAATTGCCGAGCATATCGCACCCCAAATTCTGCCTGTGGGTGACGACAGTTCGGCTGCCCGGTTTGACATGCTCATCTATCAGATTGAGCTGGCCATGCTGGCGGATAAAAGCTACAAACGGGCCAAAAACGATGTGCTCCGCAAGGTGGATGCGCTGGCCAGATACGGGACAATTCCGGCGATTGCTGCCCAAAAAGACCTGCTGGGGCAAATCCTGCACCACGATATGCTGGAGCAGGCAGGGGTTACAGATTATGAGATAATTCGCACGAGGCTCCGCGACCTCATCAAGTTTATCCCGGAGGACGAGCGGGTTCGCTATGATACCGATTTCACCGATGACATCCTCTCCATCGAATGGAACGAATCACAGCTTGACAACGACGATTTAGCCAACTACAAAAAGAAGGTCAACTATTATATCCAGCAGAATCAGAACATCCCCGCCATCGCTAAGCTAAAAGGCAATGAACCGCTGAGCGAAGAGGATATATCCACCCTCGAAAATATCCTGTGGAATGAGTTGGGAACTAAGGAGCAGTATGACGTCCAGTACGGTCAAACGCCACTGGGCGAGTTGGTGCGCTCCATTGTCGGGCTCAGCCAGAAAGCGGCCAACGAGGCTTTCTCCCAGTTCTTGAATGACGCCGGGTTGGATAGCCGGCAGATGTATTTTGTGCGTCAGATAGTCAACTACATCGTGAGGAACGGTATGATGAAGGATTTGTCGGTATTGCAGGAAAGTCCCTTCACCGACCAGGGCAGTATCACCGAGCTGTTTGATGATGTAGCGGTGTTCATGAATTTGCGGGCGGTGATTGAGGGAATTAACAGAAACGCAATGGTGGCGTGATTTTTCATGATGAAAGGATATCTACAATGAGAATAGAAGTATATAACTCACGTCATAGCAAAGACCAAGTTTTATGCAAAATATATTGTGACTATATTGGGTGAAGATATTTTAGATGCGCTGAAGCAAAGAAATAAGGGGCTGTTGCAAGGCAATCCATGAGGAACAAAAAGTAACAAGCACGATATTTCTCGGAACGAGGCAAAAAAGAGCCATTGAACGAAAGAAAACAGCAACGCAAACCAGAGGGGTTCTCCCTCCGCTTTGCGTTGCTGTTCAGTTAGGGCCCGTTACGCGATCCTGACCTCAAAAAGCTGGGAGTCGGCGCGTTTGGAATGCATCCTGGCATGAAGCTGTCGCCCTGCCCGGGTCTGTGGAAGCATTTCCCATTACCGATACTTAGGCAGCCAGTCCCCATGCTCCTCGATCAGATCGTCCACCATATGGACAATATCGTCCAGGGACAGCTCTGCTGCGGTGTGGGGATCCAGCATGGCAGCATGGTAGACATGCTCCTTTTTCAGGGTAGCGGCGGCTTCGATGGTCAGCAGATGCACATTGACATGGGTCATGTTCATGGCAGCCAGCTGTACCGGCAGTCTGCCTACCCGGCAGGGGTTGATGCCGTATCCATCCACCATACAGGGAACCTCTACGCAGGCCTCAGGCGGCAGGTTTTCGATGAGCCCGCCGGTGTTGAGGACGTTGCCTCCGATTTTGTAGGGGTTACCGGTGATGAGGGCCTCCATAATATGGGAAGCATACTCATGGGAGCGCTTGTGCTCAATCGCTTCCTTGGAACTGAGGCTCTTGTATTCCTCGGCCCAGCCTGCAATCTGATTGACACAGCGGCGGGGGTATTCATCCAGAGGAATGTTGAATTTTTCAATCAACTCAGGATACCGGGATTTGATGTAGAAGGGGTTGTATTCCGCGTTGTGTTCGCTGGATTCGGTGCAATAAAAGCCCAGCTTGTCGATGTAATCGTACCGCACCATATCCTTGTGCTTTTCTGTGGCGTTTTTCTGTTTGGCCCGGGCGCGAATTTCCGGATACAGGTCGTTGCCGTCCTTGTCCTGGATATCCAACAGCCAGCCCATGTGGTTGATACCGGCGATGAGCTCCCGGCGGCCGGGAATTTTATCCTCCATCCCCAGATCCTTCAGCAGATGCTCACTGCAGGCCTGTACACTGTGGCAAAGGCCGATTGTTTTTACGCCGGTATAGCGCAGCATATAGCCGGTCAGCATAGACATGGGGTTGGTGTAGTTGAGGAACCAGGCGTTGGGGCAAACCTCTTCCATATCCCGGGCAAAATCCGCCAGCACCGGAATGGTGCGCAGTGCCCGCATAATGCCGCCAATGCCCAGAGTATCGGCAATGGTCTGGCGCAGGCCGTATTTTTTCGGCACCTCAAAGTCGGTGATGGTGCAGGGGTCGTACAGCCCTACCTGAATGGCGTCCACTACGAAGTCCGCCCCACGCAGAGCATCCTTGCGATTGTCCACACCCAGATACGTCTTGATTTTGGCTTTTCCGCCCAGGCCCTTGTTGATGGCGCTGAGAATGGCCTCGCTTTCCCGCAGGCGGTCGCCGTCGATGTCATACAGGGCCATTTCGCTGTCCCGCAGGACTTCGGAGCACATGCAGTCTCCCAGCACATTGCGGGCAAATACGGTGCTACCTGCACCCATAAATGTAATTTTCGCCATGTGTTCAACTCCCTTATCCATATGGCAAGTATATTGCCGAATTGTGTTCATCGTATCACACAACTGGTCAAAATCCTATTGTATATTGTGGGTGCGATTTGATATAATGTGGTTAATATTTGAAAGGTGGCTGCAACAATGCAACATGATATTTTGCTGGAAAACCGTCACCTGGATGGTGTAAACCCGTTGATATGCGGCTTCCAGGACTGTGAGCCCAGTCACTCCTACGGCCCGTATGCCAGGGAATACTGGCTTTTGCATTATGTGTTATCCGGCAAGGGGATATATGAGACTGTCCGGGGTGTGAATATTGTCCGGGAAGGGCAGCTGTTTGTCATTCGCCCCGATGAAATTACCACCTATACGGCAGATAAGCGGGATCCCTGGCATTATTGCTGGATTGGCTTCCAAACCTCGCTGGATGTGGAGCCGCTGCTGGGGGAGGATGTCATCACCGCCCCGGAATGCGCTCATATTTTTCACGCCTTTCAGGACAGCGGACACATCCGCTTTGGCCGGGAGTTGTATATTTGCGGCAAAATTTTTGAGCTGCTGTCCCTGCTCAGCGTGGAGGCTGCCCCGGTGGAGGACGCCACCATCCATTATGTCCGCATGGCCCAAAACTACATCGAATCCAATTACGAGCGGGAACTGCGGGTAGACAAGCTGGCCGGGTATTTGAATTTGGATCGCACGTATTTCAGCAAGCTGTTTCGGCGGCACACAGGCAAATCTCCCCAGCGATATATTGTGGATTTCCGCCTGGAGAAGGCCGCCGAACTCATCGCCACCCGAGGCTTTGCCCCCGGCGAAGCCGCCCAGCTTACCGGCTACAGCGACATCGTCAACTTCTCCCGCATGTTCAAACGCAAATTCGGAGTCCCCCCCAGCGCCTACCGCCTCAAGTAAAGGCCGTACTTTCTTTTTGAATCAAAAAAGAAAGATACCAAAGAAAAAATATCCGCTCCGCGATTCCCTAAATATGGCGCTACAGAACGGTTCGCTTTCTCTTTAAACTAAATAAATCCCTCAAAATCCATCCGCTCCGCGATGCCCTAAATAAGGAACCGCGGAGCGTACGCGCTTTCTTTTGCTTCTTTTCTTTCTCGCGAAAGAAAAGAAGGGTCTTTTATACCATGCGGATGATGAATTGGGGGCAGGCGTCGACACAGTAGCCGCAGGTCAGGCAGTTTTCCTTGATGATGCGTGCGCCGGTTTCCTCCATGGCGATGGCGTTGTTGTGGCACATTTCCATGCATTTGCCGCACTTGATGCACATCCCGCTCAGCATAAAGAATTCCTTGGGCTGCACCTTGACCTTTTCCTTGTGGGCGGCTAGATCCTTACCCTCAAACCACGCCACGTTCATGTCCACTTCCTCGGGGCTTACCATACCCAGCACAATGGCAGCCTTGCCGTCGGCCAGCTTGCGGCCGTATTCCATGGCCTCTTCAAATTCATCGGCCATGGAGCCGCCGCCCAGCAGCTTCATGAGCATAACGCCCTTTTCCGCCCCATAGCAGTCCCGGATAGCCTGCTCCATGTCCTCCCGGGTTCCTTCCTGAATGCCCCGGCCTTTTTTGTTGATGATGGGGAACACCACGTCGATGTCCTCCCGTTTGGCAGCGGCAGCCGCCACCTTGGCGTTGTGGGTGCTGATTCCCACGGCGCGGATCACACCCTTCGCCTTGTACTCCAACAGACAGCGATGGGCCTCCGCCCGCTTCTCAAACACCTCCATGCCGCCCCGTGCCGCATGAAGGAAAAAGATATCGATGACGTCCACATTCAGTGCCGACAGCGCCTCCTTGACGGCGGCGTCCATATCCTCATAGGTAGCCGCCGGGGACTTGGTGGCGATGACAGGGCGAATGCCCGTCTCCTCCACAGCGGGGCGAATATGCCCATAGGTGCGGTAGCCCTGGGCAGTGTCAATGAAATCGATCCCCAATTCCAACGCCCGTTTGACAACCTTTGCGCCGTCCTCCGGGGACATGTTTTTCTGGCTGGGCCCCATGGGCAAAGCGCCCAGACACAGGCCGCTGACCTTGATTCCGGTTTTTCCCAATGTCACATATTGCATCGCGGTTCATCCTCCTGACGTTTTCGCCGCCACTTCCTTGAACGGTGGCGGCTTTCCCTTACCGACATTCTACCACAACCCACCATATTTTGCACCCGCCCGGAAATGGATCAATGTTCCCCCAAAAGACAGACAGTTTTCCGGCAGTTTTCACAAAACCCACACCCAAACGTAAGATAAATAATCTAAACTTAACTTAAATCAAAAACAGTTCGGGAACGATTTAGTATGAAACTGTAGAAAGGATAGAGCGTTATGTCAAAAAATGTTTCGAGAGCAATATCAATTGGATTGGCGGTGCTGATGATCGCATTTATCGGCCTTCAGGGCCTGCCTTACTTTTATTCCGAAGAGGGCGGCGTTTCCATTGCGGGGTACCTGGCGTTCCCCACCGACCACACAGCTACAACCGCCTACCTGGAATCTCAGGTGGAGGGCTACAACATCAACAGCATTGTCGGAGGCTGTATCCTGCTGCAGATAGTGGCAATTGCACTGGCAATCCTGCTGCTTAAATTCAGCGGCAACGCGGTTGTCATGGGGGCCAGCGGCCTCTGGGGGCTGGTGGGGCTGGTGACCTACGGTTTCAACGCCGCCCTGGGCGCAGGCGGAGGCGCGCGCACCATCTACATGGTACTGTTTGTCGTTGCGCTGGCAGCAGGCGTTTGCGGAGCCGCACTGTCCGCAGTCAAGCTTCGGGCCGGGCAACAGCAGAATGCTCCGGAGAGCAGCGAAAATCTGGCCCGGCAGGCATAATCCCATAGAGAAACGGGAGCATTCACGGCAGTGGGTGCTCCCGTCAGTCTGTCAATGGGCGTGTGGGGATGAAAAAGATTTAGGCGGCCCGCCTGTCGGCGATGGCCAATTATATCATCTTCGCTCCGCTTTTATGATTTTTATGATATAATAATAACAATCACAAAAAACAGGCGGGAAAGGACGGTACAATGACATGCAAACCAACGAAACCCTGCGTACAATCGCACAGCGGTATTCTTGCCGGGCGTACGAATCCAAGCTTCCTGAAAAGGAGATTTTGGAGGCGATTGCCCTGGCGGCAGTTCAGTCACCCAGCGGCATGAACAGGCAGCCGTGGCAAATCAATGTCATCACCGACAAGGCGCTCATCGAGGAAATGGATGCCGAGGGCATGCGCATGCTAGCGGAGGGCCCGGATAAATCCACCTATGACAGATTTATGGAGCGGGGCGGGACACTGTATTACAATGCGCCCTGCATGATTCTCATCTGCCAGCAGGCCGGTACCGAGATGGATACAGGCATTGTCAGCCAGAATATCGCCCTTGCCGCGACGGCATTGGGGCTGGGCAGCGTCATCTGCGGCATGGCGCGCATTCCGCTTAGCGGGCCCAAGGGCGAAGAGTTTAAGCAGCGGGTGGGCATCTCCGACGGCTGGGAATTTGGCGTTGCGGTTTTGGTAGGCTATGCAAAAACGACCGGCACGCCCCATGAGCCCGACCGCACAAAAATCCGCTTTATTGACTAGAAAAACAGCGACAAAAGGCCGCCTGATTCCACACCGGAATCAGGCGGCCTTCAGTTTTTTGAAATGGACAGCACCCTTTGCTTGACACCGATCTCCGCCTATAGATGATACTGCTCTATTCGCTCGCGGATATCGTCGGGGGCCGTTCGGCTGGTGTTGAGGGTGAACACGGCCTGCTCCTTGATGGCTTCGTCCGGGGGTACCAGCCTTGCCATGATGACAAATCGGTAGTCGTTCCATTCGGGCAGGGCTTCGTGGCCCAGCACGGAAAAGGTGCAGGTGGAGAGGGTGAGGACGGTATCCTGGGGCTGCACTACAGTGTCGTAGGAATAATAGCTTAGGTCATAGACAATGTCCAGAGTGTCGAGCCAGCGCCGGTTGGAGGGATCCGGCGTGATGTAGGGGAGGTCGACGGTTGCGTCCAGAACAGCGAACACCTCCCAGGCCATGTCCTCGGCTTCTGTGGAAAAGAATATGTAGGGCGTGCTCGTGGCAAAGTCGGGATCCCGGAACTGTTTCAGCTGGGCGAACAGCCTGCCGTTGGGGTCGTCGTCCCAGCTGTGGCCGTAGACGGTGATGTTGCGGGATAGGGCGCCCCGGCTGCCGTCGCCAAACTGAACCCGGTAATCGGTGCAGAAGCTGCCGTCCCGCAGGTAGCTGCCGTCAAAATCCCGGCTGAGATAGTAGTCGTTGTTTTCCAGCTTCGGTGGGTTTTGCAGCACAACCCGGTCGATGTCGGTGCCCGGCACATGGAGCCAGCCGACGGTGTCCGGATTGTCCTCTTTGCATTCCGCCACGGCCTGGGTGCGGGCCGGTGTGATTCGGCTGACTCCCGTTTGCCTGGCGGCTCGTTTTGGCGGTTCCGATGCTTGTCGAGCGGTGTCATTTCCCCAGCTGTCCGGCCGATTTGACTGCGCGTAGCCGCCCATGGGGAAAAAGCATCCCAGGGCGACGGCAGCCGCAACGATGTGCAAAAGCCCTTTGGCGGCCAAGCGGCGTTGCACATGGCTTCGTTTTGCCGGCATAGCGTTCCTCCTTGGTCATGTAATTTTCACAGTACGTGCGATTTCTCGATTCGCTGTTACCATAATACCAAAAATGTCGAACCGTGTCAAAAAAGATCGAGGCAAATGGGCGAATCCCCAGGCATTTCCAGGGGAAGCGCTGTGGGAGCGGGCTGCAGGGCGGAAGCAACGGATTTAAAATAGGGGCGCTGCCCCAAACCCCGGTCAAGGGGATGATCCCTTGACAATCCCGCAATTTGTGTTTATGGGTTTGGATTATGTAGCCTTGCGCCCTAAAAAACAAATAAGATTTGCTTTGCTATTCTGGGGTAGCATAGCCTTCCCGTCCGCACCTGCCAGAGGCGGGGTAAAGCCCGCCTCTTCGGTGCTTGTGCGGGGCTGTCTGGCCTACTGTCTATCTGGGATCTGTCCATGAAATGGGGATTTGCATGAAAAAAACGGCCCCTCCCCAAAGGGAAGAGCCGTTGACAGATGTAGGCGCAGTGCGACCGCACCAGCAACAGCGGTCGTCAGCTTGACCGCCGTTGCGGCCCGATTTCGCCCGGAATCCGGTTGGCGAACACGAAGTGATTTCGGGATTGCAAAGGGGGTCACACCCCCTTTGCTGGGGTATGGGGCAACGCCCCATTTCAAATGCGCCGCAGGCACCACCTACAGCATTAGCTGCTCGCCCTCATCTTCGGGGCGGGGGAAGGAGCCGGCCGCGGGGATGGACTTGGCGCGGAAGCGGTGGGGGTTGGCCAGCATGCCGTCCTGATAGGGGACAGCGGCGCCCAGCAGCAGGTTTTTGCGCAGGGTCATAACCTGCACCCCTTGGGTATTCTTGGTGGTTTTGGGGGTCATGGCGCCGGTATGTATGATGAGCATGCGGTTGTTGAGGGCTTTGAGCAGGAACTCGCCGTCCTCCTCAAGCTGGTGGATGCCCACCAGAGGCGACTTATCGGAGTAGGCCGCCAGCAGCTTTTTGCGCTTGGTTTTGGTGGCATAGCCGGAGAGATCCACCTTGGCCGCCTTGCCGTTTTCAAAGAAAAACAGCATGTAGCCGGTGTAGTCCTTTGTCACCGCCATAAAGAGTGCAGTCTCGCCGTCCTCCATCCCCAGCTTGGCGGGGATGTACTCGCCCATTACGCTGGCCTTGGTGTCGGGAAAGTCGTTGGCATCGGCCTTGTACACCTGACACTTGTTGGTGAAAAACAGCAGCTGAGCGCTGTTGGTGGACTCCACAGCCTGGGCGATCTCGTCGCCCTCCTTCAGCTTTTGATCGCCGCCCATCCGCAGGGACAGGGGCGTGATTTTCTTGAAGTAGCCCTCCTTGGTAAAGAAGAGGTGAACCGGATAATCGGGCACCGGCTCGTCGATGGCCTCCTCCTCGTCATCGGTGGGGTAATAGAGAAGCGTCCGCCGGGGCTCGCCGTATTTTTTGGCGACCTCCCGCAGCTCGTCGATGATGATTTTATCGATGCGCTTGACATTGGCCAGGATATCCTGCATCTCGGCGATTTGTGCCTTGAGATCGTCGATTTCCTTGGTGCGGTTCAGGATGTATTCCCGGTTGAGGTGGCGCAGGCGGATTTCCGCCACATAATCGGCCTGAATTTCGTCGATGCCAAAGCCGATCATCAGGTTGGGGACAACCTCCCGCTCCTCCTCGGTTTCGCGGACGATGCGGATGGCCTTGTCGATATCCAGCAGGATTTTGGAGAGTCCCAGCAGCAGATGGAGCTTGTCCTGCTTGATTTTCAGGTCGTGGTACACGCGGCGCTTGACGCATTCCCGCCGAAAAGCCGCCCACTCGGTGACAATTTCGGCGATGCCCATAACCCGGGGCGCGCCGCCGATGAGGATGTTGAAGTTGCAGGAGAAGGTGTCCTCCAGCGGGGTCATGCGGAACAGCTTCTGCATCAGCTTTTCCGGGTCGGTGCCCCGCCGCAGGTCGATGGTCAGTTTGAGACCCTTCAAGTCGGTTTCATCCCGGATGTCGGCGATTTCCCGGATTTTCCCCTGCTTGACCAGGTCGATGATCTTGTCCATAATAGCCTCCACCGTGGTGGAGGGGGGGATCTCGGTGACGTCAATGCAGTTGGAGGCCTTGTCGAAGGTGTAGCGGGAGCGAACCTTGATGCCGCCCCGGCCGGTTTCGTAGATTTTGCGCAGGGCATCCTCGTCGTAGACCACGTAGCCGCCGCCGGCAAAGTCCGGGGCCTTTAGGGTGGAGAAGATGTCGTGCTCCGGGTTTTTCATCAGCGCTTCCGCAGTTTCGCAGACCTCGGCCAGGTTGAAGGAGCAGATGGAGCTTGCCATGCCTACGGCGATGCCCATGTTGGAGTTGACCAGGATGGTGGGAAAGGTCACAGGGAGCAGGGTGGGCTCCTTGGTGGTGTTGTCGTAGTTCCCCACAAAATCGACGGTGTCGGAGTCGATGTCCGCGAAAAGCTGGCTGGCGATGGGGGCCAGCTTGGCCTCGGTATATCGGGAGGCGGCAAAGGCCATGTCCCGGGAATAGGCTTTACCGAAGTTGCCCTTGGAGTCCACATAGGCGTGGAGCAGCGCCTGATAGCCCCGGGACAGGCGCACCATGGTCTCGTAGATGACAAGGTCGCCGTGGGGGTTGAGACGCATGGTCTGGCCCACAATGTTGGCGCTTTTGGTGCGGGCGCCCCGCAGCAGACCCATGGTGTACATGGTGTACAGCAGCTTGCGGTGGGATGGCTTGAACCCGTCGATCTCCGGGATAGCTCGGGATACGATGACGCTCATGGCGTAGGGCATGAAGTTTTCTTTCAGGGTATTGGTAATCGGCTGCTCAATGACGATTCCGGCGTTTTCGATGACCGCGCTGGTCTCTCCGGAACCCCGCTTGGGAGCCTCTTTTTTCTTTCGTGGTGGCACTCATTTCCCTCCTTTTCTTCTTTTTCTTTAGGAAAAGAAAAAGAAGCAAAAAGAAACCATCCCGCTCCGCGGATTGCAGCGGGTCGCTTAGCGGATAAACTGAATAGAAAAGGGTGCGGATCTCAGGCTGCCGCACAGCAAAACCGGTCATAATCCTGACCGGTTTTGCGTCCCCATTACGCCCAGTGTACAGTAGGCAGCTACGAAGTAAATTGTGGGATTCTCAAGGGGG
>JAJDGX010000055.1 GCA_030265885.1 Ruminococcaceae bacterium OttesenSCG-928-L11 | reverse complement strand
TACCCCGTCTGCTTGCAGCGGGGAGGTTCATTCCGATTGGATGGCCACATTGCCATTTTGTCATATTGTACAGGGAATCGGAAAGAAAAGCAAGAAACCCGGCGCCGAAACACAGTTCAGCCGCCGGGCTCTCGGGAGACGCTCTATTGTACCTCGGACACAGCCGGTTCCGGGGCAGCTTCAGCCTCGCCCGATGCTTCAGGCACGGCTTCTTCGCTGTCCTTCAGGCGCAAAACGGAATCCAGCAGCTTCCGGAATGCCTTGGGGACGGTGATGCGCTCAACAGCGGCATCCGCCTTCAGGTCATAGGAGGTGACGACGACACCGTCGATGAGAACCTCCACCTTGCCGAGAATCTGCCCCTCGTAAACAGGGGCCTCCACATCCGGCACCAGCGTAATTTCCTGGGAAATGGCGTCCTTGCTCTGTTTGTTGACAACAAAGCTGCCCGGCGGCGTGTAGGTGATGCCTACCTGTTCCTCCACACCCCGCAGCACAGGAACAGGAGCCAGCTGCTCATCGATGGAGGGAGCCTCGGCCGAGGTAAAATTGGCAAAGCCGTAGTCCAGCAGGCTCCGGGCGGATCCAAACCGGTCGTCGGAGGTGGCGCAGCCCATCACAACAGCCACCAGCCCCAGGGTATCCCGCTCTGCCGTGGCGGAAAGACAGCTGCCCGCGCCGTTTGTGGTGCCGGTTTTCAGGCCCGTTGTGCCGCCGTAGAATCGCACAAGGCGGTTGGTGTTGACAAGCTCGGTCTCGCCGCCCCGCAGGGTATCCATCCAGATGGTGCTGTAATCCCGGATGCGGGGATGCTTCATCAGCTCCCGGGACATGATGGCGATGTCCCGGGCGGTGGTCAGATGCCCCGCCTCGTCCAGACCGTTGCAGTTGAGGAAATGGGTGTTCTCCATTCCCAAATCCTGGGCCCGCCGGTTCATCATGTCGATGAAGGCGTCGTTGGTGCCGGCGATGTGCTCGGCAATGGCCACAGACGCGTCATTGGCGCTGGAAATGGCCACCGCCTTGAGCAAATCGTCCACCGACATCTGCTCCCCCGGCTTCAGCCAAATTTGGGATCCGCCCATGGAGCAGGCGTATTCGGAGGCGGAGACCATGTCATCCAGATTAATGCGCCCGTCCTCCAGGGCCTCCATGGCCAGCAGCAGGGTCATAACCTTGGTGATGGACGCCGGAGGAAGCGCCTCGTCGGCGTTTTTCTCGTACAGCACCGTGCCCTGGGCCTGGTCGATGAGAATGGCGGATCGGGCCGGGAGGCTGTCGTCGGCAAGGCCCGATACCGCGATGGCCTCCGGCAATTCCTCGTCCAGCTTTAGCATCTCCAGCGGCTCTTCCTCCTGCAGGCGCAGGACAATGCCCTGCACCTCTTCCTCCGTAGGCTCCTCGGCCCGCACGCCAAAACCGGCCAGGGCTACGGCGGCCCCCAGCAACAATGCGCATACCCGCCTGATTCGTGTTTTACCCATATTCCGTGACACCTCGTTTTTCTGCCATTTTTGAAGGTTACCATCTCTTCTACCATTTGTATGCCCCAGACAACCCAAACATGCCCTTCTTTTCTTTTGGTAAAAAGAAAAGAAGCAAAAGAAAACCAACCGCTCCGCGATTCCCTATGGGGGGCGGGGTGGAGTTTGGCGGGTATTTTCTTTTGCGCGGGAAATAGGGTATACTGTAGGCAACGGGATTATGGAAAAGAGGGATTCTATGCAATTTGAGTTGAGAGAAATCACGGCGGCGGATGAAAAGGCGGCTATCTGCGATGCCATTCTCCATGGGTTGCCCCATTGGTTCGGCATAGAGGAAAGCATACAGGGCTATATACGGGATTGCCGGGAAATGCCGTTCTGGGCAGTGTACGATGCAAGCGCGGCAGTCGGGTTCCTGGCCCTAAAGCCCCACAATCCCCACACGGCAGAGCTGGCGGTGATGGGGATTCGGCCGGAATACCACCGCAGCGGGCTGGGCCGCATTCTGGTGACCCAGGCCAAAGCCTATTGCCGGGAAAAGGGCTTTCGCTTTCTTACGGTCAAGACCCTGGACGAATCCCGGGAGGACGAGGGCTACGCCAAAACCCGGTGCTTCTATCTTGCCATGGGCTTCTATCCCCTGGAGGTGTTCCCCACCCTCTGGGACGATGCCAACCCCTGCCTCCTCATGGCCACCTACCTCAAATAACTCTTCTCTTCTTTTAGTAAAAAGAAATAAGAGCAAGGCGGGCGAGCCCGCCTGTAAAGAAAACCAACCGCTCCGCGATTCCTTAATGAAGGCATCGCGGAGCGGATACGTTTTCTTTGCTTCTTTCTTTTTCGCAAAAGAAAGAAGGGCTATTTGAGGAGTTTGACGAGGATGGCTTTTTGGGCGTGGAGGCGGTTTTCGGCCTCGTCGAAGATCTCGTTGGCGTGGGCCTCGAAAACCTCGGCGGTGATTTCCTCCTCCCGGTGGGCGGGCAGGCAGTGGAGAACCATGGCATCGCCCTTAGCCTTTTGCATCAGCTCTGCGTTGATCTGGTAGCCCTTGAAGGCGACCTTGCGTTTTTCGGCTTCCCCCTCCTGGCCCATGGAAGCCCAGACATCGGTGATGACAACGTCCGCGTCGGCCGCTGCCGCGAAGATATCGTTGGTCAGGGTGAACTTGTCGCCATAGCCGGCGGCGAATTCCAGTACCTTGGGATCGGGCCGATAGTCGTCGGGGGTGGCGATGGAAACCTGCATACCGGTTTTGAGACCGCCGACAATCAGGGAGTTGGCCATATTGTTGCCGTCGCCGATGTAGCACATTTTCAGGCCGTCCAGGTCACCCTTGTATTCCCGTATGGTCATGAGATCCGCCAGAATCTGGCAGGGATGGGCAAAGTCGGTCAGGCCATTGATGATGGGGATGGAGCCATATTTGGCCAGATCCTCCACATCCTTTTGGGCATAGGTGCGGATCATAATGCCGTCGATATACCGGGACAGCACCCGGGCAGTATCCTGAATCGGCTCGCCCCGGCCCATCTGCAGCTCGTTGGCGTTGAGCACAAGGGGATATCCCCCCAGCTGTACCATGCCGGTTTCAAAGGAGACCCGGGTACGGGTGGAGGACTTCTGGAAGATCATCCCCAAGGTTTTCCCCTGCAGATGGGGATGGGGAATCCCGTGCTTCAACTCATATTTCAGCTGATCGGCCAGGTTGAGCAGTTCCAGTATTTCCTCACCGGTATAGTCCAGCAATGTCAGAAAATGTTTCATTGGGCAGTCTCCTTTTGCGCGGCCTCCAGGGCCTGCATCTCTTTGTTGAGGACCTCCTGCAGAATGGCAAGGCCGCTGTCGATTTCATCCTTGGATATGGTCAGAGGCGGCAGGAACCGCACCTTGGATTTGGCTGTCAGCAGGAAAATGCCGTGCTTGATGCCGGTTTTGACAATGCTTCCGGCCACCAGACCATCGGCGGGCTCTACGCCCAGCATCAGGCCCTTGCCGGTCACGCCCTTGACATGATCCAGCTTTTTCAGGCTCTCGGCCAGATAGGCGCCCGTTTCCGCCACAGAGTCCAGGAACTTGCCGTCCATGGCCTTGATAACCTCTATCGCCCCCGCGCAGACCACCGGGTTCCCCCCAAAGGTGGAGCCGTGATCCGACAGGCCCAGGGTGTCCTTGGTCTTTTCCCCAAACAGCACCGCGCCAATGGGGAGACCGCCGCCCAAGCCCTTTGCCAGGGTAACGATATCCGGCCTGAGACCGTAATGCTCACAGCTGAGGAATTTGCCGGTACGGCCCACGCCGGTCTGCACCTCGTCGATGACAAGCAGGATGTCCTTCTCCGCACAGATGGCGGCAATGGCGTTGGTAAAGGATTTTTCCAGCGGAATGATCCCGCCCTCCCCCTGCACGCACTCGATCATGATGGCACAGGTTTTGTCGGATACCTTTGCCTGCAAATCGGCGATGTCATTGGCATTGGCATACACAAAGCCCTCCGGGAAGGGGCCGAAATTCTTGTGAAACACATCCTGTCCCGTAGCGGCCAAGGTGGCAATGGTGCGCCCGTGGAAGGAGTTGACCAGTGTAATGATTTCATTGCGCTGGGGCCCGTATTTGTCGGAGCCGTACTTCCGGGCTGTTTTAATGGCGCCTTCATTGGCCTCGGCACCCGAGTTGCCAAAGAATACCCGGCACATCCCGGTTTTCTCGCAGAGCAGCTTTGCCAGCTGCATCTGGGGCGTGGTGTAAAACAGGTTGGAAATGTGGGCCAGGTTATCCAGCTGGCTTTTGACTGCGTCCACCCACGCCGGATTGGTAAAGCCCAGGGAATTGACGCCAATCCCCGAGGTAAAGTCGATGTATTTCTTGCCCGAGCCGTCCACACAGACAGCGCCGGTACCGCTGGAAGCATCCAAGTCGTTCCGGGCGTATGTATTCGCCACATACTGCTTATCCAGCTTCTTTATCTCCGAAAAAAACATAATCTCTTTCACCCTTTCTCTTCTTTCTTTTGGAAAAAAGAAAGAAGCAAAGAAAATCCATCCCGCTCCGCGGATTGCAGCCGGGAGTGCAGACTGATAAGCGAGCGCGGATTTCCGATTCCCGTACCAGCAAAATCGGTCGTCATCCTGACCGGTTTTGCGGCCCCATTTCGTCCGGTACCCGGCGGCAGCCCACGAAGTGACTTGCGGGATTTTCAAGGGGGTCACCCCCTTGAACGGGGCAAGGGCAGAGCCCTTCTAAATGCGCCGTAGGCACCTAACTACTCCCCGGTGTTATGGATATGGAACATTGTCCCGATGCCCTCGTCGGTCATCATCTCGATGAGGATGGAGTGGGGAATGCGGCCATCGATGATGATGGACTTGGCAACGCCCCGGCGGACAGACTCCACGCAGCTTTCAATTTTGGGGATCATGCCGCCGGATATGATGCCCTGGCGGATGAGGGCGGGGACATCGCTGATATTGACAAAGGGAATGAGGGTGGACTCATCGTCCTTATCCCGCAGCAGGCCCCGAATATCGGTCATGAGGATCAGGTTTTCGGCGTGGAGCTCGCTGGCGATGCGGGCGGCGGCGGTGTCGGCGTTGATGTTGTAGACATTGCCGTCGTCGTCGCAGCCAAGGGTCGCCACTACGGGGATGTAGCCCTTCTCCAGAATATCCAGGATCAGCTTGGGATTGATGGACTCAATTTCGCCCACAAAGCCCAGATCCTGCTCTCCCTGCAGCTTGCTGGCCTTGATCATCTGCCCATCCAGGCCACAGATGCCGAGGGCTCTGCCTCCGCCCCGGCCCAGCAGGGACACCAAATCCTTGTTGGTTTTGCCGGCCAATACCATCTGCACTACCTTGACCGCTTCCTCATCGGTATAGCGCAAACCGTTGATAAAGCGGGATTCCAGGCCCATGCGGTTCATGGTATCGGTAATTTCCGGGCCGCCGCCGTGAACCAGCACCACCTTGATGCCGATGAGGGACAGCAGCACAATGTCGTCCATGACAGCCTGTTTCAGCTGGGGATCGATCATGGCGTTGCCGCCATATTTCACCACGACCACCTTGCCGAAATATTTCTGGATATAGGGCAGGGCCTGTACCAATACCCCGGCCTTCATGGCATTGGAGATGGTCTCCCCCGCCAGCAGCTTTTGAATGTCCATTTCACTGTGCTTATTTGTACTCATGAGCGGTAATCTCCGTTTATCTTGACATAGTCGTAGGTTAAGTCACAGCCCCAGGCCACGGCTTCCCCGCTGCCCTGGTTCAGCTTGATGTGGATCTCAATCTCTTCCTCCGACAGGATTTTTTTCGCCTTCTCCTCGCTAAAGGGCACACCGACACCGTCGTGACAGACGATGATGCCGTCGTCCTGAGAGGCAAAGCGCACCTCTACCTTCAGGGGATCGAATTCAGCGCCGGAATAGCCCATGGCACACAGCACACGGCCCCAGTTGGCGTCGGCGCCAAACATGGCGGCCTTAAACAGGCTGGAGGTGATGACGGCCTTGGCGAGAACCCGGGCTGTATCCTCGGTCACGGCGCCGGTGACACTGCACTCTAGCAGCTTGGTGGCCCCCTCGCCGTCTCGGGCCATTACCCGGGCCAGATAGATGCAAACATAGGTCAGGACTTTGATAAACCGATCAAAATCCGGGCTTTGGCCGTCGATGGGTGGATTGTTTGCCAATCCATTGGCCATGAGAATGGCCATGTCGTTGGTGGAGGTGTCGCCGTCCACACTGACCATATTGAAGGTATCCTTCACCACCATTTTCAGGGCCATATTCAGCATATCGGTGCTGATGGCGGCGTCGGTGGTGATAAAGCCCAGCATGGTTCCCATATTGGGGTGAATCATGCCGGAGCCCTTGGCGATGGCGCCCATTTTACACTCCACACCGCCAATGTCAAAGGCGACGGAGATCTCCTTTTTCATGGTGTCCGTCGTCATAATAGCCTGACAGGCCAGATCGCTGCCGTTGGTGTTGAGACCGCCGACCAGGCTTTCCATGCACGCGTCGATGGGGTGGATGTTGAGGGGCTGGCCGATGACGCCGGTGGAGGCCACCAGCACATCGTCCTGGGACAGTCCCAGGTGAGATGCGGCCAGGAAGGTCATCCGGGTCGCCACCTTGTAGCCGTCGGCATTGCAGGCATTGGCGTTGCCGGAATTGCAGATGATGGCCTGGGCCTTGCCATTGGCCAGATGCTCCTTTGTCACAGCCAGGGGAGCAGCCTTTACTTTATTGGTGGTATAGGTCGCCGCGCAGTTGCAGGGAACGTCGCTGTATATCAGGGCGATATCCTTCTTTTCCAGGCTCTTCGCCAGTCCGCAATGGACGCCGTTTGCCTTGAAGCCCTTGGGGGCGCACACGCCGCCGGGAATTTGTTTGATGCTGTCCATGGCCATATCCTCCCATATTGTTGATGGCTACTCGTTGAGCCCCTTCATTTCGTCAAAGCCGCACATAATGTTCATACACTGTATCGCCGCACCGGACGCACCCTTGCCCAGGTTATCCAGACGGGCCAGCAGCACCATTTGATCCGGGTTGCCGCACACATAGATTTCCAGAATGTCCCGGCCGTCGATGCCGTTGGCGTCGATCATGGCGCCCTCGTTGGCGTCCTGTGCCCCAAAGGGCATCACCTTCACCGCCCGCTGCCCCTGATAATGGGCCGCGAAGTGGGCATGCAGCTCCTCCGGTGTCACTTTCCTGGACAAATGCCGGGTCAACAGCGGAACCGTCACCACCATCCCCGCGTAAATATCGGCAATGATGGGGTTGAACAGCGGGGGATGATGCAGCCCGGCAATCACCCGCATCTCCGGCAGATGCTTGTGGGCCTGGCCCAGGGCATATTGCCGGGGAGAAGCGTAATACGCCGCCCGCTCCGGATCCTCGTATTTGGCAATCATACCCTTGCCCGCGCCGCTGTAGCCGCTGATGGCATGGCAGGTAAAGGGATAATCCGGCGACGCGATGCCCCCCGCGATAAGGGGATACACCAGCGAGATGAATCCGGTGGCATAGCAGCCGGGATTCCCCACCCGGGTGGCGGTGCGAAGGGCCTCCCGGTGGGAGGCGGACAATTCGGGGAAGCCGTACACCCAGCCATCGGCAATGCGGTGGGCGGTGGAGGCGTCGATGATCTTTGTGGCGGGATTGGTGATGGCGGCGGCGGATTCCCTGGCGGCGGCATCCGGCAGACAGAGGAACACAATGTCGGCCAGATTGGACAGCCGCGCCTTCTCCCCCGCGTCCTTTCGCAGCTCCGGCGCAATGGCGATGAGTTCCACATCGTCCCTGTCCCGCAGGCGATCCGCCAGCCGCAGGCCGGTGGTGCCCTCCGCACCGTCTATAAATACGGTTACTTTATTCATGGCTTCGGTCTCCCCGTTTCGTTTCAAAATAAACTCTACTTTCTTTTGGAAAAAAGAAAGTAGCAAAGAAAATCCATCCGCTTCGCGTTGCCATATTTAGAGAATCGCGGAGCGGATATTTTTTCTGTAGAGCCCCGAATGGGGATCTTGTTCTTCATAACGCTTCGCGCATTTCCGCTACCTGTCGGCGGACGGAGTCGGGGCATGGGCCGCCGTAGGAGGTGCGGGTGTTCACACAGGTTTCCAGCCGGATGGCGTCGAAGATATCGGCGTCAAACAGATCTGACTTTGCCTTGTATTGCTCCAGATCCAGGGATTCCAGTGTCTTGTCCTGAGCAATGCACAAGGCTACCAGCTGGCCGGTGATTTTATAGGCGTCCCGGAAGGGCATGCCTTTTTTCGTCAGGTAATCGGCGCAGTCGGTGGCATTGATGAAGCCCTTGGCCGCCGCCGCCCGCATATTGGCATCCAGCACAGTCATGGTCTGCAGCATGGGGGTAAAGGTGGAAAGACACAGCTTCACCGTATCGATGCTGTCAAAAATGGCCTCCTTGTCCTCCTGCATATCCTTGTTATAGGCAAGGGGCAAGCCCTTCATCACCGTCAGCAGCGCCACCAGGTTGCCGTTGACCCGCCCGGTCTTTCCCCGCACCAGTTCGGCGATGTCGGGGTTTTTCTTTTGCGGCATAATGGAGGAACCGGTGGCAAAGGCATCGTCCAGCTCAATGAACTTAAATTCCCAGGAGCACCAGGCAATGATCTCCTCGGAAAAGCGGGACAGATGGGTCATCAAAATGGACAGAGCTGATGCGATTTCCAGGCAGAAATCCCGGTCGGATACGCCGTCCAGAGAGTTTTGGGAGGGCCCCTCAAACCCCAGCTTTTCACTGGTAAAATGGCGGTCGATGGGATATGTGGTACCGGCCAGGGCACCGCTTCCCAGAGGGTTTTGCGCCATCATCCGGCCCAGGGCATCCTGCAGGCGGGAGCGATCCCGCAGCAGCATCCACGCGTAGGCCATCAGGTGGTGGCCGAATGCAATGGGCTGGGCGCGCTGCAGATGGGTGTACCCGCTCATGATGGTTTCCGCGTGCTCCTCCGCCCGATTGCAAAGGACAGACAGCAATTCATTGATCTGCCCGATTATACCGGCGACAGCGTCCTGCAGGTACAGGCGGATATCCACCGCCACCTGATCGTTGCGGCTGCGCCCGGTGTGGAGTCGCTTGCCCGCGTCACCGATGCGGTTGGTCAACTCCTGCTCGATAAACATGTGGATATCCTCGGCGGCGGCATCAAACGCCAGTGTCCCCGCCTCAATATCCCGCAGGATCCCGGCCAGTCCGTCGGCGATGGCATCGGCATCCTGGGCGGGGATGATCCCCTGGGCCGCCAGCATCTGGGCATGGGCCACAGAGCCCTTGATGTCCTGCGCGTACATCCGGCAGTCAAAGGGAAGCGATGAGTTAAAATCGTTGACCGTCGAGTCAATCTCCTTCGAAAAACGTCCAGCCCAAAGAGCCATATTCCCTCTCCTCTCTCTTCTTTTTCTTTGCGAAAAGAAAAAGAAGCAAAAAGAAACGATCCCGCTCCGCGGATTGCAACCGGGGGTGGGGGGTAAAAAAGGCAGCAAATGCGGGTCGTCATCTTGACCCGCATTTGCGGAAAGTTCGCACAAGGTGTTGGCAAGGCAAGCCCCACAACACAATTTGCGGGATTCCAAAGGGAATCATTCCCTTTGGTGGGGTTTGGGGTGAAACCCCATTATAAATGCGCCGCAGGCTCCTTACAAAAGCCCCAGCTTCTCCTGGACTTGGGCACGAACCTTGATGGGCAGGCCGAAGAGGGTGATAAAGCCCTGGGAGTCCATTTGATTGTAGGAGTGATCCTCGCCGAAGGTGGCGATGTCCTCGGAGTACAGGGAGTAGGGGCTGGTGGTACCGGCGGCAATGATATTGCCCTTGTACAGCTTCAGCTTCACTTCACCGGTGACAGTCTCCTGGGTGGAATCCACAAAGGCATTGAGGGCTGTCATAAGGGGGGTATACCACTGGCCGTTATACACCAGTTCCGCATATTTGCAGGCGACCAGTTCCTTATAGTGAGAGGTCTCCTTATCCAGGCAAAGCTCCTCCAGCTTGCTGTGGGCAAAGTAGAGGATCTCGCCGCCGGGGGTTTCGTATACGCCGCGGCATTTCATGCCGACCAGCCGGTTTTCCACCAGATCCAGAATGCCGATGCCGTTTTCGCCACCCAGCTTATTCAGCTTTTCGATGAGTTCGGTGCCGGAAAGCTTTTCGCCGTCCAGAGCAACGGGAATGCCCTTCTCAAAGGTGAGGGTGATATAGGTGGGCTTGTCGGGGGCCTTTTCCGGGGACACACCCAGTTCCAGAATCTTATCGAAGTTGGGTTCGTTGGCGGGATCCTCCAGATCCAGACCCTCATGAGAAAGGTGCCAGAGGTTCATATCCTTGGAATAGTTGGTCTCGGAGGAAATGGAGAGGGGGACGTCGTGCTTGGCGGCGTACTCGATCTCATCCTCCCGGCTTTTCAGTTCCCATGTCCGCCAGGGCGCGATGACGGGCATATCGGGCGCATAGGCCTTGATGGCCAGTTCAAAGCGCACCTGATCGTTGCCCTTTCCGGTGCAGCCGTGGGCGATGGCGTCGGCGCCTTCCTTCTTGGCGATCTCCACAATGCGCTTGGCGATAATGGGCCGGGCAAAGGCGGTACCCAGCAGATATCCCTCGTATTTGGCCCCGGCCTTCAGGGTGGGGAACACATAATCGTTGACAAACTCATCCACAATATCGGCGATGTACAGCTTGGAGGCACCGGTCTTGATGGCCTTTTCCTCCAGCCCGGTCAGCTCCTTGCCCTGGCCCACGTCGGCGGCGACGGCAATGACCTCACAGCCATAGTTTTCCTTCAGCCAGGGGATAATAACAGAGGTATCCAGGCCGCCGGAATAGGCGAGGACGACTTTTTTGAATTGCTGTTTGTTTTCCATGACAAATGCTCCTTTATGCAATGGTGATGTTTTTCTGGTCGCATTACCCACTGCGAATCAATATCGATATTATACAACAGTGCACCGCCAATTGCAATACCCAAATGAATAAAAATACTAATTTATTGAATATTGATGCGTGAGGCGCATGGGGAAGCACCCCCGCCTGTCCCCCACAGCCGCCGGCGGCATAGAAAATCCCCCCTTGGCACCGCAATGCCAAGGGGGGGGGATCGCATTCAAGCTGCTACTTACTCCTCCCAGTTATGCCACACGTTCTGCACATCGTCGTTGTCCTCCAGCATATCCAGGAGTTTTTCCATCTTTTTCACGCCGTCCTCGTCCAGCTTTACATAGGTGCTGGGCACATACTCCGGCTCGGCGGAGGCGAACTCGTAGCCCTTGGCCTCCAGAGCTTCCCGGGTTTTGCCGACATCGTTGGGGTCAGTGAAAATCTCCACCGCTTCCTCCTCGATGTCAAAGTCGATGGCGCCGCATTCCAGGCAGTCCTCCATGACCTTGTCCTCGTCCAGGCCGGTGTTTTCGATGACAAGGATGCCCTTGCGCTCAAACAGAAAGGCCACGCTGCCGTTCTGGCCCAGATTGCCGCCGTTTTTATCGAAGTAATGGCGCAGGTCGCCGGCGGTGCGGTTGCGGTTGTCGGTCAGGCACTCCACCATAACGGCGACGCCGCTGGGGCCATAGCCCTCGTAGGTGATGCTCTCGT
This sequence comes from Ruminococcaceae bacterium OttesenSCG-928-L11, assembly GCA_030265885.1. Lineage (GTDB taxonomy): Bacteria > Bacillota > Clostridia > Oscillospirales > Ruminococcaceae > WRAV01. The sequence continues at coordinate 4,260 of JAJDGX010000055.1, read as the reverse complement.
AATCGTCCCGGTCGGAGTCCCCGGCCTTTTTGATGATCCGGTCAATGTTCTCGTTGGGTACATTGAGGGATTTGGCCTTGGCGATGAGATCCCGCAGCTTGGAGTTGCCGTCGGGATTGGGGCCGCCGTCACGGACGGCAACGGCAATTTCCCGGCCGACCTTGGTGAAAATTTTGGCTCTCTGTGCGTCGGTTTTTCCTTTTTTGCGTTTGATGGTATTCCATTTCGAATGTCCTGACATATGGTTGTTTTTCCACAGCGCCAATCGGGGCCGTGGAAAACAAACCTCCTTTCCATTGTTCCGATTTAAAAGGGCTTTGCACGGGGAATCCGTCTCCATAAAACGAACTCCTCAGGCTTTCGACATACGGTAGGGCGGAAAGCATTGCACCAGCACAGCACTAGCACCGAAGAGGCGGGCTTTACCCCGCCTCTGGCAGGTGCGGACGGGAGTGCTGGGCTTTCTTTAGGCAGCAATGCCAATCCGGTTTGATTTTAGGGCGCGAGACTACAACTCCAAACCAACAATTTATATTTGCGGGATTCTTAAGGGGATCATCCCCTTAAGTGGGGTTTGGGGCAACGCCCCATTCAAAATCCGTTGCTTTACCTATCCCGCTCAGGGAAGGGATCACTGGAATCCGACGAGGAGGGCCGTCCCGGCCTGCTGGAGGAAGCGGAGGACGAGGATTCCACAGCCTCGCTGATATCGGGCTTCAGGGATATGTAGATGAAGATAGGCGTGCTTTTGGGGTCAAACTCCTCGCCTACGGCGGGGATGGAGCTGATTATCTTGCCGGGCTCCGTGTTGGCGTCGTACCGTTCCATAATGCTGTAGTTGAGCACAACGTCGTGCTCCTCGGAGAGTTTGGCGAACACCTCGCGAATCTCCTCCTCCGTCATATCCTTGATATCCGGCATTTCCAGCATCAGCTTGCCCTTGCTGACCGAAAGCCGAACAACGCCGCGATCCTCTACCGTCGCGCCCTGGGAGGGATTCTGGTCGTAGATAATGCCTGCCGCGTAGGTGTCGGTGTATTCCTCGTTGTACTCAATGGTAAAGCGCTTGTTCCAGTCCTCGTTGGCCTCCACCTCTTCCCGCAGCATCCCCACAAAGCTGGGGACAGTGGTGTCTGCAGGCTGGGATTCGTCGGGCTGAGACTCCTCCGGCTCCGAAAGCTCTACCGGCTCCGAAACGGAGATATCGGGCTCTCTGCCGGGGGAATCGGAAGGAATCATATCGGGAAAATACGTGGTAGTCACAAACCAAATGATGCCCACCAAAATCAAAACGGTGCACAAAAGCGCCAATGCAACATATTTCACAGATACTTCTTCACTTTCTTTATTACGACGTTCCCGGACAGGATCTCCCGCGTCCCCGTCAAGCCGTCTGGCACGGGAAGTGCGGCTGTCGGTGGACATCCTGTCCAGCTGCGCCCGTCGGGCGGGAGGCGGCGAAGAGGGAGCGGGACTGGTGCGGGCGGTCAGCTTCCCCAAATCATATACAGCGGTGGAGGCGGTGCTGTACGCATCGTCCGGGGCAGTCAGCTTGGAGGCAAAGGACGCCATTGTCTGGGTTCGGTTCCCGGCGGCGCTGCCCATGGCATCGGCAACAGCGTCAGACAGTGCGGGAGAGATATCTTCCAGCAAATCCGCCAGAGGCGTCACGCTGCGCTGGGTGCCTATCATGGTGGAGCGGGGCGGGTTGATGCCGGATACACACCGGTAAAACAGTGCAGCCATGGCGTACACGTCTGTCCAGGGGCCCTGCCAGCCATTGGAGGTATACTGCTCCGGGGCGGCATAGCCGTCAAACAGTTCGGCGGCCAGTTCGCTGCCTCCGGTGCGGGTGGCGGCCAGGGCAAAGTCCCACAGATACAGGGTTTCGCTGCGATCCACATACACAGTCTGGGGCGAGATTCCCCGGTGGATGTCGTCCCGGGCGTGCATATTGCTGACAGTCTCGCACAGGGGGGCAAACAGGCGAATGGCCTTTTTCACGGGGATGGTTCCCCCCACACGGCCCAGGTATTCCTCCAGGGGAATCACCTTGACCACCTTATAAATGGCGTAGAGGGTGTTGTTGTGGGCGACCACATTTTCGATGGGAATCACCGAATCGCTGACACTGAGCCGTTTCACCGCGTTGCAGATATCCACAAACTCCGACATCAGCGCCTTGTACTGGGCGCCCATTCCCGGCAGCGGGGTAATGGTGCCGTCGGAACGGCTGCGGGTGGCAATAGCGATGGGGAAATATTCCCGGATCCAGACCGGGCAGTCCTTCTCCCCGTCGTAGCCGATGTAGGCGGCGCCTTCGCTGTTTTTGGAGCGCAGCGCCCCCACGGCATAGCGGGAGGCCACAATGGTTCCCGGCTGCAAATATTGTTCGGGATTTGGCTGGGTATTGTCATAGCCGCATGCAGGACAAATCCCGTCGCCCTCCATCTCTGACATACACCCAATGCAAAGTCCTGCTTGAGACATGCTCATGAAACCGATTCACCTTCCATGGAGTTGGGAGAGTTTGCGCAATCGGCCCGCGCGCTTGCATGCGGCAGAAGCCAATTGCAGAAAGCCCGAATCCACCGCCGCGCCCCAAAGGGAGCCGCAACAACGCTGTGTGGAATCAGGGCACTCTTCCTCCAAAATATCATATACGTTTTCCCATCGGGATGCAAGGGGAAAACGGCGAAAAAATCGGCCAGGAAAGCAAAAATAAGGAAAAACACACGATTTTTCCTTATTTTTCACCACAATTATTGGATTGTCTTTCCCGCAACAGAGGGGATGGTACCGCCGGCTTTATTTCTTGCCGGAACGAAACAGCACAAACGCAATAGCGGCACACACCGCCACAATATACGCGGTGACAACCGCCCGAAAGCGACTGTCACCCTCCTGCCCGGCCGGTTCATACCGGATGGCGACGGCGGCACCCTCGCTGGGGGCGGCCATCGCCTCCTCCCGGGAGGAACCGTCGCTGTGGGAGGAAGCCGAGGAAGCGGGGGTCTCGCTGCGGGACGATGCCGCCGCGGTACTGCTGCGGCGGGAGGAGGGCTGGCTGACTACCACCGAACCCTCAAATTTAGAGGAGGAGACCTTGCTGGAGGAGGCCGCCGATCGGCTTCCACTGCTGCTGGAACCAGATCCGCCACTGCCGGAGGAAGCCGCGCGCCGGGACGAAGCGCTGCGGGACGACGAAGCGGAGGAGGGCTGACTGGCGGCGGAAGGCGGCGGTACAGCGGAGGACGACGAGACCGGAGGCGCAGGGGTTCCGGTGGCAAGGGCCTCCCCCTCCAGCCGGACAAGAGCCAGACTCATCATAAACCGGGAGGTCTTGGCGGCATAGCGGCCGGCCGACAAATCATAGAACTGGCTGCAATCGTTGATTTCCACGCGGATATACTGGGCGTCGGATGGGATGCGGCCGGTAAACTCCTCGTAACAGGTAAAGGAGGCGGCGGCATAGTCCAGCCTGCTGAACGACAATGTCACCGGCGCAAACGAAACGCCGTCCCGGGAATATTGAACGCTGGGGCCATAGGGGATGAAATCCTTGAGACCGGCAACCACAGCGGCCTCCGCCGGTATGGGCCGGATGAATTCATAGTGGCCGGAGAACGCCATCATCAACGTGTTTGCACCATCCCGCATATATACGTAGCGGTTGCCGGGGCTGAACAGTGCCTGCTCCGCCCCGGCCGGCCGTGCCGTGCGCCCCGCAGCGTCATCCCCCGTAAAGCCAAGGGCGTATCCGGTGCCCACAGGATGAGAAAAGGTGCCGGTGGGCGTGTAAATGCCCACCGTAATCTGCTCACAGCCGCGAACACGGTACAGCACATGGCCGGTGCCCGATTCCTTCTGGCTGAAGGAGAGAAAGCTCTTGTCGGCGATATTGGCCCATTGACCGCCGCCGCTGAATACAACCGGGGATAAGTTGTAATAGGTCTTGACCTCATCGCCGACAGCATTTTCCATTCCGTCTGTGTAAACAGCGGCAGAGGCCGCCATGGCAAAGATACATGCGGCAACAGCTGATGCGCCGGCAAAAAACAGCAGCCGAATAAGCGCAGATAACCAAATGCGTGCGGATGCTTTCATGAAATATCACGCGGCCTTTCCCTGATGTCGGTGTGGTTTGTGCAAGGATGATGCTGTGCAGTTTCGATATATTTCGACAAAATTCGCGGTTCGATATTGCCATTATACCGGTGCACTAGGCGAAAAGCAAGGGGAGCCTGGGGCGGCTATAAG
>JAJDGX010000054.1 GCA_030265885.1 Ruminococcaceae bacterium OttesenSCG-928-L11 | reverse complement strand
CCAATCTCAAACCAAACAAACATACGTTTGACAACGGTGATTCTCTGTGATATACTGACAATAGCAAACGAACGTTTCCAAAGGAGACCACACCATGGATGTGATGGAGAAGCTGACCATACTGGCGGACAGCGCCAAATACGATGTTGCCTGCACCTCCTCCGGCGTAGACAAGGCCGGCAAGAAGGGGCAGCTGGGCAGTGCGGCGGCAGCGGGGATCTGCCATTCCTTTTCTGCTGACGGACGGTGCATCAGCCTGCTAAAGATCCTGCAGACCAATGTCTGTGTGTTTGACTGTCAATACTGCGTCAACCGCCGTTCCAACGACGTGAGGCGGGCATTCTTTACCCCTCGGGAACTGGCGGAGCTGACGATATCCTTTTACCGACGCAACTATATTGAGGGGCTTTTTCTCAGCAGCGGCGTTGTCAAATCCCCGGACTATACCATGGAGCAGATGTGCGAGACACTGAGCCTGCTGCGCCGCGAGTACCGCTTCAACGGCTATATCCACGCCAAGGCCATCCCCGGGGCCTCGCCGGAGCTGGTGCGGTCGCTGGGGCTGCTGGCCGACCGCGTCAGCGTCAATCTGGAAATGCCCAGCGAGACCAGTCTGAAGCTGCTGGCGCCGGACAAGCCCCGGGACAATATTCTGGCCCCTATGCGGCAGCTGCGGGACGGCATTGCCTCCAGCAGCAAGGAACTGACGGTATATCGCCATGCGCCCTCCTTTGCCCAGGCGGGGCAGAGCACCCAGATGATCATCGGCGCCACACCGGACACGGATTTCCAGATTGTGCGGCTGGCGGAAAGCCTCTACAAGAAATACTCCCTCAAGCGGGTGTTTTACTCCGCTTATATCCCTGTGGGCACCAATGCGTTGCTGCCCCGGGAGCAGCCTGTCCCCTTGCTGCGGGAGCACAGGCTGTATCAGGCCGACTTTTTGCTGCGCTTTTACGGGTTCAAGGCCTCGGAAATTCTCACCGAGAAACATCCTCATCTGGATCCACTGCTGGATCCCAAATGCAACTGGGCCCTGCACAATCTGGACAGCTTCCCGGTGGAAATCAACCGGGCTGATCGGGAGGAATTGCTGCGGGTGCCCGGGATCGGGCCCAAAAGCGCCGACCGCATTGTCACTGCCCGACGGATGGCCAGCCTCAATTTTGACCACCTGAAAAAAATCGGCGTGGTGCTCAAGCGGGCCGTGTATTTCATCACCTGCTCCGGCAAGTATATGCCCGGTGTGGTGTTTGATTCCTCCTTTATTTACCACAATCTCATAGCCGATACCAGGCGGAACCCGGGTGCGCTGCCCTTTGCCCCCGGCGGGGAGCAGCTTTCGCTGTTTGCCGCCCCCGCCTTTTATCCTATGGGACTGCCCGAATCGCAGCGGGCGCTGCCGGGCTAATCCCCCCAAAAAAACTGCCGCCACAAACCCATGAAGGAGGCGAAGCCAATGGAACTGGCTTACCTGTACGACGATACCTTTGACGGCCTTCTGTCGGCCGTGTTCGCCACATACAAGCGCAGGGAGGAGCCCTATATCATCGCCACCGGCGACAACCTCCAGGTCATGTTTGGACAGGAGGTTGTGGCCATCGACACCGACTTTTCCCATGCCCGCCGGGTGGAGTCCGGCATCCGCAAGGTGATGGGAGCGGATGGCTGGGAGGCTGTTCGCACCGCGTATCTCTCCCACGACGGCGACAGGGCCACCAAAATCTATCGCTATATCCGGCTGGGGATGAAAATTGGCCGCGCTGTTGCCACCCACCTCTCCCATGAGGATGTGCAGCCCATTCTGGACATGAACCGCCACACCGGCAACGAGGCCCATTTGCTCACCGGTTTTGTGCGGTTTTCGCTGATGGAAAACGGTGTTTACTTTGCCCGCATCACCCCCAAAAACAATGTGATGCCCCTGATTCTGCCCCATTTCGCGGAGCGGTTCGGCGATCAACCCTTTTTGATTCACGACCCTGTCCACCAGATAGCGGGGGTGTTTGATTTGCGGGATTCCTACATGGTGGAAACCGATGCACTCAACCTGCCGGAGCTGGCGGAGGGGGAGGAGGCATGGCAAAAAATGTGGAAGCGCTTCTACGAGACCATCGCCATTAAGGAGCGCACCAATCCCAAGCTGCGCCGCACCCATATGCCCATGCGCTACTGGCACAATATGACGGAAATGAACCCGCTGCTGTAGACATTTCTTGCTTCCCAATAAATCCTCAGGGAAAATCACAACTTTTTTGTTACAATGGGAGAAGCTGGCCGGTGCCGGCTTCTTTTTTTGCCCTTCTCTATGGTTTTTCCCACAGGAGCATGCTATACTTCGTTTAGTGAACCCATTTTTTTTTCGCAAGCAATCAGAAAGGGCAGACTACTACGCGATGAATACTGTTTTTGATTTTGCCTATGGAAAACAGCAAATTTCCATGGATTTATCGGCCGCCGACTCCGTTCAGGTGCTGCAAGCCGCCGAGATGCCGGTTATCGCCGATTTAAAGGCTTATTTTTATGATGCCTGCACCAAACACGCCGTCAAATCCCAGCCTTTGAATCAGCTGGTTTCCATTGGCGACAAGGTCACCGTCGTCATCAGTGACATCACCCGTTTTTGGATGCGGCAGGATAAAATTGTCCCGCTGCTGGTGGATTTTCTGGTGGAGGAGTGCGGCGTTTTCCCCAAGGATATCGCTATTCTGGTGGCGCTGGGCACCCATCGCGCCCAAACCGAGGACGAACTGCGCAGGCTGGTTACCGATGAGGTGTATGAGCGCATTTCCGTCACCAATCACGACTGTATGGCGGAGGACTTGGTGTATGTGGGCACTACCTCCCGGGGCACAGAGGTGCGGGTGAACCCGCTTGCCGTGGGGCGCAAGGTCATTGTGGTGGGGGGCACCGTCCATCACCTGATGGCGGGATATGGCGGCGGACGCAAGAACATTCTGCCCGGTATCTGCGCCAAATCCACCATCAACCAGAACCACATCCACTCCCTCAACCCGGATTTGCCGGAATCCAACCCCCTCATCGGCCTGGGCAAGCTGGCCCGCAACCCCGTCAACGAGGATATGGACGAGGCGGCCTCTCTGGTCGGCCCCGTATTTGGCATCAACCTCATCACCGACAGCGCGTCGCGGCACTGCCACGTCATCTGCGGCCATTGGCAGGCGGCCTGGCGGGAAAGCTGCCGCATTGTGGAGGCTGCCATGGGTGTGCCCATCGACTGGCCGGCCGATATGGTGGTGGTCAGCTGCGGCGGGTTCCCCCGGGATATCAGCCTGTATCAAGGGGTAAAATCCCTGCTCAACGCCTCCCGGGCTGTGAAGAACGGCGGGGATGTGATTTTTCTGGCCCAATGCCCCGAGGGCGGCGGCGCGCCGGAATACTTCAGCTGGATTGAGCCCCTGCGCAAGGGGACGCTGGATCCGGATCTTCGGGCCAATTTCAGCATAGCGGGCTATATTTTCTATGCGTCGGTGGAGGCCTCGGCCAAGTGTACCGTCCACATGCTCACCGACATTGCGCCGGAAATCATCGCGCCCATGCAAATTCGCGCCACAAATGACTTGGAAACCCTTTTGTCCGGTGTGGATTTTGCGGGAAAGCGGGTCTATGTCATGCCCTATGGCGGCAACACCGTGCCTGTCCCCGCAAAAATAGGGGATTGACAAACGCCGGTTTTTGTGGTTTTATTATGGAAACCGTTGATGCAGAGATCAAACCGTAAGCGCACTACCAGAGAGTCGGGGGAAGCTGGGAACCCGGCAGGAAGCGGAACGGCAAATGGACTGCGGAGGGTGCGGCGAAACATTGCCGAGAGATTGGCGATGGAGTATTCCGCGACGCAACACCGGCGTTATCGGGTGAGGGATGTGTCGGCATCCTGCAAAGAGGGCAAGCCAGCAATGGGTTGCCAATCAAGGTGGCACCGCAGATTTTTCGAAGTCTGTCCTTGTTCAGATTCCGCAAGGAACCTGGAAGGATGGGCTTTTTTGTTTTCCCGCATCTCCCATTCCACCTTGCTCATCGTACCTTCACCGACAAACAATTTTAAGAATTGGAAAGGTGATCCCAAATGAAACACACAGGCAAAATGAAGAGAATCCTCGTCATGGCACTGGCCATGACCCTTACAATCGGCTGCACCGCATGCGGCTCCGGCAGCGGCGGCACAGGCGGCTCCGCCAAGAAAATCGGCATCATCCAGCTGGTGGACAACGGCGCCTTCACCGACATGCGGGAGGGCTTTCAGGCCAAGATGACCGAGCTGGGCTACACCGAGGATACCCTTGTCTACGACTATAAAAACGCCCAGGGCGATATCTCCAACCTGAACACCATCTGCCAGGATATGGCCGGCTCCAACCTGGATTGCATCGTCACCATCGCCACCCCGCCCACCCAGGCCATGGTCAACCTGGACAGCGGCAAGCCGGTGTTCTATATCTCTGTCAGCGACCCGCTGGCGGCCGGTGTCATCACCGATATGGCAAAGCCGGATAAAAACGCCACCGGCACCTCCAACGCCATCCCCGTCGATGAAATCTTCAAGCTGGCCGATGAACTGACCCCCGGCGTGCAGACCTACGGCATCCTCTATAACACCGGCGAGGTCAACTCGGTGAAAACCGTCAACAGCGCCAAGGAATACATGGAGGGTCGGGGCATCGCCGTAAAGGAGGCCATCGTCACCGCCTCCTCGGAGGTGCAGCAGGCCGCCCAGTCCCTGGTAGGCTCTGTCGATGCCATCTTCATCCCCAATGACAGCATGATCCAAAGCGCCCTGCCCCAGGTGGCGCAGGTAGCCAAGGAGGCCGGTATCCCCGTATATGGCAGCTCCGCCGTTATGGTGGGCTCCGGGGCCTTCGCCACCATCAGCATCGACGATGTCACCATCGGCGGCATGACAGCCGAAATGGTGCACCAGTATCTCACCGGTACCGCCGTCGAGGCCATCCCCTCTGTCGTGGTCAGCCAGTTTACCACCGTCATCAACAAATCCACCGCCGATGCCATCGGGATTGAGCTGTCTGCGGATGTTCTGGCTTCCGCCGTTATCGTTGAGTAGAGGTGCCTGCGGCGCATTTAGAATGGGGCGCTGCCCCAAACCCCGCCCAAGGGGGTGACCCCCTTGGGAATCCCGCAAGTCACTTCGTGGCTGCCGCCGGGTACAGGGTGGAACAGGGCCGCCAAACCGGTCAGGATGACGACCGATTTGGCTACTTTTTACTATCCCTGCCCCCGGCTGCAATCCGCGGAGCGGGATGTGTCCAGCTTCAAGCTGGCGGAGCGGGATGTGTCCAGCTTTAAGCTGGCGGGAAGGGTTTTCTTTTTGCTTCTTTTTCTTTTTACTAAAAGAAAAAGAAGAGAAAGGGGTTTTGAGATGACTTTGATGGTTGGATCGTTGCAGCTGGGGCTGATTTATGGGCTTCTGGCGCTGGGAATTTACATCACGTTCCGGATCCTGGGCATCCCGGATCTGACGGCTGACGGCAGCTTTACGCTGGGCATGTCGGTATCGGCGGCCATGACCGTGCTGCAAACCGCCGACGGCACCGTTCTGTCTTTGCCGGGGCTGGGGATTTTCCTGGCGTTCCTGGCCGGCATGGCGGCGGGGGCTGTCACCGGCTGCCTGCAGACAAAGCTGGGGATTCACCCCATCCTGTCGGGCATTTTAACGATGAGCGGCCTGTATACCGTCAACCTGCTCATACTAGGCAGCCGCTCCAACGTATCCCTCATCAACGGCGTGGGCCTGTTTGATTCTCTCAACCTTATGCTGGGTGGGGATGTGGATAAAAACCTGATCCGCACGGTGATTCCGGTGCTGTTTTGCGTGGCCGCGTTCCTCATTCTGTCGTGGTTTTTCCGCACCCACCTGGGGCTTTGCATCCGCGCCACCGGCAACAACGAGGACATGGTCACCGCCTCCTCCATCAACGTGGACGCCATGAAAATTACCGCCATCGCCATTGCCAACGGCTGCGTGGCGCTGTCGGGAGCCGTCCTGGCCCAATACCAGGGCTATGCGGATCTCAGCTCCGGTACCGGCACGGTGGTGGTGGGGCTTGCCTCTGTCATCATCGGCGAGGTGTTTTTCGGCAAGCGTTCGGTTGTGATTGGCTTTGCCTCAGCCATAACCGGTGCAGTGATTTACCGGTTCCTCATTGCCCTGGCACTGAAAATCGACGGCTTCCCGGCCTATGCCCTGAAGCTGGTTTCCGCTGTCATTGTCATCATTGCCCTGTCCATTCCCACTGTACAGGCAAAGCTCCGGTTTGCCCGGCAAAAAAGGGAGGCGAAGCAGCATGCTTGACATTACAGGCGCATCCAAAACCTTTTTGCAGGGAACCGTCAACGAGCATGTGGCCCTGAATCGGCTGGATCTTCACCTGGACGCCGGGGAGTTTGTCACCATTGTTGGATCCAACGGCGCGGGAAAATCCACCCTGTTCAATGCCATCGGCGGCACCTTTTATCTGGATTCCGGCCGGATTTCCCTGGAATCCCGGGACATTACCTATCTGACCGAGCACAAGCGGGCGGCCTTCATCGGGCGCATTTTCCAGGATCCCGTCAAGGGCACCGCACCGGATATGACCATTGAGGAAAACCTGTCCCTTGCTTACAACCGGCGGAAGCTGTTTGGGCTGAATATGGGTGTTCAGAAAAAAGATGTTGTGTTTTTCCGGGAGCAGCTGTCCCAGTTTGGGATGGGGTTAGAGGATCGGATGAAGCACAAGGTGGGGTTGTTATCCGGCGGACAGCGGCAGGCGCTGACTCTGCTGATGGCCACCATCGCCGGGCCCCGGCTGCTCCTGCTGGATGAGCACACAGCCGCGCTGGATCCGGCAGCGGCGGAGAAGGTCATGGCCATCACCCGGGACATTGTCTCCCGGGAAAAGCTGACCACCATGATGATCACCCACAACATCCGGTCCGCCCTGCGCACCGGCACCCGCACCATCATGCTGGAGGACGGCAAGGTTATTCTGGATATTTCCGGCAAGGAACGGGAGGAGATGACGGTCTCCCGGCTGATGGAGCTGTACTCCCACAAAGCCAACAAGACCTTGGACAACGACCGGATGCTGCTGACGAAGGATGAGAACGGGCAGTAAAGCGGCTCCTTTTTTACCTGGTAATATTTCCCTGATGGGTTGACAGCAAAATTCGCCGGTGCCCTCCCATAGGGCGCCGGTGTTTTGCGTGGCCCGGGGGCGGACGCCCGCCCAAAGCCGCCCCATTCACCGGTTGGTTTCCCCCTGTGCAAAGACCGCCAATATTTGACAACTATATCCGGGTACCGTTCGGTGAGTTTCCACGTCCGGCCGGGGCATTTCCACAATGAAGGATGGGCCTTTTGGCTAAAACTGATTGCATTTTTGCCGATATAATACTATAATGAAATATATGTCTTGATTTGTTCAATGACTCGGCCCGGAGAACGCTCTGGGGGAGATTTATTTCGAGCGGGCTTTGCCCATCCCCGACAGACAAGGTTAGGAGTGCACAATGTCCATGACGGATTCCAATGCCACACCAGCCCCGGAATCGCTTCAGGAGACCATCCTGGAGCTCAATAAGACCATCAAAAAGCAGGCCCGCCAGATTTCGCGTCTGGAGCGGGACAATCGCTTTTTGTCCATTATGAATGAGAACGCGGAGGAGATTCGCAGCTTCAACGAGGCGGAAAGCCGGCTGCAGCATCTCTACAACGACCTGCTGCTGGAAAACTGCCCCAATGTCATTCTGCTGTTTAACGACGAGCTGCGCTATGTGCTGGGTACCAACCTGGCCTGCCAGACGCTCCAGTTCCACGACATGCAGGAGATGCTGAACCAGCCCTTTGAAAAAATCTTTGACCGCGTTTTCCCCGCCGACTGGATAGCCAAAACCAAGGCCATCTGCGCCGACTGTCAGGACAATGCCTCCTCCTCCCACTTTGACGATAAAATCCCCTTTGGCGACGGGCAGATCATGTACGCCCAGATCAACATCTCCGCCGTGCTGGATCACGACGGCTCCCAGAAGGGTGTCATCATGGTGCTCAGCGATGTCACCGAGTTGATGATCACCAAGGAAAAGGCCGAGGAGGCCTCCCGGGCCAAAAGCGCCTTCTTCGCCAATATGAGCCACGAGATTCGCACGCCTATGAACGCCATCAAGGGTCTCAGCGAGCTGCTGATGCTCACCAAGCTGGACAGCAGCCAGCGGGACTACGCCGACAACATCGTATCGGCCTCCCACTCCCTGCTCAAAATTGTCAACGACGTGCTGGACTTTTCCAAAATCGGCGCCAACAAAATCGAGATTGTCCCCTCCCAATACGATTTGGCGTCCTTTATCAGCGATATCTGCAACCTGATGAATCTGCGGGCCGCCGACAAGGGGCTCACCTTCCTCACCGACATTGACCCCGCCCTGCCCGCCATGCTGCGGGGGGACGATCTGCGGGTGAAGCAGGTGCTGCTCAACCTGCTGACCAACGCCATCAAGTACACCAAGGAAGGCTATGTCAAGCTTATCATCCGGGGCAACCCCTCCGACGCCGGCATTCGCCTGACCTTCAGCGTGGAGGACAGCGGCATCGGCATCAAGGAGGAGGACTTTCCCCGCATCTTCAAGGCCTTTTCCTCCCTGGAATCCCACATCGACCGGGATTCTCTGGGCTCCGGTCTGGGGCTTGCTCTCAGCCGGGATTTGCTGGGCCTGATGGGCGGAGAGATGACGGTGAGCAGTCAGGTGGGAAAGGGCAGCCTCTTCTCCTTCTGGCTGGATCAGGAAATCGTCAGCGAGGAGCCCATCGCCAAGGTAGATGCCCCCGAGAAAAAGAAGATTCTCCTCATCGGCAGCGGTCTGCGGGGTGATACCTGCGCCGCCATGCTCAGCAGTCTCTTCGTCTCCTACGACTACTGCACCAACAACGACGAGCTGGAATCCCTCATTGCCAACGGCGCCTACACCCACTGTATTTTTGATTTCAACTACGCCGCTCCGCTGCTGGAAAAGCACCTGCGCAAAATGGGCAACTGCGCCCTGATTGCTATAAAGGACATGCGTCTGGCCGCCAAGCAGGCGTCCTCTCCCGGTCTCAACGTGCTGTTTGAGCCCCTTCTGGTCATCGACCTGGCCCGTATGCTCAACAAGCGCACCGCCCACCAGACCGACCGGGAATACACCTACCAGGAGACCTCTCTGGGTGAACTGAAGGCCCAGAACACCACCGCCCTGATTGTAGACGACAACAGCATCAACCTGATTGTCGGCGGCGAGATTCTGCGCCAGTACGGCATTGAGGTGGTGGAGGCGGAAAGCGGCGCGGCCGCCCTTCGCCTGTGCGAGGATACCCGGTACGACATCATCTTTATGGATCACATGATGCCCGGCATGGACGGGGTGGAGACCACCACCCACATCCGCTCGGAGCGCAACATCAACCGGGACACCCCCATCATCGCCCTGACCGCCAACGCCGTGTCGGGCATGCGGGATTTCTTCCTGGAAAACGGCATGAACGACTTTGTCAGCAAGCCCATTGACCTGGCGGAGATGGATCGCATTTTGAAAACCTGGCTGCCCAAGGACAGGATTGTAATGCCGGAGCGGGACGATTCGCCCATCGGCTCCGACAATCTGATGAAAGTGCCCGAGGTGTCTGCCCTGGAGGAAATGGGGATCCGCGCGGTGGAATCCCTGCAAAATCTGGACGGCAACCTGGCCATCTATTTGTCGGTGCTGGACGCCTTTGTTCAGGATGTCCCCTCCACCATGGAGAAGCTGCGGGAATATCTGGCCCAGGAGCAGTGGCACGACTTTAAAATTGAGGCCCACGGCCTGAAGGGCGCCCTTGCCAACATCGGCGCCAGAGAGCTTTCCCTGCTGGCCCGCAACCTGGAAATGGCCACCGGCGAGGAAAACTACGAATACAACCACAATCATCTGGAGCCCCTGCTGGACGAACTGACTGCCCTCATCGGCAAGCTTTCCAAGCTCAGTACCTCCTCCAAGCCCAAGCAGCCGGAGCGGCAGGGAACCCGCACCGCCCAGCAGGCCGCCCGCACGGTGGAGGCTGTGCTGACCGCCATCAATGAACTGGACAACGACGGTGCCGTGGATATTCTGGAGGACGCCGTTCGCTATACCTACGGCGCCCAATACGACGAGGCCTTTGACACGCTGCTGAACATGGTGCGGATCTTCCAGTACGACGAAGCAGTCGACGTCATCCGAGGCCTGCGCCAAACCGCCTCTGTCTGACACCCCACATGAATCCAAAACACCGCCTCTCCATTTCCACCGCACAGTCCCCCGGTAGGGAACCGCGGAGCGCAGGCGCTTTCTTTTGCTTCTTTTCTTTCTCGTGAAAGAAAAGAAGAGCGTGAAAGAAAAGAAGAGAAAATCGCTGTATCTTGTTGGATGTGGCGATATAGGACGGTGAAGTCGGTTGCTGACGCAGCTTCACATTCAGAATATTGCGGTAATACACAAGGCCACCATTCAGTTTTCCGGTGGCTTTAACGTGTTTACCGGCGAGACCGGCGCGGGCAAAACCATGCTCATCAACGCCATCGACGCGGTGCTGGGCGAGCGCACCTCCCGGGATATCATCCGCACGGGGGAGGAAAAGGCGCTGGTGTCGGCCCTGTTCGAGGACATCTCCCCCCGGGCCCGGGAGGCACTGGAGGCCCAGGGATATCCCGTGGAGGACGGCACAGCCCTGATTGTGCGGGAGATCACCGCCGCCGGCAAAAACAACTGCAAAATCAACGGGATGCCCGCCAATGTCTCGGTGCTGCGGGAGATTGCGTCGCTGCTCATCCACATCCACGGCCAGCGGGACAGCCACCAGCTTCTGGCCGACGAGCAGCATGTGAAGCTCATCGATTTATACGGCGGGCTGGGCGGACTGCTGGCCCGGTACGGCGAAGCCTACGACGCCATGCAGGCAATCCGCTCCCGGCTGAACAGTCTGCGAATGGACGACGCCCAAAAGGCCCAGAAAATTGATATGCTGACCTTTCAGGTCAATGAAATCGAGGCGGCGGGTCTGGAGGATCCCGATGAAGAGGAAAGTCTCACGAGCCGCCGCAATGTCATCCGCAACAGCGAAACCATCCTCAGCGGAGTGTCCGAGGGGTACAACGCCCTCAGCGGCGACGACGAGACCCCCGGCATCAACGAGCTGTTCGGCGCCCTGACAGAGGGTGTCTCCACGGCGGCGCGGTATATGGAATCCCTTGCGCCCTTATCCCAGCGGCTGGAGGAAATCGGCTATGAGTTGACAGAGGCCGGGGTGGATCTGCGCAATGTTCTGGAGGAATTCGAGTTTGATCAGGGCGAATTGGACGCCATCGAATCCCGGCTGGATTTGATCTACCGCCTGAAGCGCAAATACGGCGGGGACATCCGGGAGATTCTGGAGTTTTACGAGGCGGCTGCGGCGGAACTGGAGACCATCCAAATGTCGGATCGCAGCGTCGCGGAGCTGGAGGCGGAGCTGGAAACGGCTGCTGCCGTGGCTCAAAAGCTGGGTGGGGAGTTGTCCGCCGCCAGACGGGAGGCCGCTGCCGGCTTCATCCGGGAGGTGGAAACGGAACTGGCCTATCTGGATATGCCGTCGGTCAAGCTGGACGTGGCCTGCGAGGAAATTCCCCTCTCCCCCAACGGAGTGGACGACATCCGCTTTTTGGCGGTGACCAACGTGGGCGAGGCCCCCAAGCCCCTGAGCAAGATTGCGTCGGGAGGCGAAATTGCCCGCATGATGCTGGCCATCAAAAATGTGCTGGCCGACCACGATGACATCGACACCCTGATCTTCGACGAGGTGGACACCGGCGTCAGCGGCCGGGCCGCCCAGAAAATCGGCGCCAAGCTGCGGCAGGTTTCGGCCAGCCGACAGGTCATCTGTGTAACCCATCTGGCCCAGGTGGCGGCGTATGCCGACAATCACCTGTACATCTACAAGGAAGTGGACGGCGAGCGCACCTACACCCGGGTGGAAACCCTGGCAGACGAGGGCGTGTACCGGGAACTGGCCCGCATCACCAGCGGGGATCTCATCACCGATGCCGCCCTGGAAAACGCCCGGCAGCTTTATACCCACGCCCACCAGAATGCCTGACAAAGGGGCAAGCGGTACACAATTTCATCCAACGATACAAATTCCCCCTGAAACGGAGCAACTCCGCCTCAGGGGGAATTTGCGTGTCTGTGTGTGAGAAGATAGCAGAATGAAGGAGAGAATCGCAAAGTGAAAAATTGAAAAATAGTATAGAACAATAACATTATATAAATATAATGTCAATCAAGTATTGTAAAGAAATATTGAATTTTAGTTTTAAAAATATATATTGATTTTGCGTAGTATTGTGCTAAACTAAAGGGGTGTGGATGAGAGGGTGACACAGCGGATCCATCCGGAAGGAGCAGTCGGGTTCCTCGGCGCACACGGCGGGGGACACGGGAGGCGCTGTGTGAGTAGACCAATACGGCTCCGCCTCATCCTGGGCCTGAAAATACCCGTGAAAGCGATAGGAATACAGGCGCTTGTGGGCGGCCAGCAGGGCGGGGATCATGCCGCGGCCCAGGTCAAAGCCGCTGTGGCCTTCGGCGGCGGCCCCGGCCAGATAGGCCTTCAGCACCGACCATTTTACGGCGTATGCGCCCATGGCGGCCAGATTGCTGATGGGCCGCCGGGAATCGCTGGGGCGATACTCCAGGATGCGGTCGTCCCAATCGGTGCACAGCACATCGGAGGAAAAGGCATCCAGCCAGCTTACCAGACTGGCGGCGGCAGTCAGATCTGCCCGCTTGCGGCTGTGGACGGCCAGCATTTCTCTGTAATCCACCGCGCAGTTGTGAACGCCGGAGATGAGCAGGATGGTTCGGGGGTTGAACTGCTCCAGATATTGCACACACGCGGCCGCGGGCATCGGGCTTTCCCGGTGAGGGCGGCAGCTTTCCACAATCCGCAGATGGCGGTACTTGCGGCGCAGGGTGTTGGGACATCCCATACTGGCGCGCAGCCACTGAGAGCTGCGGCAGTTGATGAGGAGAATCTGCTCGGCACCGGAACGGGCACAGCTTTCCACAGTGTGGGGCAAATACCTGCAGGGAGAATCCGAGGGGAATGAATCGGTGCCCTCCGGGGCGGAGGAGACAGACAGCCCCGCCAATATCAGGGCCAGCGTTGGTTTGCCG
Organism: Ruminococcaceae bacterium OttesenSCG-928-L11; assembly: GCA_030265885.1. Classification (GTDB taxonomy): domain Bacteria; phylum Bacillota; class Clostridia; order Oscillospirales; family Ruminococcaceae; genus WRAV01. Next base: position 2,822 of record JAJDGX010000054.1, on the reverse strand, counting down.
GACATAATCCGCAACTCCTTTCTGCAGGATGTGAGGGTGGGGGTTCACACCTCATAACAATCCCGACATCTCATGTGTTATCGTTATATTACATAATTTGAAAAAAACTATAAACACCCATACGGGTGATGTCGACGCTTTTTTTGCAATTTTTACACAGAAAGAGACGTTGCGACAGCGAAATGAACGGTCTCCGGGTTTGAAAGCAGAGAGCCCCGGTCGATTCCGGCACAGTGAGACACGGCCAAAGGAGGAAGCAGCATGCCAAACCGAACCAGATTGCCATGGCGGGCGGAGCTCCCCTGCCGCCCCCGCATACGCCAAAAGCTGGATGAAGGGATTCGCAGCGGTCTGGTGATTGTTTCGGCCGGTCAGGGTTACGGCAGAACGGTGGAGCTTGCCGACTATTTTCGCTGTGCGCTGGTGCGGCTGGTGTGGCTGCATCTGGAGACCTCGGACAATATCTCCACCAGCTTTTGGCAGGGGATGGTGCGGGCGGTACAGGCCGAGTTCCCTGCCCAGGCCGCCCGGCTGGAGTCTTTGGGCTTCCCGGACAATTTGTCCAAGATGGATCGATTCCTGCGAATTTTTGCGGAGGGGGTGTACGGCGGCCACCGGGCGGTGATGGTAATCGATGACTTTGACGCTGTTTCCGATGCGGAGATCCGGAACTTTTTTGTGCTGCTGGCGGATGCGGCAATCGAAAACTTCTGCCTGGTGCTGGCCGGCAACACAACGGTGGATCTGGAACTGCGCTCCCTGTACGGGCAGGAGCGGTATGGCATCACGGCCGAGGACTTGCGCTACACCACCGAGGAAATCCGGGAATTGCTGCACAGGCAGGGCCTGGACACAGGGAAAAAGACGGTGGCGGCGGTGGAGGCCATCACAGAGGGGTGGCCCCTGGCGATTTCTCTGCTTGTGCCCCGGCTGCAGACCACGCCCATCTCTCAAATCGACCCGAGAATCTTCAAGGGGACAACCATCGACCGCTTCTTTGAACGGGAATGTCTGACCGGCTATTCTCCCGGCATGCAGCAGCTGCTGATTCGGCTGGCGCTGCCGGAAAGCTTCACCGTGGAACTGGCCCGGGAAATTGGGACAGACGCGCCGGAGGAACTGGATCGCATCCTGAGCTCCAGCCAGTTTATCACCTATGACCATATGGGCGGGAACTATATTTTTCACAGGCTGTACAGGGCCTTCCTTTTGGAGCGCAGCCACGGGATGAGCAGCGGGGAGCGGGAGCGAATCGTGGGCATAGCGGGCCGCCGATATCTGGAGCGGGGCCAGCTTATTGAGGCTGTCAACCACTTTCAGCGGGCCCGCATGTACCGGGAAATGCTGGACGCCATCTGTGTGCTGGCTAATATCCGCATGGGCTTTAGCACCGGCTATGCCGATTTTATGACAGAGAAGCTGGACAGCCTTCCGCCGGAGTTTGTGGCCGGGGAGCCGCTGGTGGCCTATATGCGGGGGGTTATCCACCTGAACAATCTGCAAATCTCCCGCAGCCACGAAATCTTTCTGGAGCTGGAGACCAGGCTGCAGGATCACTCCGACGATGTGCTGCTGGGCAATGTATACAGCATGCTGGGCTTTGTCTACATGCTGCGCAACGAGGAATGCTTTGTGGACTATTTCAAGCGGGCATGCCGGTACTTGCCCCACGGCACGCCACTGAAAAAAAGAAACACCCTGGCAATGGAAAACAACGGTGTGTTGTCCATGCAGGACAACCGACCCGGCGCGCTGGAGCGAATGGAGAAGGCAATTCACGAGGGGATTCCCTATGTTGTGCGGGTGTCCAACGGCGGCGGCGACGGCATGCAGCACCTGTTTTCCGCCGAGGCAGCCTATTGCCGGATGGATTTGCAGGCCGCGTCGGCCCACGCCTACCGGGCCATCTATGTGGCCGGCCAAAACGAGCAGCACGACGCCATCTGCAATTCCTACCTGACGTTGGCCCATGTGGCGGTGATGCAGGGCGACTTCGCCGCAGTGACAGAGCAGCTGGACGCCATCAGCACATACATCCGGGAGCGGGGGCTTGTGCTGCTTCACGAACTGCGGGACACGGCCTATAGCTGGCTGTACTGCAAAATGGGAGATCCCGACCGGGTGCCCCAGTGGATTTTGGACGCCGGGGACGGGCGATACAGTCAGCCGCCCATTACCATTGGCAGAGACCGCATGGTCTATCTGATGTATCTGCTGCGCAAGGGGCGGTATCGGGAACTGGCCGACCGCATGGAGGAGATGGAGCAGCTATATCGGGTGCGGGGTCTGTGGGCAAACCGGTTGAACTTATATATCCTGCGGGCGATTGCGGGGCTGCAGCTGGGCCAGGGGGAGGAAACCCTGCACGCCATGTGGCTGGCCTACGACATGTCCCACCAAAACGGCGTCATCGCCCCCTTTTTGGAGGGGGGACGCTACATGGAGGATCTGGTGCGGTTCATTCGGCAATCCGGCGACCGGCGCTTCGACGGGAAATGGCTGGACAGGGTGGACAAGGGGGCGGCTCAGTACGCGGCCCACATCGCCTCCATGCAGGCGGAGTACACCCGCCGAAACCGGCAGACAGAATCCTGGCTGCTGACCCGGCGGGAGCAGCAGATTCTGCACAGCCTGTCCCAGGGGCTGACCCGGGAGGAAATCGCCGCGGAGCGGGGCATCACCGTCAACACCATGAAAAGCTCCATCCGCAGCATATACAACAAGCTGGGGGCCATCAACCGGGCCGACGCCATTCGAATCGGGCTGAACAACGGGCTCCTCAGCGAAAACTGATATCACAGCCAACAGCCCGGACAGGCACA
>JAJDGX010000053.1 GCA_030265885.1 Ruminococcaceae bacterium OttesenSCG-928-L11 | reverse complement strand
AGCATCGCATTAAAATCTTTCTTATCTTCATTCGCCACTTTCAACACCTCCATATCAAGAATAGCCTCCATTGCTAAATTGCCTGATTCACCTACTGCTTGAAACGTTGATTACTTTGTTTTAGTCCCCGTTTCAACATTTTCTCCAAAGAGCCAGTATTCAGCAAGTTCACATTTTCAAATCTACCATTGTAGAATGTAGCCCAGTTATTGAACACGCAGGGTAGCTCTTTTGCTTTTTGCAGCGTATCGACCAAAACGAAATCTACTGGAAAGCCATGCCTTTTGCTTTTTTGAACCCAGCATACAAACGCCAGATTTCCCCTTCGTTTTCGCATCATCCAAGCAACATTCCATGAGCGCTTTTCCATAGCCGCTGCCTTTTGGACTACCCTCGACCCAGAGGCAATAGATATAAAGGTAGTTGTCGCCAGTAGTTGTTGAGTTTATAAAGTCACTTATTGTGTGCCCTCATTATTCCGTCTTTATTCCTTTGACAATCTATTGAACGCCCATGCAAAGCTGATACCCGACATAGCAACAAGCAAGATGATTACCTTTATCATATCCGCATATATGACTGTGCTTTCCAGTATCAATGCCCTTAACGCATTAATTACATGGGTGAATGGGTTCAGGTTCACAGCTATCCCCAATCCACCCGTTAAAGTATTAGCCGGAAACAGGGCGGTGCTTAAAAAGAATATCGGTAGAACAATCGCGTTCATTGCCGTTTCGTAGACTACCTCGTTAGGCAGTATCAAGCTAACTGCATAGGCCAATCCCGCCATAAAGAAAGCCGACAGAAATATGATGATTATGATAAATGCAATGCCGGTTACACCGGACGCAATTTTCACAGAAAACAACAGGCTCACTAAAAACATAATTCCGACTTCAAGAAACGTGCATAATACAGCTTCTAATATCTGTCCAAGCACAATGGAGCTTCTTTGTATCGGCGCGATTAACACGCGGTAAAAGCTGCCGTCTGTTTTCATCAGGTAATTCATAATGCCGCCGCTGCTGCAAGAGCTAAAGCTAACTAAAACCACAAGTCCGGGGAAAATAAACGCGGTGTAGTTTTCTATTCCTATCCCCTGCATGGATTGTCCGGCGACAGCACTATACAAGACAAGCCAAAGCATAGGCTGCAAAATTGTTATAACAACCGTAAATACATTGTGAAACCGCCACTTAATATTTCGGTAAAGGATAGGCAAAATGCTCATGAACCTACCTCCTTTGCTGGATCACTTGTCAGACGGATAAAAACATCCTCCAATGTCGGTTTTACAATTCCTATTCCCGTAAAGATGATTTGATTGTCCAACAAAAAACGGTTGGTTCGCTCGAACTCCATAAGCCCGTTATCCACATTGAAAATAATCTGGCTTTCCCGCACTTCCATCTTTTTGATATTCAGGCTTTGGGCGAGGATTGCGGTATGTTCCTTTGCTTGCCCTTTCGTGGCAAAGCTGATTTGCAACATATCCTGCCGTAAATATTCACGCAAGGCCAGTGGCGTACCCTGCACGATTTCTTTTCCGTCTTTCATAATACAAATGCTGTCGCTTAACTGGTCTGCTTCTTCCAGATAATGCGTTGTCAGAAAGATAGTTGTTCCAAAGTCCGAACGGATTTTTTTTATCATATCCCACATAGCCAAGCGGGATTGAATATCCATCCCAACCGTCGGCTCGTCCATAAACAGGATTTTTGGATTTGACATCATATTCAACGCAATATCAAGCCGTCGCTTTACGCCGCCGGAGTAAGACGAAACCGGGTATTTCATGTATCGCTCCAATCCAAAAGCAACAATCAGAGCTTTCATGCGCTCGGTGGCTTCCGTTTTCGGTATCTTATAGAGCTTACTTTGAAACATCATATTTTCAGTCAGGGACAAATGCGTATCTATTGATGTGCGCTGCGCTACACAAGCGATTTCTGTGCGGATTTCTGCGGCGTTTTTGTAAAGGTCTTTGCCAAGCATACGAGCATTTCCGCTTGTCGGGCGAAGATAGGTTGTAAGTATGTTTATCAGCGTGGACTTTCCTGCCCCGTTTTCACCTAAAAGCGTAAAGACTTCGCCTGTTTGAACGGAAAGGGAAAGTCCCTTTAGAGCTTGTACGCCATTTTTATATGTTTTCTCAAGAGCTTCAACACAAATCGCGGTCACGTTACCCCTCCTGTATCGGGAACAGGATTTCCGTTACATATTTTTCAGGATTGCCCTTTAACATCATTCCCGGCCCCTTGATAAACACTTCCCGAAAGGGAGGCATTAACTGCAAGCCATTTTCAGCGGCATATCTGTCAATCTCTGCATATGCGCGATTCAGCGTTTCATAAGAGCCGATATGTGTAACACAAACCGCTTTGATTCGCGGCATTTCCTTTACCTCTATCCCGTTTCCGACGGGGATTTCGGCGGTTGGCACACACAATTCCATTTCCCCGATTCTGCTTTCCGGGTTCATGGATAAGTAACTGAAAAATGGCGCACCATTTGTTTTTCCACGGACAGACTGAAAGACTTTTGGGAAAACCTTATTGGCTTCGGTAGCAATTCCCTGATAGCGAATATAGGCTACGCGGATAGGTTCAATATCTCTAATTTCAATTTCATAATTCACAGGTCAATTCTCCTTTTCTTTTTTGACTGCAATCCATACTTCGGAATGGCCGCTTTGTTGGATATCTTTTCCGATAGGGTATACTTCAATGTCCGGCAGCTCCGCATAAACATATCCCGAAAACGGAAGCCATTCGGTAAGAAAACGTCGGAAAACACTTTGCACACTTTCTTTGAACCGTCCCTCGCTCTCAAAGATTACCCATGTGGAAGCCGGTATTTCGTATTCATACATTCCAGGCGGAACCGGCTTGTCTGTCGCGGCAGCAATGTAATAATAGATTTCATCGGGGTTTTGATATGCGGTAATTCCAAGCACGCCAACCGGGGAAGTATTTGAAAGCTCGCATATTTCTCCGAATTGCTTATCTTTTATTACATCATTCCAAAATGTGGGTGCAATCTGTAGATTTTCTTCCATGTCCTCCGTTATCGGCACTCTTGCGCCGACAATACGTATGGACGATTTTTCTTCAATACGATACGGCATGGCATGGCCTCCTGTAATTTGTACAGAAAATTTAATAGAGGGATAAGCGTTGAGTAATGCACCTTGCAGCTTTGCGGCGGCTGGTGATATACCATGAACATTTTGAAATGCGCGGTTAAATGCAGTTGGTGAGGTATATCCGTACTTCAAGGCAACATCTATTACCTTTGCATCTGCTTTTTGCAACTCAAATGCTGCTTGCGTCATTCTGCGGCGGCGTATATATTCAGACAGCGATATACCGGCTACATACGAAAACATGCGCCTAAAGTAGAATGTCGAACAACATGCAATTTTTGCAGCTTCTTCATGTGATATTTCACTATCCAAATTGTTTTCTATATAGGCAACAGCCTTTTCCAATCGCATTAGCCAGTCCATATTCTCACCCTCTGAATTGATTGTAGCACAATAAAAAATTGCCTACCTCTCTTTTCGTGTCCTGTTTTGTAAACTCGAAAATTAAATGTGGGGTGATATAACAAAACCATTCGTCTGCTATATCCACCCCATAATTTTTAGACGTGAAATATTTCTTGCTATTGCAATTAGGCTGACCGCATTGCAGGCAAGCATTTTCATAACAGTAATATAATTCTAACGGGACAGCGAAATAACCTCAACTCACAGCCGGCGGCACACTTCCATAATAAGTAGAAGCCTATTTAATAGGGATATAAATATCTATTGCCGAATCTGCATTTTCGCGCCCGGTGAACCGTTCATCATAAAGTTCAAAGTCGTCTCGCTCATCAATGGTCTCGCTTGTCAGCAAGGCCCATGTCCCCCAAATATACTGATATGTTTTCAGAATATCAGCGAGTGGCCCCTTATGGGTGAACACAGCAAATTTCCCGGCAGGAATTGTTCTAGTTACGATACCGGATGGCAGATCGTCATAGGTTAAGACTTCCATTCCGATCACTTCGGAAACCTCCATATCATAATTTGCTGTTTCAGTATCTCCTTTGTATTCGCAGATGCCAAAAGTTCTGCAGGATGGATGTCCGTTTGGAATATCACTTTGCTGTTGGGCGAATTGCTGCCATAAAGAAAAAATGTTGTCCAGCTTCGCCGTTCCACGAATACCGGCAACATAAATACTGCCTATGTTCCTTATTTGCGGCTGCACCGTTATGTTGGAAGAAATATGGTGAAGGAAACTCCGATCAATCTCTTTTTTGTTGCCACGGAAAACGTCAAGCCGGTTGTTGCGGTACGTTGAAGGGCTTACCTGATAGACGCTCTTAAATGCCCGGCTAAAGGTTTGTGCGCTGTCAAATCCGCTTTCCAGCGCAATATCAATAATCTTTCGCTCGCTATACAGCAGTTTATGTGCGGCCCTTGACAGCCTTCTCTTTTTGAGATAATGGCCGACACTTTCTCCCAAAACGGACTGAAATATGCGGGTGAAATGGTAATAGGAGTATCCAGAAGCACTTGCCACCTCATGGACAGAAATCGCATCATCCAGATGATTTTCCATGTAAATGATTGCTCGTTCAAATGCTTCCAGATACTCCATGCCAATTCTCCTTACAGTATTCTGCCGAAATCAAAGGTCGGCTGTTCAGACTGAATGTTCACAATCTGGCTCTTATCTTCAAAATTATCACCTAACGAATAGGTTGTCCATCCATTTTCAGCAAGCCCACCCCAGCACAGCTCTACAGTTCCCGCCGTAACGTCAAAAACCATGCTTCGGACTGTGCCGAAGAATTCGTCATACCAACGGCAGCATAGTCCATTCGGGTATTCTACAAGCAAAAGAGCTTTTAGGTCGTCCGCCGTTATTTTATCCGCTTGCGCCATATATTTGCTGATATAGTCATAACGGCAGGCTGAATGCTCCATGACCATTGAGCAAAGCTGCTTTGTTTTGGGCAGATGCGCGTGGTTGGTGGAGTGAACATATTGCTCGGCGGTTGAAGCGTCAATTTGCTTGTATTCCTTTGCGCCGTCAAAAGTTTCAAACAGAACCGCTTTCCCGGTCTTGTCGGCAAACATTAAGTTGATGTTATAGGCAATGGGCATGTCCAAAACAGACCGCACAGCTTCATCAACATCTTTGCAGTTTTCAAGCAGGGAACGAATCACCGCCCAAAATTGCAGTCCGGCAACCGCGGGTTTGCGCATTGGCTCAAAATTGCCAACAGGCAGCCCGCAGGAGGTCTGCCCGACCATCAGCCCGTGCTCATTGATCCCTTCGCTGCGGCCAAACAGCATCGAACTGCTGCCAATATGTGCATACCTGCCGTTCACCTTGGTTCTGCCAAACGAAAAGTCGTCCATCTTATGAGAAAACTCATAATTTCGGGCAACCAGCACATGGCCGTCTTCCGTCAGGCTGGGGAGTACCGCGATGAGTGAGCATCCCGGAGTAAGGCACGTTCCTGCGTAGTAGTACAGTTGTTTTTCACTTGCGCCCACTGCCGCCGCAAATCCTCTAAGCTCGTCACTTAACCCGGGGCAGTAGCGGTCAAACATTTCATTCATCTGCGCCACCTGCGCATCGGTAAAAATGTCGGTCGCGCTTTGCTGTGTTTGCATAAATTGTGGATTGCCCGCCACTTTCTTGCCAAGGTGATATCCGATTTCGTAGCTGCTTCCCGCAAGTTCATAGAGATTAACCGTTGCTTTTTCCATCCTACAATTCCCTCTTTTCTGATTTGGTATCATACTATATGCTATCAAATCAGAAAGAAATGCGCGTGACATTTCGTGCTAGCTTGCGACAAAGGAAGTGATAGATGTCGTCATAATGCAGCTTTACGATTTCCTCCATAGCGGTTGCATCACCGCTTTTTGCTCGTCTGATTAGACCGCTTCGCATAGCCTTCATCACCTCCCTAAATAACATAACGCAGATTTTCTCGAAAAAGATTTATCTTTCAGAAAATATTATACAGCACATTGCAAGGTGAGAACCCAAAACCAAGGTCTCGAATACAGGTTATCCGACAAAAGACTAATTCGGAATGTTCCGATAATTTCGGCAAGCAATGGGCGCGTGCGCGCGCCCAGCCCTCCGCTCCATCAACCTTCGGTTGATTCCGCTTCGGCCTGCTTGTTGGTGCGCTGCCCCAAACCCCATCGAACGGACGCCTCCGGGCGTCCTGTTCGTTAAGCCGCTTCGCGTCTGCTGGCCTGCCCCCTCCGGGGGTAGGCGGCGGCCGGGGCCGCAGGGAACGGAGAGCATGAACCATCATTTTTCATGCTCTCCGCCCTCGATGTGCTCCTGCTCGTTGTAGCGGAGCAGGCGGTCAACATTAGACTTCGCCGTGATGAAATCCTTCATTTCCTGCCTCGCTGTATGGTACTCGCCATACAGCTTTTTCTTTTCGGCATGAAGGGCGGCGTACTCCTGTTTGAGCGCCTTGATTGAGGGGATTTTTTTGAGTCCCAAAGCGTCAAAGGCTTTCTTCGCCTCCCGGTGAAGCTGTATCTCCTGCTCATGCTGGGAGAAGAATTTTTTACTGAATCCCGACGCCTTGTAAGCGGCGTAAACATCCCGCGTTTTGCCGTAGCTGCCGATATGCTTTTGCAGGCCGGCAATCTCCGAGAGCCGGGCGTCAATGCCCTTAATCCTGCCGCCAAGCTCGTTGAACCGGGCGGCGGCCTGCTCCGCTCGCTGGGAAAGCTGGCCGTACTCGGTCAGGTTGTTTTCTTGCAGCATGATAAGGGTCTGTGCTGCCTGCTTCAAATTAAAAACTTTGGCCCACTGCTCATAGCCGGGGGAACCTTTGGCCTTGATGCTGTTCTGCACATCAATGAGCAGATTCAGCTTCGGCGGCGCAGGCGGCTCGGTGCCGCGCACCTTCGGAGAAACAACCCGCTTGCCCTCAATGCGCTCCCGGATGGCCGCCACAGTGTAATCGCCTTTGAGGGTATCGCACCGGGTCGGCTTCTTCTGCACAGGGAGGTTTTCTTCCACCGGGCAGAGGAAGGTGATGCGCTTGCCGCCGCCCACCTTGTAACCCGCATCCTTCATCAGCCGGAGGAAATCATCGAAGCTGGCGGGCTTCTGTTCCAGCGCCGCGTCGATGGCGTTCTTTATGCGCTGCTGGAAGGAGGGCGGCCGGTCGCCGCCAAGCCATGCGCCATAGTGCTTGCCCTTGCCCGGCTTCGGGTTTCGGATGATGGACAGGCCATTCTCCACGCATATCAAATCGGAGAGCCGGCGCAGGGCAATGGCGCTCCACAGGAAATTGTTGAACTTGCCGTTGCAATCAAGGTTGGTGGAGTTGTAATAAATGTGCGAGTGGATGTGCTCCTTGTCCTCATGGGTGCAGATGAGGAAGGCGTGCTTCCCCTTGGTCCAGCGAAGGGCGAGCTCGTGGGCGACACGGTTCGCTTCCTCCGGGGTGATTTCCCCTTTGGGGAATGCCTGCCGAATCTGGTACAGGAGGATGTCCTTTTCCTTGGGCTGTTCCCGCCCGGTGATGGAAGCATACTGCCGCTTGGCAAGGGTGAACTCCATTGCTGCCGTGCGAGGGTCGCACTCGTGATAGGAAATCAGCTTGCCGTCACGCGTCTTGTCCGGGTTTTTGCCGTAGTCGATGCTCTTTGCGATAGTGCCGAGGATGCTGCGCCCGGCGTCGATGTGCCGGGGCATCAGCCGGGATGTCGCCATGAAATCAAACCTCCCTTCCGGTAAAAAAATAGCAGGCGCAGGGTCCGCCCCCGCGCCTGCCTGCGTGCTCGCTGCTCAAATGGATTTCACAAGGATATTTAATCATCCAGCCGATCCACCATCCACTCCGCCAGCTTGGGCAGCCCGAAGGGACTGATGGCAAAGGCAAGGATACCGGCGTTCAGCGCCGCAGCCGTGTCCTGCAGGAGAATGAGCGCCAACAGTGCAATGATGAAAACGATGGAGGAAACGATGCCCAGCACCGCGCCGGAGAAGTGGCAGGCAAAGCGGAATACCGCAACGATGATGGACAACAACAGTGTGATGGGAAAAAGCAAAATCTTAATCAGTATCCTCATGGTCCGCCTCCTTCTTCGGCTCCAACACCCGGATATCCGGGTCGGGCGCCGAGACATACATTTCCTCGGTTTCTCTTTGCGCCTGCTGCAACAGGGCAATGGCATCTGTTTGTGAGTTGGAGACGTTCGTTTTGGGAAACCTCATCGAAACAAGCATAAAATGGCTTAACAAGCGGGTTTTTGATAATATGATTTTGCAAATCCGCCCGCAGCGGCAGCTAAACCCCAATCCGGCAGGCAGATAAATCCCCATAATAAAACAAAATATTGCACGCGAAGGCCCTCTTGTCGTTTTATGTAAAACGGCAGGAGGGCCTTTTCTATTTCGCACAAATCCGGGGTTGTTGCTGAAATACCTTTAGTTGCTTGCACTCCAAAAATCCTTGATGTACGCGATCACCTTGTCGATGCATTCCTTATCTTGCTCTCGGTCTAACTTGTCGGTTGTGTCTTGCAGTGTTTGAAGGAGCAGGAGCCCGCATTCATTTGGGCCGCCTGCCAGTATCGCCTTATCGCTGAAAATATCCTGTTCAGCATATTCGCATGTGGCGCTGACCTCATCCACCTTTTTCATCCATTCATCCAGCGTGTCCAGCGCATCGTCAGCCGCAGCGTTGTCGCCCCAGGTCTTACCCATCAAGCAGATTGCGCTTGTAAAGGCCAGGATTTCATCGCTGTCCATCTCCGCTCCGAGCTCGTAGGCTTCGGCGGCGGCGACTGCGAGCTTCTGCGTCATCTCACCCGCTGTTAATGTTGTGCTTTCGGTTTGTATTGTCTGCATTGTTTCGCTCCTTTTCTCCGTCTATTTGCCCTGCTGGGCAACTACAGTATATCGAAAACCTCTGCGGCTATCCATTCACACAAAGCAACGACAAATGCCTTTCAAAATAGGCAATAGCAGCTAAGCGCACCCTGCCTGCCGTCCATCACTTTCGGGCGGCAGGCAGGGTGCTTTTTTGATTTCTGAAAACAATATAAACTGGAGTGATGCCATATGGCCGTTTTCCGCGTAGAAAAGACCAGAGATTTTACAGTGATGTCCAACCATCATTTGCGTAACCGCACCCTGTCGCTGAAAGCGAAGGGGCTTTTGTCGCTCATGCTGAGCCTCCCGGAGACCTGGGATTACACCACCCGCGGCCTTGCCCACATCTGCAAGGAGGGTGTGGATTCCATTAGCTCTACCCTGAACGAGCTGGAAACCCACGGCTACCTGACCCGTGAGCGGATTCGCGGCGCGGACGGCCGCCTGGGCGATGTGGAATACACTATTCACGAGCAACCAATTCCACAGAAAAAGCCCATCGCAAAGCCATCTGCACCTAAACGGGATTTTCCCGATCAGGTAAAGCCTGATGTGGCAAAACCTGATATGGCCGAACCTGTCACGGATTTCACCGCACAATTAAATACACACCATCAAGCACTTATTAATCAAAATACGAATCAAGCAAGTATCTATCCAATCAATCACGCACAGGGCTATCCGATGGATTGGATGGATGAGATGCTTGCCGTCTATCGCGATCTGATTAAAAGCAATATCGAATACGATATCCTCTCGGAGCGGTACAGCCATGATCGGCTGGACGAGGTGGTGGAGCTGATGCTGGAGGTCATTCTTTCCCGGCGTGGTACCATCCGTATTGCCGGGGACGAGCTGCCCCGCGAGGTGGTGAAGAGCCGCTTACTCAAAGTTGGCCCTGAACACATAGAGTATGTGTTTGGCTGCCTGGAGCAGAACACCACCAAGGTTCGCAACATAAAATCATATATCCTCACCAGCCTCTACAACGCGCCCGCCACCATCAGCGCGTATTATCAGGCGGAGGTCCGCCACGATTTGTATGGAGGTGGCGCGGTATGAGCAGCGGAGCTGTCCAAGCGCTCAGGGATATCCTTCGAGCGTTTCACCATGGCGACAACGGCCCCATCCCTGATGATGAATATGACCGCCTGATCGCCGGGGACGAGGTCAACCGTATCCTGAGAGAAACCGAATATACACCACCAAAAAGAGGCGGACCGGGTTTTCGAGAACCTGATTCGCCTCTTTTTGCGTCTAAGCACAAGGAGGAAATTTCCTGCATGACAAAGATTGATCACGATTTCCAGGGCGCCCATATCATCCATGGCGACCTGCTGCACGTTTTGCCCACCTTCCCGGATCAGCTGTTCGGCGGCATCATCACCGATCCCCCTTACGCCTCCGGGGCAGCCGACCAGAACACGAAGCAACGTTCCACCGCTATGAAATACACCAGTGCAAAGGAGGATAACCGGCTGCCCGACTTCGAGGGCGACGCCAAGGATCAGCGCAGCTGGACGCGTTGGATGCGCGAGTGGCTGACCGAGGCCCGCCGCGTCTGTGTTCCCGGCGCGCCCATCTGCATGTTTATCGATTGGCGGCAGCTCCCCAGCATGACCGACGCGCTCCAGTGGGCGGGCTGGATCTGGCGTGGCGTCCTTGCCTGGGACAAAACCAACAGCCGCCCCCAAAAGGGCCGCTTCCGTCAGCAGGCGGAGTTTGTGGTCTGGGGCAGCAATGGGCATATGCCCGCCGACCGCAAGGCCCCGGTGCTGCCCGGCGTGTTCCGGCAGTCGATGCCATCCGGTTCCAAGCGCCGCCATCAGACGGAAAAGCCGCTGGAGGTCATGCGGGAAATGGTGCATATTGTGGAGCCGGGCGGCATCATCCTCGACCCCTTCGCCGGGGCGGGCACCACGGTGGAAGCCGCGCGCCTGGAGGGCTATCCCGCCGTAGGCATTGAGCTATCGGCTCACTATGCCGGAGTATCCCGAAAGCGCGTCACAGGGGCGGACACGCCGCCAACGGAGGCGGATCATGCCCGGAGTTAGCACCGAGCAGGTGGAACAGGCGCGGCAGGTCAATCTGCTTGCGTATCTACAGGCTCACGAGCCGGATAATCTGCGCAGGGCTGGCGGCGAATATCATCTCGCCGACCATGACAGCCTGAAAATCTCCCCCAACGGCATGTGGAACTGGCACAGCAGAGGCTTCGGCGGTCGTTCCACACTGGATTTTCTGATAAAAGTGCGGGGCATGAGCTTCGTGTCGGCGGTGGAGGCGCTCTGTGATGGCAGGGCGGTTTCAGTTCCTGCGCAGCCACAGCTGCCATCTCGCCCGATACGGCAGGAGTTTTCCTTGCCGCCCAAATCCCCCAGCAGCTACCGGGTGAAAGCGTATCTGGAAAGCCGTGGCATCAGCAAAGCACTGATCGACCGCTGCATTCGGGCCGGGTTTTTATACGAGAGCACACCCTATCACAACGCTGTTTTCGTGGGCAAGGATCGCGAGGGCAAGGCGCGATTCGCCTGCGCCAGAGGTACCCTCGGCAGTTTTAAACGGGATGTGGCGGGCAGCGACAAGCGATTCGGGTTTGTGCTGCCGCCTGTATCGCCGGAGGGCAGTGGTACTTTGGCCGTGTTCGAATCCCCCATCGACGCCCTCTCCCATGCCGAGCTGACCGGTGAGGATTGCCATCGTCTCTCACTGGCTGGAACCGCGCCGTTGGCACTGCTGCATTTTCTGGTGGAGGCCCACGAACACGGCAGCCCGGACATCCGGCATATTTCCCTCTGCCTCGATAACGATGCGGCGGGGCTGACAGCTTCAGCGGACATCAAAAGCTTGTTGGAGAAAGATCCCCGCTTTGCCCATATCACCGTCACCCACGATCAGCCCAGGCTGGGAAAGGATTACAACGAAACCCTGCTTGCTCACCAGCGGGGAGATAAGGCACAGGATCGCCGGCATACTGGCGATCCTTCGCTATAACATACAAACAATCTGGAGGTTTTCGATTATGAATAACACTTTGCAGAATTTTCAGCATGAGGAGTTCGGCTCCGTTCGCGTGGTTCAGATTGACGGGGAGTCTTGGTTTGTTGGTAAGGACGTGGCAGATGCATTGGGATACACCAACGGCAGCAGAGATATCAATCGGCATGTGGATGCGGAGGATCGAAGAGCCGAAATGATACCGCAGTACCAAAACGGTACTCTGGTCAGCAAGGCCATTCTTATCAACGAATCCGGGCTGTACAGCTTGATCCTCTCCAGCAAGCTTCCCACGGCGAAAAAGTTCAAGCGTTGGGTAACCAGTGAGATCCTGCCCTCCATCCGCAAGCACGGGGCATATGTCACCGATGATATGCTGGACAATCTGGTGCGAGATCCCAACCTTGCCTATGAGCTGTTCTGCAAGCTGCAGGCAGAGCGCGGGAAAACCGCCGCGCTGGAGGAGCGTGTGGAACAGTTGGCGCCCAAGGCGCGCTACTGCGATCTCATCCTGCAATGCAAAAACGCGCTGCCGATTTCCTTGATTGCGAAGGACTATGATATGTCAGCGGTTTCTTTTAATAGAATGCTCCATGATTTTGGCATTCAGCATAAGGTTCGGGGCACCTGGCTTCTGTATCAAAAGTATTCCGGCAAGGGCTACACCGCTTCCAACACCTTCTACACCCCCGGTGGTCTTGCGGTGATGCACACCTGCTGGACCCAAAAGGGACGGCTGTTCCTCTACAATATGCTGGCATATTACGGCATCCTGCCCTCCATGGAGAAGCAGGATGCCCTTTATTGTTGAGGGCGCGTTATGCCGATTCCCTTTTTCCGCTGTGAGAAGTGCCGTCGTGAGTTTGACAGCCGCGAGGGAGCTGCGGAGTGCGAAGCGAACCACCTTATCCCGGTGTCAGCGGTGGTTGTGGGCTGCGGCATCCGGCCATATCCCTACTCGCTGGAGGTGACCTTCAACAACGGCGGCAAGAAAATCTACAACGCGGAGGAAATGGGAGGGTAGCCTCATTCCCCCGCGGGAAAGGAGTGATTCGCGATTCAGGAGCAAATCAACGAAAAATCGGTGGCCCTGTATGTCAAGGCGGGCAAACTGACCGGGCGGGTGCTGGCAAAGGCTCTGCAGGCCGCTTTGCGCCGGATGAAAAATCCCAAGGCCAAGCGTGGCAAGCAGAGCGTGAAGTCTCTGGCCCGGCGGGGCGGCAGTCTGCAGAACATAGAGATCACCGACAGCAACATCAAATCCTTTGAGCGGGTGGCGCGAAAATACGGCGTGGACTTTGCCCTCAAAAAGGATGCGTTGGGCGATCCCCCGCGCTGGCTGGTGTTTTTCAAGGCGAAGGACGCGGATGCGCTGACCGCGGCGTTTCAGGAGTTCACCGCCAAGACCCTTGGCCGGAAGCGGGAGAAGGTGCGGCCCTCCCTGCTGGCGCAGCTCAGCAGATTCAAGGAGCTGGCGAAGGGCGCGCCCACCCGCGAGAAGCACAAGGATCATGGAGGGCATGAGCTGTGAGGGTGACGGATACGCTGCGCAAATACATCCTTCTAAACCTGCCCTATGCCCTGATCTTCTGGTTCAGCACAAAGGTCGGGGAAGCCTATCGATTGGCTGAGGGAGCGGATTTCCTGAAAAAGCTGGTATACAGCGTCAACACCTTGGGCCCAGCCATGGCAAGCCCGCTTCCAACCCTCCACCCCTTTGATCTCGCGGTGGGAGCGGGCGGTACCGCCATCATCTATGTACTGCTCTATTTTAAGAAAAAGAACGCAAAAAAATGGCGCAAGGATGTGGAGCACGGCTCGGCCCGCTGGGGAACCCCGGAGGATATTCGTCCCTACGTTGATCCCAAGCCGGAAAACAACATCCTGCTCACCCAGACTGAGGGCCTCACCATGAACAGCCGCCCGAAAAATCCCAAGCATGCCCGCAATAAAAACATTCTGGTGGTGGGCGGCTCCGGCTCTGGCAAGACCCGGTTCTTTGTAAAGCCCCAGCTGATGCAGATGCACAGCTCGTATCTCGTCACTGATCCGAAAGGCCAGGTCTTGATCGAATGCGGCCGCCTGCTGGAGCGGAACGGCTACAAGATCAAGGTGGTGAACACCATCAACTTCGCCAAAAGCATGAGGTACAATCCGTTCCATTATATTCATTCGGAAAAAGACATCCTCAAATTAGTCAACGTTCTCATCGCCAACACCAACGGCGATAAAAAGGGCGGCGGAGATCCGTTCTGGGAGAAGTCGGAAATCCTTTTGTACTGTGCTTTAATCGGCCTGATTCACTATCGCGCGCCGGAGGAGGAGCGCAATATGAATTCCCTGGTGGAGCTGATTAACGCCATGGAAATCCGAGAGGATGATGAGAGCTTTCGCAATCCGGTCGACTTCATGTTCGAGCATCTGGCAGAGGAGGAGCCGCAGCATTTCGCGGTGCGTCAATATGCCAAATTTAAGCTTGCGGCGGGCAAAACTGCCCGCTCGATCCTGATTAGCTGTGGCGCCCGCCTTGCTGTGTTCGACATCAAGGAGGTGCGGGAGATGCTCGCCTACGACGAGCTGGAACTGGATTTGATGGGCGACCGCAAAACCGCACTCTTTATTATCACCTCTGACACCGACAACACGTTTGACTTTATCACTGCAATGATCTGCTCCCAGCTGTTCAACATTCTCTGCACCAAGGCGGATGATGTCTACAATGGGCGGCTGCCCATCCACGTGAGGTGCCTTCTTGATGAATTTGCGAATGTCAAAATCCCCAATATGGAGCGGTTAATCAGTGTTTTTCGCTCGCGTGAGATTTCGGCGGCGCTGATTATTCAAGCGCAGTCTCAGCTCAAAGGGATTTATGACAAGCATGCCGACACCATCACGGCAAACTGCGATTCGATGCTGTTTCTCGGCGGCAAGGAAAAGGGCACGCTGGAAGAGCTTAACAAGCTGCTGGGGCGCGAGACCATCGACACCTACAACAACAGCGAAACCAAGGGCAACAGCCCCTCCTTTGGCAAAAACTTCTCCAAGCTAGGTAAAGATTTGATGTCCATGGATGAGATTGCCGTGATGGACGGCGGCAAGTGCATTTTGCAGCTCAGGGGCGTGCGACCGTTCTTATCGGATAAATACGATATTACGCAGCATAAGAACTACCGCTATTTATCCGACTACAACGAGAAAAACGCCTTTAATATCCAGAGGTATCTGTCCACCCGCCTGTCCCTTCGCCCGGAGGACGAGTTCGAGGTCTACGATGTCGAGCTGCCGGAGGAGGCCATGGACAGCGAATCGCATTAATCATCTGCCCCGCGCTCCAGTGATTTTCATGGGAGCGCGGGGGCTTTTCATTTTTCGAGGAAAGGAGGAATGCCATGTTTGTCGCCTTTTTCGCTCCCGGCAGGTTGCTTGCCGGAAACGAAGCAGTCAGACAAACAATTACGGTTACGGAGGTATATATGGCTTTCTTCAATTCAGCTATCGACGTCTTAAAAACCCTTGTGGTGGCCCTTGGCGCAGGATTGGGCGTGTGGGGCATCATCAACTTGCTGGAAGGATATGGAAATGACAATCCTGGCGCGAAAAGCCAGGGAATTAAGCAGCTTATGGCCGGCGGAGGTGTGGTGCTCATCGGCATGAACCTGATCCCCTTGCTCTCCGGCCTGTTCGGTTAAGTAACAGCCTATGAACAGCCTTTGGGAGCAATTGCAGGAATGGATGAAGGAGTCTTTGATCGGCGGCATTATGAGCAACTTCCTGGGGATGTTCGATGAAGTCAACACCAAGGTTGCCGATATCGCCAGTCAGGTGGGGCAAACGCCGGAGAGCTTGGAAGTATGCTTGTAAAGGGTAGAAATGATACTACCACTAAAACAGGCATGGCAACGGCTCATTTGCAGGAGTATGGGGCTTTGCGGAAAGCGGGTGATAAATATGGGAGTGAATGGGTAGGCATTTCGCCGCCCATTTTTTGCAGGATAAAAACGGGCAGTGGCGTCACCCCGGAAAGAGTAGACCGCCACTGCCACACGCAACACCCGTGGGCGGTGCAAGGACATCATATCAAAAACAATTCCGCCTTTCAAGTGTTGCGCCACAACATCGAAAGGATTGATAACATGAGCATACTTCGCGGCCTGTATAACGGCAAAATCATCCCGTGGGAGCGGCGGGAACCGTATAGCGCGGAACGGCTTGAACTCGTCCGCAAGATTGAGATTGAGGAACGGTATTTTGTGGAGAAAATGTCACTGGACGATTGCCAGAGGTTTCAAGCCTTGAGCAATTTGCAGTCCTCATTATCCATACTCGGAGAAGAAG
>JAJDGX010000052.1 GCA_030265885.1 Ruminococcaceae bacterium OttesenSCG-928-L11 | reverse complement strand
AACTCGGCTCCAGGGCCATATGATATGCAGCTCCTCAACAAGACAACGACCAGCAAGGGAGCCGCAATGCGCTGCAACGACAAAATAAAGAGGAGTGAATGCTTTGCCGAAACGATCCAAAGGTCTGGGAATTTATCTTGCGATTTTACTGGTGCTGCTGTTGGGTCTTACCATGCTTTACAGCCTGAACACCAGTCCCGTGGCAACCTATAAATACACGGATATCATCGGGTATTTCCAAAAAAATCAGGTGCGCGAGTTCACGCTGCATCTGGGTACGGGCGATTTGCTGATCACGAAAATGGACAACGGGGAAACCGGCCCGATTTCCTACAAGGTTCCCAATGTCAATCTGTTTTTGAGGGACATCCACGACGATGTCATGGATTATAACAAAGCAAACCCCGGCAACCAGATTGTCGCGGATTACAAAAAGCCCCAGGAGTTCCCGCTGTGGGTCAGCGTGCTGCCTTCGCTGCTGCTGATTGTGTTCATGGTGGTGTTCTGGGTGATGATGATGCGCCAAACCCGGGGCAGCGGCGGCAATGTCAGCGGCTTCGGCAAGGCGAAGGCCCGTTCGGCCCAGGATGGCAGGCGGGTGACCTTCTCCGATGTGGAGGGCGCCGATGAGGAGAAGGAAGAGCTCATCGAGGTAGTGGAATTCCTGAAAAGTCCCGGCAAGTTCAATGCGCTGGGGGCGCGGATTCCCAAGGGTGTCCTGCTTGTGGGCCCTCCCGGTACCGGTAAAACTCTGCTGGCCCGCGCAGTGGCGGGAGAGGCGGAGGTGCAGTTCTTCTCCATTTCCGGCTCGGATTTCGTGGAGATGTTTGTGGGTGTCGGCGCCAGCCGTGTTCGCGACCTGTTTGATCAGGCTAAGAAAAGCGCCCCCAGTGTCGTATTCATCGATGAAATTGACGCGGTGGGTCGGCAGCGCGGCGCCGGACTGGGCGGCGGCCACGACGAGCGGGAGCAAACCCTGAACCAGCTACTGGTGGAAATGGACGGCTTTAGCGCCAACACCGGCGTAATCATTATGGCGGCGACAAACCGCCGCGATATTCTCGACCCGGCCCTGCTTCGCCCCGGCCGTTTTGACCGGCAAATTGTGGTGGGGTATCCCGACATCAAGGGACGCGAGAAAATTCTCAGGCTTCACTGCCGCAACAAGCCCCTTGGCCCGGATGTGGATTTGCTGACCATTGCCCGGACGACTGCCGGCTTTACCGGCGCCGACCTGGAAAATCTGGTCAATGAGGCTGCTCTGCTGGCCGCGCGGAAAAACCTGAAGGCCATTACCATGATTGAAATTGAAGAGGCCACCATCAAGGTGGTGGCTGGCCCGGAGAAGCGCTCCCATGTGGTTACCCCCCGCGACAAGCGGATCACCGCGTATCACGAGGCGGGACACGCGGTTGCCACCTATTACTGCGAAACCCAGGATCCGGTGCATCAGGTCTCTATTATTCCCCGGGGAATGGCGGCGGGCTACACCCTTTCGCTGCCCAGCGAGGATCACAATCATGTAACCAAGAAAAACATGTACGAGGACATCATCGTTTTGATGGGTGGCCGTGTGGCGGAGCAGATTATTCTGGACGACATCTCCACCGGCGCCTCCAATGACCTGGAGCGGGCCACCAAAACAGCCCGGAACATGGTGACACGGTACGGCTTCAGCGATGCGGTGGGCCCCATTGTATACGGCGGGGATCAGAACGAGGTGTTCCTGGGCCGGGATTACGGGCATATGCGGGATTACTCTGAGGAGATCGCTTCTGAGATCGACAAAGAGGTTCGCAGCCTGATTGAATCCGCCTACCAAAAGACAACCGATATTCTCAATGAGCACGTCGATCAACTCCACCTGGTGGCCCAGTATGTGTTTGAAAATGAGAAAATCGACGCGGATGAGTTCATCGACCTGATGACCGGCAAGCTGACTATGGATCACGACCCCTTTGAGGAACTGCTGAAGGCGGAGCAGGAGAAAAAGAACACGGCTCCTGCCGATAAGCCGACGGATGGGGAAGAGACTCCTACCGTGTTTGCTCCGACGGAGACGGAACAGGATGCTCCGGAGGATCCGACTCTGGCTGACTAAGGAATCCAACTGCAATCATTGAGCAGAGCGGTGCTGAAGTGCACCGCTCTGCTTTTGTATTTTGCCGACCTCCTTGTAAATATCGGAGATGCTGGGAAAATCCATTGACTTTCCTTTGTAGAACGATATAATGAGACCAGATTTCGAGTACAAGGAGGGTGCGATATGGAGAAAACCTGTATGCTTCCGGATGGGTGCCCGTGTTCCAGAAGCGAAGCTTGTGAGAATCACGGCATCTGTCACCAATGCATTGCAAAGCACACGGCGGAGGGTGGGCTGGTAGCCTGCCAGCGCGCCAATGCTGTCCGCATTCTCTCCAGCGGGCTAACGGGCGAAGCGCTGGCCGAGGCGCTGATGCACGGTCTGCATGAGGAAGCGGCTACCCCGATCTAATGGGCTGCTGTGGCAGCATGCGACAATGGGATCTCCCTGCTCCGGCTGAATGTCGGGACAGGGAGATTTTCGCCTGGCAGGAACCCGGAAAAGCTGCCGACAGAACTTTATTTGTAAAAAAATCGCCAAACTTCTTGAAATGCAGCGGAAAGTGTTTTATAATAGATACCGTGCGACTGCCGAAAATGTGGTGTCGCGCAAAAAAGAATAGCGAGGCGTAGCTCAGTTTGGTAGAGTGCTTGGTTTGGGACCAAGATGCCGCAGGTTCGAGTCCTGTCGCCTCGATTCGCATTGAAAACAGCCTCCGGCTATTGCCGGAGGCTGTTTTGCGTGTTGCGTGGTCAGGATTCGCTGGTGGCAAGTGCCTGGAGCAGTGTTTTGGCCTCGGTGCTGTCAAACTCCAGATAGCCCTGAATGTTGCCGTCAACGGCCTTGATGGTATCGCCGGAGCGGTATTCGTTGGGTGTGACGCCCATCTCCTTTTTGAAGGCGCGGTAGAAAGTGGATTCGCTTAAAAAGCCGCATTGCTCGGCGATTAAGCCAATTGGCTTGTCGGTGTCGGTCAGTAGCTGTTGTGAGCGCTCCAGCCGCGCTGTGTCGATGAGCTCCTTGAGAGTTACACCCAGGGTGGTCTTTAGGTACCGATAGATGGTTTTCTCGCTCATTCCCAGCGCCTTGCAGAGGTTCCCAGCCAGCCCGGCGTCGTGGAGGTGGCAATCCACATAGTCGCTAATTGCCGCAGTCATCTCCCCCTCGGCGGATTGCTGGTGGGAGGGATAGAGCCGGGTATCGTATGGAACGTGACTCACCAGGTCTGCGGCAAGGGTGTGCAACAGCGCTCGCGTGCGCAGGGCGGCGGCAAAGCCATCCTCCCGGCTTGCCAGGCCGATGTGGGCCGCTGACCGCACAAAGTGGCTGCTGGGGAGGGTGGTCGGGTATTTGGGGCTGGCGGTGTTGAGGTAAAAATGGAGGACTCTGCGATCGTTTTGCGCATCCTCAAACAAGCCTTTGGCAAGCTGTATGAACAAGCAGAGATTGTCGCCCTCCGCGTGTTTGAAGCCGTGAATGGATTTGCTGTTGAACAGCTGCAGGCTGCCTACGCCGAGGGTGGTTGGATCCGGGCCGCAGTGCACCTGGAGAGTTCCCTTGAGCACCAGCAGTATTTCGTAGTCATAGTGCCAGTGGTAACGGGAGCTTTTCATCTGGGTGACAAATACTTTTCCGGGATATACAGGGTGGTGCTGGATGTTTTCAAAGCTGTTGGACATTCTCTCGCCTCCCGGAAATGAGTAAACGTGCAATTGGTATCATACCAGTATAACACATTTGGGTGGATAAAAGCATCCGGCTTTCCCCTGCGAGAAAGCCGGATGCGGCGCTCAGAGATGCAAAGGGGATTCTCAGAGGCTGACGGTTCCGGTGAGAAGGTCGGCGTTGGAGGCAGAGGCGCCGATGTATACGGGATATTCCATATGCTCCAACTCAAAATCACCGGTGTGGACATTGAAATACTTCAGCTTTTCCACAGGGCAGGAGATGGAAACAGTCTGCGTCTCGCCGGGGGCCAGGGTGATTCGCCGGAAGCCGCGAAGCAGCTTGACGGGTCTGTCCAGCTGGGAGTTTTGGAAGCCGACATACATCTGGACAACCTCGGTGCCCTCACGGGTACCGGTATTGGTAAGCTGAACGGTGGCGGTCACGGTGTCGCCGTCTGTCGCAAAGGATGCCTTGTCATAGGCAAAGGTGGTATAGGACAAACCAAAGCCATAGGGGAGAAGGGGGGCGACGCCTTCCTTTTCCAGCTTGGCATAGCCGTGGTAATACTCGTAGAACTGGTGGTCGGTCTCCCACTCTACCTGGGGCAGGTCGCTTTCCTTGTAGGGCAGCACATAGGGCAGTTTGCCGCTGGGGTTGATGTCACCAAAGAGGATCTGGGCGATGGCGGTGCCGCCCTCCTGACCGGGGTAATAGGCCATGAGGATGGCGGAGACGCAGTCCATCCACTCGGTCATCAGGATGGTGTTTCCGCCGATGAGGACTACCGTGGAATTGCTGTTGACCGGCCCAACCGCCTGGATAAGCGCTGTTTCGTCGGCGTGGAGGCCAAGGGATTTGCGGTCGCCGCCGGCGTTGGCCATATAGTTGTGTTCCTCGTTGGTGGCTACGTACTCGCCTTCGTCGTTGCAGTCGTAGCCGACTACGAATACGACGGCGTCTGCCTCACCGGCAATGGACTTGGCGTGCTCCAGATCCTCGCCGTTGTAGTAAATGACCTCGGAATTGGGGAGCATGGCGGATATGCCCTGCAGCGGTGTCACCACATATTCGGGATATACGCGGCTGGAGCCGTGGTCGCCGATGTTTTCCCGGTCGCCCAATTTGCCCAGCACGGCGATTTTCTTGATGCCGCCTTTGTCCAGGGGTAGAAGGGAGTTCTGATTTTTCAGCAGGGTGATGCCCTCTTGGGCGGCCTTCAACGCCAGGGCGATGTGATCCTTGCAGCCGATGTGGGAGGTGTCGTAGGCCTTGCCGCTGTCCCGATAGGCGTCCTCAAAGGCGAAAAGGGTGCGGATGATCCGCATGGCGGCTTCGTCGATGCGGGTTTCCGACACATCGCCGGCCTTGACGGCCTCAACCAGCTTGTCGCCAAAGAATTTGGTGTGGCACATCTCGATGTCCATACCGCCGTTGGCGGCCTCTTCCGTATCCAGTACACCCCAGACAAAGTCGCTGATGACAAAGCCGTCGAATCCCCATTCCTCTTTCAGCACCTTGCGCAGCAGATAGTCGCTGTGGCCGCAGTGAGTGCCTTTGTACAGGTTGTAGGCGCTCATGACGCTGGCGGCGCCGGCGTCGATGCAGTCCTTAAAGTGGGGCAGGTAGACCTCCCGCTCGGTGCGGCGGTCGCAGTCTACGCTGACATTGAAGCGGCTGAGCTCCATGGAGTTGAAGGCGTAGTGCTTGATGCAGGCGATGACGCCCTCGTCCTGTACGCCGCGTACAAGGGCAGAGCCCATCTGACCGAGGGCGAAGCTTTCCTCGCCGTATACCTCCTGGCTGCGTCCCCAGCCGGGGTTGTAGGGCAGATTGATGCAGACGCCGCCAAACAGGTTGCCGCCGTGGCCGCGAATTTCCCGACCGATGGCGTGGCCGATCTCCTCCTCCAGCTGGGTATCAAAGCTGGCGCCCCGGCACATGGGCACGGGGAAGCAGGTGCCCTTGTCGCCGCATACAACGCCGCGGGGGCCGTCGCAAAAGCGCATGGAAGGGACACCGAGCCGCTCGTTGCCGCCGGCTGCGTAGGGTACGTAGTTGTAGTGCTGGCCGATGGCCATGCTGTTTACCAGCTCCTCCCAGGTGACGGAGCCGCTCATGAGAAAGACCTTTTCCTCAAGAGTCAGCTGGCCGACAATGGCCTTTGCCCGCTCGGTGTTGACAAGGCGCGCTTCTTTTGTGACATTCATGCTGTTGTCCTCCTCAATTGAAGTGATGGCACTTATAGTATAGCAAAAACAAGCGGATTTTGTTGGCAAAACTGGCCAAATATACTGGTGTATCTGGACAAATTTCGGATGAAATGGAGAAAGTGGTGTTTGCGCGTTAAACCACTGCTTTGTCTTGCGTCACGGAGGAAAAAGCAATATAATGGCTACAGGAACACTGCAATAACAGAGCCGAGACACTGCCCCTTCGGCTCGCGCGAATGACCCGCGACAGCCGGGGAACTGTCGGGAAAGGGAAACGATGAGAGAATCACTGCTATATGGCGCGGCGTATTACGACGAATACATGCCCTGCAACCGCATCCAGACCGATATGCAGCTGATGAAGGAGGCGGGCATCAACGTCATCCGCATTGCGGAATCCACGTGGGCGACTGAGGAACCGCAGGAAGGCGTATTTGATTTTTCCCATGTGCGGCGCGCGTTGGAGGCGGCCCGGGATGCGGGGATATCCGTGATAGTGGGGACGCCGACCTATGCGATTCCCCCGTGGCTGGCGGCGAAGCATCCGGAGGTTCTTGCCATAACGGAGCATGGCCCCGGCAAATACGGCCGTCGCCAGAACATGGACATCACCAGCCCTGCTTATCGGTTTTACGCGGAGCGGATCATCCGCCGGCTGATGGAGTGTGTGCAGGAATATCCCAATGTCATCGGGGTTCAGCTGGATAATGAGACGAAGCACTACAACACGGCGGGCCCCAACGTGCACAGGCAGTTTGTATGGCACCTGCGGGAGCGGTTTGGCACGGTGGAGGCCATGAACGAGGCCTTCGGCTTCAACTACTGGAGCAACCGGGTGGACTGCTGGGAGAATGTGCCGGATCCGACGGGAACCATCAACGGCAGCTTTGCGGGTGCCTTTGAGATATTCCGCCGGGGATTGGTGGATGAATTCCTGGCGTGGCAATCGGAGATTGTTCGGGAATATTTGCGGGAGGATCAATTCATTACCCACAATTTTGACTATGAATGGCGGAATTTTTCCTTTGGGATTCAGCCCGATGTCAACCATAAAAGCGCGGCTCGGGCCATTACTCTGGCGGGGTGCGACATCTACCACCCCACCCAGGATCGGCTGACCGGCAAGGAGATTGCCTTTGGCGGCGACGTATGCCGCAGCTTGAAACAGGACAACTATCTTGTGCTGGAAACTCAGGCCCAGGGCCATGTGAATTGGACGCCCTATGACGGCCAGCTGCGGCTACAGGCCTTTAGCCATGTGGCGTCGGGGGCGCTGGGAGTCATGTACTGGCACTGGCATTCCATTCACAACGCCGTCGAGACTTATTGGAAGGGCATTCTCAGCCATGATCTTTTGCCCAACGCGGCCTATCGGGAGGTCTGCACCATTGGCCGCGACTTTAAGCGGCTGGGCCCACAGCTGGCGGGACTGAAAAAGGAAAACCGGGTCGCCATACTGACAAGCAATGAGGCATTGGATGGTCTGCGGCTGTTTCCTCTGCCAGGCGGGAAAGTGGGCTACAACGACATTGTCCGCTGGCTGTACGACGCGCTGTACGACCTGAATGTGGAGTGCGACATCCTTTTCCCGGAGGACGGGGAGCGATTTGCCGGGTATGCCATGCTGGTGGTTCCCGCCCTGTACAGCGCACCGGATTCGCTGCTGGACAGCCTGAACGAATACGTCCGCAATGGCGGGCAGCTGCTGGCCACCTTCAAAACCGGCTTTGCCGACGAAACGATGACGGTGGGGGCGCAGGCGCAGCCCCGGCGCATGACGGCGTGCTTTGGCATGACATACGATCAGTTTACCGAGCCCCGGGAGGTCTATCTGGAGGACGATTTCGGTCATCTGGAGGAGGGGGAGCGACAGGTGAAACTGTGGATGGAGTTTTTGCGGCCCGACACCGCGGAGGTTCTGGCCCGGTATCGCCATCCCGCCTGGGGGAAATATGCCGCTGTCACCGCCAACCGATACGGGAAGGGAAAGGCAGTGTACATCGGCTGCCAGACCTCTCCCGCGTACCTGAAGAGACTGCTGGAGAGACAGCTGAAAGAGGCGGGACTTTGGACAGAGACTCAGGAGGCCCCTGCTGTGACCATTCGCAGCGGCGTCAACCGACAGGGAAGGCGGCTGCACTTCTACCTCAACTATTCGGGGGATGAAAAGAGAACGGCCTATCTGCACGGCAACGGGACTGAGCTGCTCTCCGGCCGGTCAGTGTGCCGCGGCGAGAAGCTGGCGCTGGAGCCCTGGGGCGTTGGGATATATGCCGAGGATGCATAGACAAGACAGGTCACAGCCAACCGCTGTGCGACCGAACAATCGATTGAAAACAGGGAGGGCAATGCAATGGAAGCATATCTGGATAAAACACAAAGCGTAAAGGCTCGCGCGAGGGACTTGGTGGGGCGGATGACGCTGGAGGAAAAGGCGTCCCAGCTGCGGTATGACGCACCCGCCATCGACAGGCTGGGGGTGCCCGCCTACAACTGGTGGAACGAGGCGCTTCACGGCGTGGCCCGGGCGGGAACGGCCACGATTTTTCCCCAGGCCATCGCACTTGCCGCTATTTTTGATGACGAGTATCTGAAGGAAATTGCCGAGATCATCGCATTGGAGGGCAGGGCCAAGTACAATGCAAATGTTAAATACGGCGACAGGGATATCTACAAGGGGTTGACCTTCTGGTCACCCAACATCAATATTTTCCGGGATCCCCGCTGGGGCCGGGGCCACGAGACATACGGGGAGGATCCCTACCTGACAACCCGGCTGGGCGTGGCGTTCATCAAGGGGCTGCAGGGAGACGGCGAGGTGATGAAATCCGCCGCCTGCGCCAAGCACTTTGCCGTTCACAGCGGGCCGGAGGCCATCCGCCACGAATTTGACGCCGTTGTCTCGCAGAAGGATTTGTACGAGACCTATCTGCCGGCCTTTGAGGCCGCCGTGAAGGAGGCGAAGGTGGAGGCTGTCATGGGCGCCTACAACCGCACCAACGGCGAGCCCTGCTGTGGCAGCAAGACACTGCTCCACGACATTTTGCGGAAAAAGTGGGGCTTTGATGGGCATGTGGTCTCCGACTGCTGGGCCATCCGCGATTTCCACACCACGCACAATGTGACGGCTACCGCCCCGGAATCGGCGGCAATGGCCCTGGAAAATGGCTGCGATGTCAACTGCGGAAACACCTACATCCACATGCTGCAGGCCTATGAGGAAGGGCTTGTCACCGAGGAGCAAATCACCACGGCGACGGAGCGGCTTATGGCGACCCGCATCAAGCTGGGTATGTTTGACGGCCGCACCGAGTACGACGACATCCCCTACGAGGTCAACGACTGTGCCGAGCACCGGGCCAAATCTCTGGAGGCGGCTCATAAATCCATGGTGCTGCTGAAAAACAACGGCATTCTGCCGCTGGATCAATCCAAGCTGAAAACCATCGCGGTCATCGGCCCCAACGCCGACAACGAGCTGATGCTAAAGGGCAACTATTTTGGCACGGCGTCGGAGTATGTGACCATTGTGGAGGGCATTCGGGAGGCTGTGGGCGACAATGTGCGCCTGTATTTCTCCGACGGCTGCCATATGTTCCGCAACAGAGTGGAGGGACTGGCCACTGCCGACGACCGCCTTGCAGAGGTGCGGGCGATTTGTGACAACTCCGATGTGGTGGTGCTGTGTCTGGGCATGGACTCTGAGATTGAGGGAGAGCAGGGTGACGCAAGCAACGCCGAAGCGGCGGGCGACAAGGTGAATTTGGATCTGCCGGGCCGCCAGCAGCTTTTGCTGGAGACAGCGGTGGCCACGGGCAAGCCGGTGATTTTGGTGCTGGGAGTGGGCAGCGCACTGGCCATCAACTTTGCCCAGGAGCACTGCGCCGCCATCCTCAACGCGTGGTACCCCGGCAGCCTGGGTGGCCGGGCTGTGGCAGATATCCTGTTTGGCAAATGCGCCCCCGGCGGCAAGCTGCCGCTGACCTTTTACCGGAGCGTCGACGACCTGCCGGCATTCACCGATTACTCCATGAAAAACCGCACCTACCGGTATTTTCAGGGCGAGCCGCTGTACCCCTTTGGCTATGGGCTGACCTATTCCAAGGTGACGCTGGACGCCCTTCGCATGGCTGAACAGGGCGATGGCACAGAGCCTCTGACCGTGACGGTGACGGCGACCAACACCGGCTCCTTTGCGGTGGAGGAGGTAGTGCAGTGCTACATCAAGAATCTGGAATCTCCGTTGGCGGTGCCCAACCACAACCTGTGCGCCTTCCGTCGGGTGGCGCTGCAGCCCGGAGAATCCAGGGAGGTCACCCTGACCATTGCCCCGGAGGCATTCCTGGTGGTAAATGAGCAGGGAGAATGGATAAAGGACGGCAGCCGCTTCCGGATTTGGACAGGCACCTGCCAGCCCGACACCCGCAGTGTGGAACTGACTGGCAACGCGCCTTTGGTAGCGTATTTTACGCTGCTGTAGTTTGCATCCGGCGCAGCCACCCACTTGCGGTGGGGAGGAAAGGAGAGACAGATGGAAATTCAGGCTGTGCAAAAAGAGGCCTTTTCCGTTATTGGGAAAGAGGGCTCGACGGAACAGGGCGCAGGCTTTGTCAAACAGCTGTGGGATTCCGCCAACGCCAATTTTGCCGATGTGCAAACTCTGGCAAAGCGGGATACTGCCGGCAATCTGGTGGGTCTGTGGGGGCTGATGAGTGATATGGGCAGGCAGTTCCGCCCATGGGAGGAAGGCTTCACCAAAGGGTTGTATCTGGCGGGGATAGAGGTGGATGACGACGCGGAAGCCCCCGACGGCTGGGCAAAATGGACAGCCCCCGCCTCCGAATACCTCCGCGCCAAAATAGTCGGGGATCCGAGCCGGGGGTTTGGTGAGGTCATCCAATACATCAAGGACAATGGCAAGGAGTTGGCCGGGGCCGTGTATGACTTCAATCACCCCGGCGAAAACGGGCAGCTGTATATGTATTTCCCCATAAGGCGGCTGTAAGCTGCATAGGCACAGAAAAATGCCATCCGTTTTGCGGATGGCATTTTTTGACGGCAATTACAGGTATTGGTTGAGCACCTTCATAATCAAGGTGTGATCGATGGGCTTGGCAACGTGGTCGTTCATGCCGGCATTTCGGCATCTCACCACATCCTCCTTGTAGGCGTTGGCGGTCATGGCGATAATGGGGATATCCCGGGCGTCGGCACGCTCCAGCTTGCGAATGCGGGAGGTGGCCTCGCAGCCATCCATAACAGGCATTTGCACATCCATAAATATGAGGCTGTAGTAGTTTTCGGCAGAGGCGGCAACCCTGTCGAGTGCCTGTTTTCCGTCCAGAGCAATCTCAATGGCGGCGTGGGTATCCGCCAACAGATTGGAGAGGATGAGGCTGTTTATCTCGATGTCCTCGACAATCAGGATACGCTTGCCGGTCAAATCGGGGACGTCGGTGGATTCGTTGTGGAGCAGAGGCGCCTCATCTGCCTCCGCCAGGGTAAGGCGGAAGTGGAAGGCGGAGCCGACGCCGACCTCGCTGTCCACTGTGATGCTGCCCCCCATCAATTCGGCGAGATTTTTGCTGATGGAAAGGCCCAGACCGGTACCCCCGTATTGGGCGGAGATGGTGGTGCCGCCCTGCTCAAAGGGCGTGAAGAGAGAGGGGATGCGGTCGGATGCGATTCCGATGCCGTCGTCGGCGATGGCAAAGCCCAGCGCGACGGAATTGTTCGTGTCCCGCGACTGCTCGACGGTAAACTCCACATAGCTGTCGGTAAATTTTACGGCATTGCCCAGCAGGTTGATGAGAATTTGCTTCAGATGAAGCCGATCCCCCACAAGAAACAGGGAGGGGAGGGAGTCGATGTTGTGGCGGAAGGCGATGCCTCGCTCGGCACAGCGCACCGTGATGATATTGACGATCTCCTTTAGTACGGCGGAAATGTCAAAGGGCTCAATATCCAGCTCAAACCGTCCGGTTTCGATTTTGGACATGTCGAGAATGTCGTTGACAATGTCCAGCAGATGGGAGGAGGCGGTTTTGATTTCGCCGAGGGACTGGTTGATTTCCTCACCGTCCGACGATTTCAGCGCGATTTGGGTCATGCCGATGATGGCGTTGAGAGGGGTGCGGATTTCGTGGCTCATGCGGGCAAGAAAATTGCTCTTTGCCGCCGACGCCACGGTGGCGGCCTTTGTCTGGGCCTCCAGCTCGATGGTTCGGTCGTATACGGTGGCCTCCAAATTGTCGTTGGTTTGTACCAGTTCGACGCTTTTCATGTAGTTGGAGACATACATCGTGTAGATAAACACAGAGACACAGATGGTCAGGCCGGTAATGATAATAAGGTTGGTCCAGGTATCGGAAATCAGGATGGAATCCCACGCACTGGAGCGGTCTCGTGTGGCATACAGGATAATCCAGAGATAGGCAAAGGCGGACAAAATGGACGCAATGCTCTGAACAGGGCTGATAATGGGGAAAAGGCCGATGATCAATATGGCGATGATGTAGCTGTTTATCCCACCCGTGGCGATTACGTTCAGCGTGCAGAATATCATCTGGATGCCGATGTAGAGATACAGCAGGCTGTTTACCAAAAAGGCCCGGGTGCGATTGCCGCGAATTTTACCCTTGCGCACAAAGGTAAAGAGGATGCAATATATTACGCCCATGGCAAGGGTTATCATAGACAGTGCGATGTAAATGAGAATATCGCTGGACTTGCTGTCGCTGGGCTTGAGGATGTTGATGACATTCAAAATGACCTGAATGGCGATTATGTAAATGGACAATGCATACATCCGGTTGGTATTGGTACGGAGCTTGTCCATTTGAAAGGTGTGCCGGAGTTCTCGGGGTATGGTCAGTTTTCCAATAAAATTGTGCATACTTTTCTTTTCTCCCTCATTGCGCTTCTATTTATTATACAGGAATACTGCCGCCGATTCAATACAGCAATTCTCTTATATGCCGCAGAGGCAAAGAAAAAGGGAAAGAGCCCGAAGGCCGCAGCCTCCGGGCTCTCCGCAATTCCGGGATATCCTGCGGGGGGAACAGAGCGAATCATGCTCCGGCCGCGTACTGCCCGGAATGGTTTGGGAAGGTACTTATTTGATAGAGGTCTCGTAAGCCTGGATCATCTTCTTGACCATCTGGCCGCCGATGGAACCGGCCTGCTTGGAGGTCAGGTCGCCGTTGTAGCCCTGCTTCAGGCTAACGCCCACTTCGTTGGCGGCTTCCATCTTAAATTTATTCATAGCATCCTTAGCTTCAGGTACAACAATTTTGTTGCTAGCCATTTTCGTATACACTCCTTGATAAAATATTCGTTTTGCGTTTGCATTAGTAGTATCAGCAGTGACTGTTCAATTATAACTGGCAATTTTTGCTTTGGACATTCAGCGAACCGTGGGGGATGGATCAGAGGGGTTCGCCGCAATCGCCAGGGACAGCTGTTCCGTAGGCAGGCCGCACAGCAGACAGACGGCCGCCGAGGCCATGACTGCGTAGGGATCCATGGCGTCGGTGATGGCGACAGGCGTTTCTAGGGGATCGACTCGCGCGCCGCCGATGCAATGAAAGGCTCGCTGCAGATTGATCATGGCGCGCTCGCTGCCAATGCTGGAAAGGGTAATGGTATCCCTGGCCGAAAGCCCGCATGTGATAGCGGGCAGCTGCAGAGCGGCCACATGATCGACTGCGGCGGCGTTGGCGGAATCCACAATGGCGACGGCCTGTCCGGAATGGGAAATCAACAGCCGGGGGTTCAAAAGATCCCTGTAGACGACGATACTGTTATGCACCGATATCTCGCCCAGGGACTGCGCACCCGCAAGAAACAGATCCGGATACCGGGGGCGGGCAAGGATTTTGCCGCCGTAACACGAAAATAACCGATACGGCTTGGCCAAAAGCCTGTCCACCGTGTGCCAGAATGACTTGTCGTCCTCATTGACATCAAAAATAACGCCGGTCAAGCCCACACCTCCGTAATCTGCCCCATTCCTGTAGTCGAAAGCGCTATGCGCTGCCGAAGCAGAATCTGTCCGCTATTATCGTCTCAACTTCCGGCCGGATTATGCGGGAACGATTTGGAAAGAAATGTGAGAGCAGTTGAATATTTAATAAGTCGGGACTATAATATTGTTATATGACGTTTGCGGCAAGGCAATGGGCAACAGGAGTGGTGCTATGAAACGATTTTCCATACTGCTGCTGGCAGCGCTGGTTGCGCTGGCGGTATGGCCGCCCCGCGCCTATGCGGTGTCTCGCGGGGATATCGTGTCGAAGGCGGCTGTGCTCATTGATGCGGATACCGGCCAGATTCTGTTTGACAAAAATATGGATGAGCGGGTGTACCCCGCCTCCACCACCAAGATAATGACCGGCGTTATCGCTATGGAACACGGCTTTCCCGGAGAACTGCTGACCGTGACAGAGAGCGCCATCGACATTATGGAGCCGGCCAGCTCCAATATATCCCTGACACCCGGGGAGGAGCTGACGCTGGACGATGCCATGTACGCCCTGATGCTGCCATCCGCCAACGACGCGGCCAATGTCATCGCGGAGCATATAGCGGGCAGTCAGGAGGCCTTTGTGGACATGATGAACGCCCAGGCCCGGGCGATCGGGGCTGTCGACACTCACTTTGTCAACGCCCATGGCCTTCACGAGGAGGAGCACTACACCACGGCCCGGGATATGGCGACAATTACCCGGTATGCCGTCGGTAACGAGATGTTCATGCGGTATTTCGGGGCGGATCGGCACACGATGGCCGCCACAAACAAACAGCCCTGGGAGCGCCCCTTCAGCAACTACCAATACATGCTGATGTCCACCTCCCGCTTTTATAACCCCGACGTCATCGCCGGGAAAATCGGGTTTACCACCCCGGCGGGGCACACCATGAGCACCGTTGCGCAAAAGGATGGCAGAACCCTGATCTGTGTGGTTATGGGCAGCCCCAACCGAGACCAGAAGTTTTACGATACTCAGACGCTGCTGGATTTTGGCTTTGATGAGTTTACGCAGATTGTCATCCCCGGCAAGGATTACGACAGCTTTATCGTGCCCATTCGGGAAAGCGGAGAGGACATTGGCGAGGTGGAATTTCTTGCCGGCGCCGATTTCACGTTTTTGCTTCACAACAGCATTGACCCGGACAGGGTGACCTTTTCCGCCGACGCGCCCGATGTGCTGGCACAGGGCGAAAAACCCTCGGCTACGGTGATGGTGGCGGCCGACGCGGAGGAAGAGGCGATTCCGTCCGTGCTGGCGGTGGTGCCGCTGGTGACCAGAACCAACAAAGCCGTGACAGTGGCCGCGCATTTGGAGACCGAGAAGCCCCAGGCAACAGCCGGCCAGACGGTGCTGATTGCCGTATGCGTGGTGTTGGGAGCAGCGATTGTGCTGTTTGCGCTGTATTTTATCAGCGCATATCGCCGGCGACAGGCCCGTCTGCGTCGACTGGAACGGCGAAACCGGGAACGGACGCCGGAGCCGGTTTCGGCGGCGCAGCTGCGAAAAATGCGGGAGGCGGAGCAAGGTGCCCGACATACCGGCGCATCGGCCCAGGGGCGTGCCTATTCCCGCACGGCACGGTAGCTTGAGCAATCCTACATAAACAGCAAAGAGGAAGCGGCAACGAGTCGCTTCCTCTCATAGCATACAATGGCTTACACTGGGGGCACTATTATTCCCGCGTGTGGATGTGGGGTGCGAGAGCTGCCTGCAGGACGGGGAGAAAGCCCTCGATGTCAGCCAGGCGCCGCTCGACGGCCTGGGGGCTTCCGGCGCCAAGGGCATCCAGCACAGCTTGCAGCCCCGGTAGAGCAAGGCGATATTCCTCCGGTGCGTCGGCGCGCAAAATCCGCATGCACCGCTCCCATGTGACGGCTATCCAGAACACCGCTTCCCGGTGATGCCCGGATTCAATCAGCTGCCGGCTGCCGTCGATGGCGATGAAGCGAGCATCGGCGCTGATGTCGCTTTGAAAGGGGAATGGGCTTTGGCGCAGCGCCGCAGCTTTGTCAAAAACAGGCTCCAGCAGCTGCAGGAGATTTGCCACCTCCCGGGAGGAGAGAGCGTCGCATCCCAGCAGTGCCAGCATGGCGTCATACAGATCCAGTGCGCCCCATTCCGCCAGAACCTCCCGGGCGCGGAGACAGCGCAAGCGGACAGTCGGGTTCCGCCGTGCGGCCACCAGAACGGCGTGGGCGCAGATGCCTGCGGGAAACAGCCAGGGATTGACGGTATCCAGCAGCTGGCTTTCACGGCGATAGCCCTGTATGCCGCTGCGGATTTTGGCATATACGGCGTCGCAGCGGGCCTGCACCCACCGGGGCTCGGCAAACCGGCGCGACACAGTGGCGGTGATTGCCTCCAGCCGGCCGGAGGGATCCCACAGTGGGGGATGGCGAAAGCTGGGGGCGATTTCATAGGTGGAAAGAAGCTGCTCCGGCGGGGTAAGCTGAGTGATGGATATGACGCTTGCCTCCAGCAGCACGCCGCGATGCCGCAGCTTCCCCGGCTTTTGCAGGGGAACATCGGCCGGCTCCATCACCAGCAGCAGATCCAGATCCGACCAGGAGGGGAGGGTGTCTGCCTCGGGCGCGTCTACAATGGAGCCGTGGAGCACAGCTCCGATAAGGGGGTGAGTCTCGGCGTAATGGCCGACCCACTCCGCCGCTATCCGCTTGGCGTTGCCTATGGTCATGCGAATGCCTCCCTGAACCAAACAGCGCACCGGGATACCGATGCGCTGCCAGTGTTCATTCTTGTTTGATGGCCTCCAGCGCGCTGATTTTGACAGCGCGGTTGGCAGGGGAAAAGCCGGA
>JAJDGX010000051.1 GCA_030265885.1 Ruminococcaceae bacterium OttesenSCG-928-L11 | reverse complement strand
CAAATGCCAGGCAATTTATGACTATGATTGCCTCCAAGGGACAAGCGTAAGCTCTGTTGAATTTTATAAAAGACTCGATATGCTTCTCCCGGAAGATGTTTTCAGATATGAGCTTACCGGCAACAAGAGGCAAGCAGACAGTCTTGCAAGAATATCTGATGATATGCGGTGCGCCTTGCTTGAGTTTGATGAACCAGCAGATGTTAATTCATTGATTGAGAATGAGCTTAGAAATATTAATATAGTTGGAAATATTGAGCGATTCGACTTTTCTCATATAACAAAAAGGACAGCTATACTTTGCCGCAATAACGGCGAAGCGGAGTACATAAGCCACATGCTTCACAAAAACTGCGTTCAGCACAACTTGTTGCGCAGCGTAAGGCAGGTGCCCACTTGGAATCGCTGGATAGCCGACTGCTTTTGGGACTATCAAGCTGATTCCCGCATGCCGAAGGATGCCTTTATTGCAAGATATTGTGGGCGAGTTGCAAACGACGAAGATAAGGCTGCGCAGTGCTATGAAGCCCTTTGTGATTTAGTTTATGGTGATGAAAAGCCTTTTATTGAGACTGAAAAACTATCTGCTGCTCTCTGCAAGCCAATGGCAAAAAAGTCGAAATTGTTATTAAATCCAGAAGAGTTTTTGCTGACGGTTTCCACTATTCATAAGGCGAAAGGCAGAGAATTTGATTGCGTTTATTTGCTGGATAATGGCTCCTTGCCTAATGCTGCCAATACTGAAGAGGCTCGTGTGTGGTATGTTGGCTGTACAAGAGCAAAAATGGAATTGAATAAGCTAAAAAAGAAGAAACAATATTTACGGAAGAGCAATACAAATCAAGCGCGTTGGGCAGGATTGGGTTATCATAAAGCGCGCTGGGGAAACAATCACTGCAGTAATCTTGTTGTTGGATTACCGGAAGATGTGTTAGCTACCGGTTTTGTTGCCGGTAATCTCGATAAGGCAGTTGAGCTACAGGAATATATTTCGGAAGCAGTTTCTGTAGGAGAGGAATGCCAACTTATACTTACAGATAGTGTTTATCATGTTCAGCATAAAGGCAGAATAATTGGGTCACTTGCTTCCAGTTTATATAACGAGTTCTGGAGTATAGCAAAAGAAAATATCAAGACTTCAAATCCGCCGTCGTTTTTGTCGCCTGTTTTTATTACGAACATTATCACAGTAACACCGGACAGATTCCCAGACAATGTATCTACATATTTCCGTGCTACCAAATTCTGGCTTGGCATAGAACTGTCTGGATTCCCCAAAATTGACTGGAATTATGAGAAGCCTCAATCTGTAACGGGGAGCGATTGGATGCCTGGCCCGTATTCGGACTGGGATACGATAAAGTAAGGGAGAATAAGCGATGAGCGGTTTTCAAGAGTATTACGACGCTGTCAGTGAGATTCGATCTTGCTTAAAGCGCGACTTGATTGGCCCAATAGAAGAAAATGAGGTTCTGGTGAACATTGAACCACTAAATACATACGCCTGTGGGATGCTCTGGGCAAGACGACTAGATCAACCTGCCCTCGACGCAAGCCAACTGGTATTTGACGATGCTGAGCTATTATCAGAAGAAGTGGAGCCGGAGGACATAACCCTTGGCAACGATGACTCTATAAGCAGCGCAAATAAACGCAAGCCGACATCAATGGGAATTTCGGCTACAATACCGCCACAAGTTCACACGCTTAATCTTCTTTTTAAAGGTGCAAAGTATACTCATGAAGAAGAACGCAAAATGATACAGACTGAGAGAAAGAAGCATGAAGCTGGGGAAACAGAAGCAATTGAACGAGAGAGGGTTGAACACAGATATACACGGGTTCCATTTGAAGTGAATCCACAGGTAACAGTTCAAAAGCGCTTGGGTACGGAACGCGTGTTTCAAGATAGTAAACGTGGCCTTGAGATCACATTATCAGTGCGCCATATTATGAAAGACGGCAGCAAACTGGTTACAGTCACCGCTGCAAATATTATTAAAGCCGCTCAAACTGGAATTGAGCAGAACACCAACGCGATATTTCAGTGTGAACTCGCGATCTCGTCGGATGTGTCATTTCTCCCTGTTTATCAAAACAGTGCCGTTATCGCCGATGAAGAAGAGAAAATTAGCGGATTGCAATACAGAGATGTCAAAATTTATGCTTATGGCCATGGCTGTTCAGTTGAATATGATGATGTTAAAAATGGAGTATTTAAAGTAAAGAGCGAATTTATGCCTACCCAGATGGTTTATCAAATGATGCCCGGTGCAGGTTTTTTCTGCTCAGCGGTCTCTGCGGGGGAAGCCATAGCCCTTGTGAATTCTACTGTTTGTGAGCAGGTGGAAAATCTGTCGCAAAGAGTATATTCGCAACGACCACAATAGCGAATGTCTCCATCTATACTTAGCAACCCATGTGTGGCTTCTCCACTTTTTGCGTAAGAACAGGCTTTATCATCTTTGAGAATTGATTCTTGCCATTCCGTAAGCCGGAAGCTGCTCATTGTACCAGAACAATACTGCATTTTAACCTTTTTTAGCTTTTCTTTCCCGGTTATCTGATGGATATATTCGATATCGCGCTGAATCTCATCATCTGCACGAATATAAATATTACTGGCTATTGTAATATTCGCTTTCACTTCAGCGCCCCCATTCTTATTCTAATCCAGATATATCGTAAAAAAAAGTGAGCTTATTAATCTCGACATCAACAGGCTTATTGTGATGGTTATCACCCATTGAACTATTAGACAGTTGAATTCTAGCTATTTGATCATCATCTATCTGCGCAGAAAGCCGTATGATCTCATTCAAATAGCCCTTGGTAGGTACGGTAACTCGTTCATACATGATTCCATCTTCGTTTGCAAAATTAAAATGGGCATCCTGCGTGTCCTCAGTCAATGAAAAGCTCAGCGGATCAATCTTCGAACCAACACCGTGTTCCCCTTCTTTCAAAATCGGGAATATTGAATCATCGCTCAAATAAAGCCCAAGCGAGTTATTCAGCTTAAAATTGCCGCCGATAATTTGCATAAGAGCCGCACCCTCGGCAGTTGACCACTGAGGCTTATTGGGCAGTATTATTTGGCTATCCTTAAAAATGCTTGTAATTGCTTCTTCATAAGATGAAAGATCACTGCTGCCTCCGACGATCACAATGGCATCTATACTTGCCGGCTTTAGATTTGCTCTGCCGAGTGCGGTATCAATCGCCTTGAGAATTCTGCTTTTTATGATAGGCTCAACAACGCCATTAAAAAGGTCAACGCTGATGGTAACTGTCTTTGTTCCATAATCACCATAGTTCATTACGGTAAGGTCATACTCGTCATCTGTTTCAGAAATTTCTATTTTAGCTCTTTCGCAGCGAGCGACAAGAAGGTCACGGCTAACAGGATTCATATCTTCAAAAGAGAGGGGATTGACAGAGCCCGACTTTTTAACAATCTCTGCGTGAACTCGTTTGGCAAGAGCAAGATCGATATCATCTCCTCCGACACGCTCTCCAAACACAGCGGTTTCTGTAATGGAATTCTTTTTCAGCTCCAAAATGCTTATATCAAAAGTGCCACCGCCCCAGTCCAGAACCATAACCTTTGAAAAAGCTTGTCCGGCTTTACGGTTAGCAAAATATGCGGCTGTGGATTCAGATAAAAAGCAGTTAACTTTAATTCCGGCATTTTCTGCTGCGATTCGGAGCTCTCTGCGAGCCTCCGGAGAAAAATCTACAGGGAAAGCGAGGCCCGCTTCGACTATGTCAATATTATGCTTTCGCAATATGTACTCTTTTACCGACAACAAGAATCTACAGGTGATATCTGTGGCTGAATACCTGTTAGAACCAACAATGAATTCCTTGCCGGTTCCCAAATACGATTTCATAGAAGTAAAAATATCGAAATCTGACGATAGTTCTTCACGACGATTCCTTACTTCTCGTCCAAATTTCAAAGAATCTCCGCTGTTATGCGGAATAGCAACAATAGACGAGAACGGATACTCGCCTTCTTCTCCAAGGTTGACCGATCTATACCCATGCTCGTCGTTAAACAGCTGAACAACAGCTGTATTTGTTGTCCCAAAATCTATCCCGATATAACCGTTCATCTGTATTCTCCGCCTTTACTCGCAAGTGACTCCAAATCTCTTCAACAATTTGAAGATTCGGGTAAGCGTTGACCGATACGCTTCAAACAAATCCTGACTATATTCGCTATTTCTTGTGCCTATAAAATCGGAGTAATCCAGCTTCAACGCTTCGGAAATATCGTTTTTTAGGGTTGTCAACTCCTGATTCTTTGATATTTCATCCATATTAAGCGATGCGCGAAGACGAGAGGTTAAATCGGAAATTTGCTCCTCCGCTGACGAAAGAGCCTCCTTGGATTTTTTCAGCTCAAGAGCTGTAGCGCTGAGCTGCCGCTCTCGATCCAAAATTGTTGACTGAGCAGAGTCAATCTCGCCGTTCTTTTTCTGTAACTGCAAAGCAAGCGCATCCATTGCGGTTCGATTTTCTGTCAGCCTTCGCAGCACGGCGAGCATCTCTGATTGGGTGGCTTCTATTCTAACAAGTGAATCCACTGATATATTTGCTTCAAAGCTGTTGGGGGGGGCCACTTTTTCAGTGGGAGCAGATATTGGATCTTCTTTTATAGCCTTGGGCTGTGTCGTATTAGAAGAAGATAATGGTGGCGGCAATGCCTCAACAGATGTTGTTACAGTGTTATCAGCGACCGCATCCAGGAACCGTTCCAATCTTCGCTTATCAAAGGACTTCGCATCAAAACTATCCGTGTTAACAGCTTTAGCTAGCTTTTGGATGAAAGCAAGCCCGTTGGTGTCAATGACGGTTTTCTTAAAGCTATTCTTACAGCCGTCTGCAAATTGGCTTCCGTTTTCAGAACGCAAAAGAATGTAGTTTAGAATCGAAAAAGAAAGTCCATATTTAGCGGCTTTAGCCAATGCCAAAACACTGCCAAAGCCCTTTGGATAAAGAAAATTCTGTGGTTTATCCTTTTGAAACTGTTCATTTGCACGAAACGCCTCGACAACTGCTGCCAATTGCTCGTTGGCAAGCTCTGTCGCTGCTCGATTAAAGTAGGCGGGGCAGGCTGAGTAATGAAGCTTCATAAGATACCCAGCCACCTGCTTTGCATTATTTATATCATTAGACATTTCCAAAAGGGCAGCAACAGCCTTCTTGCGATTATTGTTGCTCAAGTCCTTCTTGGCACAGATTTCATCCAACGCTTGTAAAGCTTCCAATGAGCGTTCCTCCATTAGCCAATTTTCAACTCACTACGGTCATATCCGCACAAAATAAGTATGTGCTCGCAATAGGATATTATTTCCTCGCTTGTCCTATTTTTCACTACAGATAATCCATTTGATAATTTATGTGCTTCTGGTGACTCGCCAAACTCGTCGAGCCAAACAACAGGGGCTCCGCCGGACTGTACCAATTGTTTGACACCTATGGAAAGAGCCTTGTATGGCCTTTTTAGAATCATTACTTCGCATACATTCACGAGAACAGCATCCCAATTCCTTACTTCGTAGACTTTGTCGAACAGGGTGAATTCTGAAAGTGCAGGAGCGCCTGAAATGATGGCTTGTGTATTAAGATCTTCCTCCAGCGTGTAAGGCTTAGGTATATGAGTTACTTCTTCTGTCGGCAGAGAAGATATTGGATTATCCTGAGTTTCCTTGTCCTGTATTATTAAGCTATTGTACCATCGATCAAAATACGGCAAATATGTTGGAGCCCAACCGCTGTAAATTAAGAGCGTAGCTTCGCCAAATCTAAATTTATCCTTAACCCAATAACGCCGTGGTCTTCCAGCAATGGATGTTTGCTTGAGAATATCCTCAGTTTCATCGAATAGTCTTGCAAACTGATGAGGAAGGCCAAGTTTTTTTCTGCTCCATATGGGATCTTGCATGTTTTGCAGCTGTTCCTCTGTGAATACAAACCCGCTTCGGCTCAGCTGATATAGCTTTTGACGGACATATTCACCGGCGCTGCTATAGGTAGTATCTTCCGAAAACGTTTCTGGCTCCGCCGGCGGAGTTGATTCTATATTTGACGCTTTGGGTTCTTCTTTTATTACAGCTTGGGCAGCAAGTACTCGTACGGCAGGGATGCTATTTGCCGTAAGGTACGAGCCTGAGACCTCTTCCTGCATCACAGCCAAGCTTTCAGTCCATTTTCTCAATTGCTGAATTTTTGTTCGAGCATCGAACATAACCTCTTTGGCTTCAGCCATATCTTCAATATCAATTGCGGCGTCGTATCTTTTTTTCTCTTCCTGCTCTTCTGTGCGTAGCGCATCAATCAGGGCAGTGATTTGATGTGCTATTTTATTTGACACGCAAGCACCTCCGAATTGTATTTTTGGGCAACTATTTCACATGATTCATTTTTTTCGCAAACGGACATATCAGAAGCTTTGCAACCGAACTATTCGCATTCTCAGCATATTCGGTGCTGGAGGCTTAGTCATACAAAATCTCCTGTCCATCGGCGACAAATACACAACAGCCCGCTGCCAATACGCTGACAACAGGCTATTTTAATTATAGCAGAATTGGATATGGCTATCAACTCAAATACGCATCAAATCGATAAGGGATGCAAACGTGCGACGCGTGACAACCACACGTTTGACGGCTACTCCGGCAGCTCAACAATCTGCTCGTACAAGCAAATATGCTTGCGCCCAATATGACGATTATCGTGATAGTGCCCGAAGAATCAATGCTTAAAGGCGTGGGTGTCACCTGTAACAAAAATTATAGGGGTTCCCTCATTTCCGTCTGCTCGTTTCGTCAATCCACATAGTAAAAGCTTCGATTGTTATCCTGCCCTCTTCACAGGCCTTCCTTTTTGGGAGGGCCTGTGTTTTCCATAGGTCAAATGCGGGCTTCTCCATATAGCCAAATTCCACACGCTTATTGAGCCGTTGGTACGCCTGACGATAGAGCTTGAGAGCAGGCGTTGTTTCTACTTTCTTTTTTGCCACAAGATTCGCGCCAATTTGATTGCAGGGCTTTTGCTGGCCGGGCATGATGCGCCCGCAATAGAGGCTATCCGAGCGTCCCGAAGGGATAAACAGCTTTCCGCAGTTCTGGCAGCATTTGTACTGCACATCGCGAATCAGCAACTGCACCAGCTCATAGCGCAGCATATCGTCAATCCGGTTAAGCGTTGATAGCTGAAAGATACCCTCCGTATTTTCACTCTTTTTTCCCAGTGCAACCTCAAAGCGTGAGTTCCAGTGCTCCCGAAACAGATCATCGTTTGTTTCATAGTTATAATAGCGCTCAAGAGCGTTGTCAGAGATGGTTTCTTTATCCGCCAACACCTTATGAAGTGTCTGCTCCACCAGTGCCTGTCTTTCTAAGATACTCTGCAAAAAGAGCTCTGTAAAACGCCGTTTTTCCAATATTGGCAGTTCATCTGTCTCCGAAAAGACGAAATATCCGGTTTGTAAAAAGTCCTCCACGGCTATATTGGAGAGTAATCGCAGATCAAGGCGCTCATCCAATAAAAATTCGACAAAGCCGAGCAGATACGCAGAAAAATAGCAATTTATCGACAGATATCGCTCTGCAAAAGCCAGCAGCCCCTCCACGACGAAGCCATAGTCCTCATTCTTATCTCGAAGCGACAGATAGATTGAAAACAGTTGTTCAAGCATAGTGCGCATCAGTGTAACGTCAATCCAGGCAAAATCGATTAGATTCTTTCCAAGCAAATGTTCAAAGCAAATTTCACCTGCAAAGTCAACATTCACTTTGAAGCAAATCCTGCTTCCACAAATAAATCCACAGCTCAATGGGGCTGTAGCTGGTTTTATCATTGTGACATCATCTATTGCCATTGCCACACATCCAATTCCACAATAGGTAATTAAAATAATTATTTTACCCCTTGATCATACAATTGCACTCAAACGGCCTGTATAATTGCTATATCGCCAATAGGTAATGGGATTATTGTTTGTTGATATCATAGCACATTGAAGTCAAAGTGTAAACAATCCACCTCATATTCTCCAGTACATAGCAGGGCAGCAAATACCCGCCCTGCACAAAAGGAGGTGGAATACATGAAGACAAAAGAACTTTATACCGTTATGTTTCCGGATTACCCCGACATCGTTGATGTGGCGCAAATTCAGCAGATGCTGGGTGTCAGTCGGCATCTTGCTTATGAGCTGATTACATCAGGGCGGGTGCAGGGCATCAAGATTGGCAAGGCCTACCGCGTGCCGAAGGTGAAAATCATTGACTATGTTTTATCGCAGCAGAAGGAGGGGAAGACGTGTCCAAAATCAAATCATTAGAAATCGTGGACGCCGAAACCCT
Source organism: Ruminococcaceae bacterium OttesenSCG-928-L11 (assembly GCA_030265885.1). Classification (GTDB taxonomy): domain Bacteria; phylum Bacillota; class Clostridia; order Oscillospirales; family Ruminococcaceae; genus WRAV01. The sequence continues at coordinate 8,459 of JAJDGX010000051.1, read as the reverse complement.
ATATCACGAGCCGCAGCGCAAGGTGCCGCAGTTCATTGAGGGATTGCTGCCACAGGGATTAAATATTCTGTGTGGCGCGTCCAAAATTGGCAAAAGCTGGCTCATGCTATGGCTGTGCCTGCAAATCACTAAAGGTGAATCCGTGTGGGCACGTGAATCCACACAAACCGATGTCCTCTATCTCTGCTTGGAGGACACCTATGCCCGTATTCAGGAGCGTCTGCACCGGCTGACCGATGATCCACCCGAGGGTTTGCGCTTCTCGCTATTGTGCGGCAGAATCGGTGACGGCTTGGAGGACGAAATTGAGAGCGCACTCGCACAACACCCCTCCACCAAGCTAATTGTCATCGATACGCTGCAAAAGGTGCGCAGAGATGTCAGCAGTAGTGTCAATGCCTACAGCCATGATTATAGTGAGCTTTCTAAACTCAAGACAATTGCCGACACCCACGGCATTTGCATTTTATTGGTACACCACATCCGCAAGCTGGCTGATGGAAGGGACCCCATGAACGAGGTTTCCGGCTCCACCGGCATCACCGGCACAGTGGACACTATCTATGTGCTAAAAAAGGACAGTCGGTTTTCCGCTATGGCTACCCTTTATGTTTCGGGACGCGATGTGGAGCAGCAGGAGCTTTCCCTCAAGTTTGAAAACACAGTCTGGCGGCTTGTTGAATATAAGGGTCAAGCTGAACTGCACAAGGAAAGCATCCCCGATTTTGTTTATCATGTTGCGGTGTTTATGGAGGGCAAATCAAAGTGGACTGGCTCCATGACACAGCTCCTATTTGAAATGAGCATAGATGACTTACAGCCTAGCGCGGCCAGCAGATATCTCACTCGCTTCTGTTATGAGGCACTAACCCCTGTGGGTATCCACTACAGCACTCGCCGCACCGGCAAGGAGCGAACTCTGACGCTTCGAAAGGGTGACGGCGGTGACGCGAATGACGCTTAATCCTTGCACGAGGAATCGCCGTCACAGCCGTCATTACCGTCATTACGAAATAACTAGAAAATACGATGGGCGAGTTGTCCGGTACTGTAGCGAGCATAGGCGATGTGTTGCCACTGGCAACACATCGCCACGGCGCGGAGCGCCGAAAGGGGCTTCGCCCCTGTAACCCCAATTGCATTACAGGAGTGATGATAGATGAGAGCGCGAACCCATGGCATAAATATCCGAGTTACCCCGCAGGAGAAAAATAGAATTGAGAGCCGTGCCAAAAAGTGTGGTCTTACTGTCTCAGAGTACCTCCGGCAGCTCGCGAATGGGCATGAGCCACAAGGCTTATCCCACATAAGATTTGGAGGTGATACGGATGGCGACGACCAAGATTTGGCCCATTCGCGATAACCTCAAGCGTGTGGTGGATTATGCCGCCAATCCTGATAAAACGGAATCGCAAGACTTGATGCAGACCCTGCATTATGCAGCGAACACCATCAAAACATCTGAACAGGAGCGCGCCTACTTTGTCACCGGCATCAACTGCCACGCTGAAAACGCTTATAAGCAGATGCACACAGTCAAGGCTCATTTTGGAAAAACCGGCGGCAATGTGGCGTATCATTGCTATCAGAGCTTCGCGCCCGGCGAGGTGACGCCAGAGCAGTGCCATGAGATTGGCGTTCAGCTGGCGCAACAACTGTGGGGTGACAGATATCAGGTGCTTGTTACTACCCATTTGGATCGAAACCATCTCCACAATCACCTGGTCATTAACTCGGTTTCTTTCGTGGACGGCAAGAAATTCAATGATAATTACCGCGCCTATTACGCCATGCGGGAGGCCTCGGATGCGCTTTGTCAGGCGCACGGATTATCGGTTATCAAGAACCCCAATGGCAAAACGCCACGCAGCATCTACTTTGCCGAAAAAAACGGCGAACCGACTCGCTACAACCTGATGCGGGAAGCCATCGACCGGGCGGCCAGCATGAGCTTTACCATGACCCAATTTGCTGCCGCTCTGAAAAAGCAGGGCTATGTGCTGGAGATCAATCCCAAGCGCAAATATCCCACTATTCGCGCATTGAACAGCAAAAAGCCAGTGCGATTGTATCACTTGGGTGAGAATTATCTGCCCGACAAAATAAAGGAGCGCATTTTGCACAACACAGCGCGGGAACGGCAGCAATATCACCATTTTATGAATCCCACGCTTAAGACACTGCCAAAACGGATGCAATATAAAGGTAGCTACAGCGCTGTGAGAAAGATGAGTGGCCTGCGAGCGTTGTATTTGTATTACTGTTATCGGCTGGGTGCAATACCCAAGAATAACCCACAAAAGCCACTATCGCCCGAAATGCGGGAGGCTTGTCGCAGGCTCAAGCGATATGCCAAGCAGGTGCGGCTGGTGTGCAAGCACAAGCTGGACACCGATGTGGATGTGCAGGGCTTCGTCGGCAAAACCGAGCACAACATTCAAAGCATTATTGTACTGCGCAACGGCATTTATAACAAACTGCGCCGTTGCCGAGAGCCTGATGAGATTCTATCACTCAAACAGCAGCGTGGCCAGTATACGGCGGAGCTTTCAGCGCTCCGCAAGGACAAGCGGGTTGCTGAAACTGTACTTGCCGATATCGGTGGCATTCGAGAGCAGCTTCGTGCCGAGCATCAAATGCAACGGTCAGAGCATGCTCCGCGGCAGAACGCAGAGAGGAGGTATGCCCGATGAGCCGAGACGGACAATCGTTTCAGTTGCCACGCAAATCCTCACTTGTGGAGGATTTGTTCACCACGCAGGAAATGCGGGACGATGCCAAGTTGGAGCGTATTCAGGTGATTCCACTTGCAGAGCTGCACCCTTTCCAAAACCATCCCTTCAAGGTCAAGCACGATGCTGAGCTTGAAAAACTGACCGAGAGCATTCGTGCCGTTGGCACAATCACCCCGGTTCTGGCGCGTCCTCGCGACGATGGTGGCTACGAGCTGATATCCGGTCATCGCCGCCTTGCCGCCTGTCAGGCGCTTGGGCTGGAGACAATGCCGGTGGTGGTCAAGGAGATGAGCGACGATGAAGCCGTGATCGCTATGGTGGATGCCAACATGCAGCGGGAAACCATTTTACCCAGCGAGAAAGCCTTTGCCTATAAGATGAAACTGGAGGCACTGAATCATCAAGGGATAGCATGTGGACAAGTTGGCCACAAGTCGAGAGATTCTATTTCAGATGATGAAAGTGGCAGACAGGTGCAACGCTACATCCGCTTAACCAATCTTATTCCTGAGCTTCTGGAACTTGTAGACAGCGGTAAAATTGCCTTTAATCCGGCAGTGGAGTTGTCTTATCTCAATAAGCAAGAGCAACGCGCCTTGCTATCCGCCATGGAGATTCAGGATTGCACACCCTCTCATGCACAGGCTATCCGCCTGAAAAAGCTCTCTCAGGAGGGCGCGCTGGATGCCACACAAATCCAGACCATCATGACAGAGGGTAAGCCCAATCAGCAGGAACAGTACAAGTTTAAGCGAGAAGACATCCGCAAATATTTCCCCAAAAGTTACAGTGACCAGCAGGTTTATGAAGCGGTGTTCAAGGCGCTGGAGCTGCTCAAGCGGCAGCGAGAGCGAAACCGCGACGGCCGTTAGCACATTCGACCCAAAGTGTTTTTAAGTCATCGCACAGTGGCAGCGCCTTTTGCCACACGCTATAATAGTAGCGTTGGCAAAAGGCCTGTCCTGCTACTCAAGAAGGAGGTTACCCACATGGTATCAGGACATTTACAGGTCAAAAAGGGCCTGTACTATATCGTGTTAAATTATGTTAACAAGGACGGCAAGCGTTGCCGCCCAAGCATTCCCACCGGATTGCCGGAAAAGGGCAACAAGCGCAGAGCCGAGCAGATGCTGCTTGATGCTCGCGGCGGATTTGAAATCCCCAAGGAGACCGAGCTTGGAGGCGACATACTCTTTTCGGAGTATTTGCTGGAGTGGCTGGAAATCGTCAAGGTGCGCATTAAGCCCGCCACCTTTGCGTCCTATTCCGGCATGGTGAAGAATACAATTGCCCCTTATTTTCAAAAAAAGCAGGTTACACTTCGCGGCTTGGAACCACGCCATTTGCAAAGCTTTTATACCGAGAAGCTGCGAACGGTGAAGCCCAACACAGTCATCCATTATCACGCAGTCATCCATCAGGCACTCAAATACGCCGTCAAAACTGAGATGATCTCAAGCAATCCGGCGGACAAAATCGACCGGCCCAAGAAAAACGACTTTGAACCCGGCTTTTATGATGCAAATGAAATGGCCGCATTGTTCGAGGCTGTTAAGGGGCACAAACTGGAGCTTCCAGTTCTCGTCGGTGCATTCTATGGTTTGCGCCGGGGAGAATTGCTTGGCCTTCGCTGGAGCGCAATTGACTTCGAACGCGGCACCATTACGGTCAAGCATACTGTGACCAGCTTCAATCTGGATGGCAAGCATGTGCAAATTGCGCAAGACTCAGCCAAGACCAAATCCAGTATGCGTACATTACCTCTTGTTGGGCAATTTCGGGATTATTTCCTTAAGGTTAAGGCAACACAAGAGGAAAACAAACGGGTCTGTGGCAACGCATACAGCAAGAAATACAATGATTATGTGTTTGTGGATGAGCTGGGTATCCTGATGAAACCCAGCTATATTACCGCAGAGTTTCCCAAGCTGCTGGAGCGGCAGGGCCTGCGGCGTATACGATATCACGATCTCAGACATAGTTGTGCCTCACTCCTGTTAGCCAATGGGGTTCCCATGAAACAGATTCAGGAATGGCTTGGACATAGCGATTTCAGTACAACGGCAAATGTGTACGCTCACCTCGACTACTCCTCAAAGATTTCCTCCGCCCAGGCTATGGAGAAAGGGATTGCATTGCCTGAAAGTCCTGGATTTGAGAGTAAATGGAATGCTATGAGCGGCAACATATAAAGAACTGGTTCTGCCTCAAAAGGGCAGAACCGTACATAGAAAAAGACCGGTAACCTGTTGGCTACCGGCCCTTGGCGGAGGGTTAGGGATTCGAACCCTAGGTCGGCTCATCACCGACACGAAATTTCGAGTTTCGCACCTTCGACCACTCGGACAACCCTCCAAAATATTGTCAGCCAAAAAGTCGCCGGGAAAAGGGCAGAACTTTAGGGCAGAACTTTTGAAAATATTCAGTTTTACAACCTGGAAAACCCGCATTAATAAAGGGTTTTTGACTGTAATCGCAACCAAAACATAAATCGATTTCGAGTCGAGCTCGTTATGACCACTTCGATACGCTTCCAAATTTATGTTCACTTTCTCCCACTTCTGCCGCTTCTGCAAAAGGATAGAATGGGAGGATAGAACAAGCAAGATTTATTCAATTGTAAGAGCCGAAAAACGGCTTAAATAAAGGCTTTTCCGAAACTGGTTGTCTCATTGGGTGGTTTGATTTCGAGGGGCATTTTCAGCAAAAAAACGCCCATATCGCCTCAAGACTTTTTAAAGATTCCCGCTGCAGGCTCCGCAAAACCAAGGATTTCTTTATTTGTTCTCAAGAGCTTTTAAGGCGTCTTATTGCATAGTTTTATAACAATTTTATAACACGATAACATTTTCCGTTGTTTTAATGAGCAGCGGATTTATTGTGTCCCGCCGCGAAGAACCTCCAAGTAATCCGTGTAGGCAAATGTCCTGTTGCGGCTTGTGTTATTCGACTGACTTAGAATACCTGCCTGTGAAAGACGGTTTACTGCGCCTGAAACGGTATTGAAGGCCATGCCCAACGCTGACGCTGTTTTGTTGATTTCGATGATGGGGTTTGACTCCAGATAAGTGAACAGTTGCATAGCGGTTTTTGACGCACGGCCCATTTTCTCGATAATCGCTACATTCTTATCATGCAGTGATGTCAACTTGTCAATATTATCGGTAGCATCCTTTGCGGACTCATAGACTGCACGGAGAAAAAACTTGACCCACTGCTCGTAGTTATCTTTGTTGCGCACTTCGGTCAAGCGGTCATAGTATTCAATGCGGTTTTGCTTGAGAAAATAAGAGATATAAAGAGCAGGCGTGGTTAACACTCCCTGTTCCATCAGAAACAAGGTGATTAGCAATCGTCCCACCCTGCCGTTTCCGTCCAGAAAAGGGTGAATGCTTTCGAACTGATAGTGGATGAGCGCCGCACGAATCAACACATCCAAATCATCATCTGCATGGAAGTATTTTTCGAGATCGGACATAGCCTGTTCCATGTCCTGCACAGTCGGTGGGATGTAGCGTGCATTTTTCAGTGTACTGCCTGCACCACCTATCCAGTTTTGCGACGAACGAAACTCGCCCGGACTTTTTTCCTGCCCTCGAACACCCTGCATTAAAACAGCATGTGTCTCTTTAATCAGCCGATTGCAAAGAGGCAGCTCCTGCCTCCGCGCTATTGCATAATCGGTTGCTTTGATGTAGTTTACAACATCTGCGACATCGCGGTTTGCGTTCTCATCCAACATCGGATCGAGCACGTCCTCCAGCGTCGCCTGTGTGCCCTCAATTTGCGAGGACATCAGGGCTTCTTTCCGCACATACATCGAAACAAAAAGACTGACATTCGGTATCCGTGTCGCAAGCCCTTCCAAAAGCGCCAGCTGTTTATTGGCGTTAACCAGCAAAGCAACCGTTTCGGCATCCATTTCGATTGGCGGATTCGGAGGCAATGGTGCCGGTGTGAAGGACTGATAGGCTGCCTCGCCTGATAAGTTTGTCTTGAACGCTCCGGCTCGTCTGTCCATAAACACGCCTCCTTTGAAGTTGAAATATGTAAATCATTATATGTCAGTTATTTCAATCTGTCAACTTAAAATGAAATAACGGCGTTTGAGGCATACTTTCATTTAACTAACACACATATATGCACAAAGCACCGAATCGCAATATGCCGTCCTAGCATAAAATTTCATTGAGAGATATAATCATTTTTTATAGATAATCTCAACATTATCTTTATGCCAAAATGCCACCGCCTCAAACTCCTTCAATTTTTTCGAATATTCACCAGTATCCCAGTACCGTTTTATATAATCTATAACCCGAGTTTGTAGTTTCTCAATTGTGAGGTCGGATTGCCAATCAGATAAGTCTGGAATAGAAAAAAACACAGTTTCGGATAACCAACGGCAATCCTTTTCATCGAATCTGCTTGTTGCAGCTAACTGTAAAGCCCAACTGTTATTATGTTTTAATCGGAGTGTAAAATAAACAGCGACAGCTTCTTTTGGAATATCATATCGTAACATTGGACTTAGCCACTCATCAAAATCCTTATATTGCAAATCTGTTTTTATGGAGCCAGAGGTTTGACTCTTTTCATTGTAGATACCGAGCTGGTCAAATTGTGCGTCATCAATAGAAAAACCGCCCAGAACAAGAAAGTACAAATAGATGGCCTCTTGGCGAATCTCGTCAACCTTCTTAAAGTCACGAAGATTATCTTTGTGAAAATATCCATTACGTTGCTTTTCACGCCAGTCATCAATAGTTTCAACCATATGGTGTTTCACATAATTTGATACATTGAGAACGCTACTATTATGGTCAACAAAAGCCGCAAGTGCACCAAGTGTACTGTCAATACGATCCTCATTATCAGAGGTGTATTCGATTATAGTTTTATCTCGCGCTCTTATTGTTTTACCTCTATCCTTAGAGAGTTGTATTACGGCAAACAGTAGTTGTTCTACTGATTTTAAGTATCCTGCCACAATTCCAGTTTTGTCTATGCATCCGGTTACTTTATCAATGTTATAAAGCCATTCTGAGCTTATAAAGCTTTCAGCAAATACACCCTCACCGACCATTGCTTTATACAAGCCACGATTAAAATAGTTTCTGTGTAGAATGTCTATTTGGCTCACAAATATTTCATTTGGGATTAGATCTCTATATGGGTACTCAAGCAGCATCGTTGATACAGAAAATCTAAATTTTTCAAGTACTTCTTCGGTAGGCATAAGAACGGTGTTAAAGCTAATTAAGTTTTTCGCTCGCTCGTTGAAACCATTTACATAGACCATAAATATTTCATATTCATCTATGCCGAACCAGTAATCAAAGAAATTTTGCAATGTAATTTGTTGTACTGGAATACTATTTTTTTCGTACCATTGATTCCACGTTTCGACGAGTGACGTAGTATCGTCTTTGCCGACACTGCCGAGTATTATTGCATTTACACAATCAACATCATTTTCTTCACAATCCCGAATAAGGCTTTGCTTTTTTGGTGATGCCGCTTCTATATCATATGTAAGATTATATCCGGTTTTTTTGCCGGTTTTTTTGCCGTTTTTTATCATAGTAAAGTGAAACGGCTTCTCCTGTAAATAGGGTATACTATTTTGAACAAACAATTTGACAAGCAGCTCTTTTACCGCGTTTAATACTATGTAATCGTATGAGGATTCAATCGCTTTATATAGTTTGAAATTGTAATCAA
>JAJDGX010000050.1 GCA_030265885.1 Ruminococcaceae bacterium OttesenSCG-928-L11 | reverse complement strand
GCCCGCATACCAAATTGCTTGCCGCCCAGATAAACGGCGTCGGCGCCATATTGAACGGCGGCTTCCAGCCGTTCCCGGTCGCCTGCCGGCGAGAGCAGTTCAGGGGTAGGATTCAAACTCGACACTCCTCTTTGCAGATATGGGAAGATATGATATACTGAAACCATTCGATGTAAAATGGGAGAAGCTATGGAAATTGTCATTCGAAATGAAAGACCGTCTGATTATCGGCGGGTGGAAGAGCTGACCAGGGATGCCTTCTGGAACCTGCACTCGCCGGGGTGCGACGAGCATTATCTGGCTCATCTGCTCCGCACCCACGCGGATTTTATCCCACAGCTGGATTTTGTGGCGGAAACAGACGGCGTGGTGACGGGCAATATTATGTACACCAAGTCGTGGATCAAAGGGCCGACAGGCTCGGTTTGGGACACCATCACCTTTGGGCCTCTCAGCGTGTCGCCGGGGCAGCAGGGCAAGGGGATTGGCTCCGCCCTGGTGCGGCATTCCCTTGCAAGGGCGAAGGAACTGGGCTGCGCCATTGTCTGGATTTACGGCAACCCCGCCTATTACAGCCGGTTTGGCTTTCGCAGCAGCAAGGAGTGGGGCATCACCAATGCCGAGGGAAAATACCCGACGGCGCTGCAGCTGATGGAACTCAAGGCAGGTGCGTTGTCCGGCGTCAGCGGCTACGCGGCGGAAAGCGAGGCATTCGAGATGGATGCGGAGGCTTCTGCAAGGTACGATGCCCTGTTTCCTCCAAAGGTGAAGGAGGAGACACCGTCGCAGAGGGATTTTCGCGCGATTGCAGGCACCTATCTATAATACCGCCCTGCCCGCCTGTGGTCAAGCCCGCTTGTGTGAATCCTGCGAATTCCCGGGTGCTTTGATGAGGCAATCGCCAAAATTTCTGGATTAATTTGGAAGGCTCTAAAGTGGGAGCCATATTGGCCGATGTAATATTATGGTATTTAATTTGATTTTCTTGCTGTCTTTAGGCAAACCGACGCCTCTTTTACAGAACATTTTATACGGAGGTGGAGAACTATGAGAATAGGGGATTTTACCACAAATTTTATGCGGGCCCATCGAGCCTCCGGGTATCACCAGAATTCCATGTCCAAGGCGTTGCAGCGGCTGAGCACGGGCAAGCGAATCAACTCCGCCGCCGATGACGCGGCGGGCCTTGCCATTTCCGAAAAGTTTCGCGCCCAGCTGAACGGGCTCAACATGCAAGTCCGCAACTACAAAGACGAAATCAACATGCTCAACACAAAGGATAGTCTGATGTCGGAGACCCAGTCTATCCTGCAACGCATGAAGGAGCTTGCCTCCCAGGCGTCCAACGGCACCTATACCGACGAGGATCGGGCGCTGTTGGATATAGAGTATCAGGCCCTGATGGGGGAAATCGATCGGATTTACACCAGTTCTGACTATAACGGCATCACACTGCTGAGCGATGAGGATTACGCGAATCTGCAAAACGCCAAGGGCTCCAATGAGGACGAAAAGGTTCTGCGTGACACCAGCATCAAAAGCCAGGAAGGCGCTCAAGAGGCCATTGATATGCTGGAAGACACCATCTACGCAGTGTCCTACAGCCGGGCGGGTATAGGCGCCAATGTCAACGTGCTGGATCACCGCATCTCCGCCATGCAGGAGGCTGCCATCAACGCGGCCGACTCCCTCAGCACCATTGAGGACGCCGATATGGCCCAGGAAATGATGAACTACACCAAGGCGTCGATTCTAAATCAGGTTGCCCAGGCCATGATGGCCCATACCATGAACGACAGCCAGCGAATTGTGGACATGCTCAAGCAAATGTGACCCCCGAGATTGCAACAGCCTCCGTCAGTGGACGGAGGCTGTTTTTGCGCTCGGAGGAAACAGGGGAGGTTACTTTTTCAGCTTTCGATGGATGTACTCCCGGTGCCAGACAAGAACATCCTCGGACTGGGGGCGGGAGTGGACGGGGATATCAACTGCTACCTCGTCGATTATCGTCAGCGGGGGGCCATCCAGAATGAGGATGCGGTCAGCCAGATAGAGAGCCTCCTCCACATCGTGGGTAACCAGAATATTCAGGCGGCTACGGGCATCGTGTCCCTTTAGCACCAGATTTTGCATTTCCTGCTTGGTTTGTAGATCCAATCCCTTGAAGGGCTCATCCAGCAGCAGAATATTGCCGCCATAGGCCAGCGCCCGTGCCATTGCCACCCGACGTTTCATGCCGCCGCTGAGTTGAGCGGGATATTTGCCGCCCTCTCCGGCAAGGCCAACCCGCTCCAACCACTGCTCTGCCAGAGCCTCGGCGGCCCGGATGTTGCAGTTGAGCACGGCGGCAATGTTGTCCCTGGCTGTCAATGCGGGCAGCAGTCTGTCCTCCTGAAAGATATACGAAAGCTTGGAGGCGGATGGGATGGTAATATCGCCTCGATCCGGCTGCTCCAGCCCGCAAAGCTGCCGAAGCAGCGTCGTTTTTCCACAGCCGGAGGTTCCCAGCAGGGCGACACAGCCATGGGCGGGAAAGGTATATGAAAAGCCCAGCAGCACCGGCCCGCTGTCATAGGCCTTGGATACCACGGAAAGGGATAGACAATCAGCCATACTCACAGGCGTCCTTTCACAATTTTACGTTCCAGCCTTCGCAAGCCCCACATGGCCGCATGCTCAATGAGCACACTCAACAGGATGACGGCAATGGTCCAGGCAAAAAGATCCTGGGTTTCCAGGTAAATCTTGGAGTTGTAAATCTGTTTGCCGATGGCAGATTTGGGCAGTGCGATGATTTCGGCGGCGATGCCGGATTTCCACGCAAAGCCCAGACCGTTGGAGCAGGCCGCTACAAAATAGGGCATTACCGACGGGATATAGATAAAGCTGATGCGTTTGAGCAGGGGGAGCCGAAACACCTCGGCCATTTCCAGCAGGTTTTTGTCGACATTTTGAATGCCGGAGTACATGTTGACCCAGACCACCGGTGTAACCATTAAAAAGGTGAGGAACACGGGCACCTTGTCGCGGTGGAACCATACCAGCGCCAGGATGATAAAGGAAGCCACCGGTGTGGCCCGGATGATATTGAGTATAGGGGAGAAGAGGGCATACAGCGTGCGGGACCAGGCTGTGAGAACAGCCAGAAATATCCCGGTAAACATGGCCAGGATGAACCCGGATACAATTCGGGAACAGCTGGAGAAAATTGCCTGCCAGAATTTTGCCTCGCCCGACAATTCCAGCAAACGCAGAAAAGCCCGCACAGGAGATACAATCAGCAGCTCCTGTGCGGTGATGAGATAGGCCACTTGCCAGACCGCAAGCCAAAATACGGCTACAGCAAGTTTAATGGCTATTCGTTTGACCGTTCTATTTTTCGTAATAGAAGTCGTCATTGGGGAGGGCTCCTCCGATAGACTGGGGATTGGCCTGTAGCAGGACGTCGAGATATGTGCCTGCGGCCTTTTTCATGTCAGCCCCATCCAGGTAGACAATGTTGCAGCGGGGAATTGCCTGCTTTGCAACCGCAGCCTTGGGGATGATCTCAAACTGGGCCATGATGTCGGCGGCTTCGTCGACGTTGGAGACGGCAAATTCCGCGGACGCCGCGTATTCTGTCAGGAACTGATCCAGCTCCTGCTTGCGGGATTCAATAAACCCTTTTCGTGCCACAATGCAGCCGGTGGTCTGCACCGCTCCGTCAGATACAGTTTCCCATTCCTTGGTCAAATCCAGCGCTATCTGGATTTGGGGGTTCTGCATGGTGACTGTGGTGACAAAGGGCTCCGGCAGCACAGCAATGGAGACTTCTCCGGCCCCAAGCAGGGTAGCCAGTTCCGAATGCTCCGATTTGTACTCGATTTCCACATCGGCTTCAGGGTCAATGCCGTTTTCCCGCAGCACATGGTTCAGAACGTACTCCGGGGACGCGCCCTGGCCGGTGGCGTAAATGGTCTTACCCCGCAAATCCTCCACGCTGGAAATGGTCTCGTCATTGGTGAGGACATAGATGACGCCCAAGGTGTTGACGGCCAGCATCTGGATTTCTCCGCCGGTTTTGTTGTACAGTATGGATGCCATGTTTACCGGCATCGCGGCGATGTCCAGTTCGCCGTTTGTCAGCAGGGGGGCGATTTGGTCGGGGGCGTCCACAATGGTAAACTCGTATTTCTGCGAGGAATCGCCGTGCTCATCGGCGGCCATCAGCGACGCCATGGCCATGCCGGTAGGGCCCTTCAGCGCGCCGACCCGGATTTCCACGCCATCGCTGCTGCCGGGCACCTCAATGGGCTCGTCGACGACGTCCTCGGTTTCTCCCGTTTCGTCGGATTCCGGGGCAAGGGATGCCTCTGTGGTGGATTGGGACGACTGGGGTGTGGATTCGCCGGAGGAAGCGGCGGTATTGGAGCCGGTCTGGCATCCCGCAAGCAGGGACACCATTAGAAGGCCGGTAAGCAGAACACGGATAAAGCGCTTGGAAGTCATGTGTGATTCTCCTGTCTGTTATAGTATAGTCGTTTTTCCGACTGATTTCAACAAGGGAAAGATTAGCCGGATACAACATATTCGGGCTACTTCATTATATATCTTTTTCACAAAAATCGCAATTATCGTATTGACAGAAAAAGTATTAACTGGTATAATCAGTTTTGTCATTTAAGCCATTCCCTCCGGCTTTCAACAAACATGACTGTTCAACCGGCGATAGGCAGATGTGGTGGAACTGGCAGACACGCTATCTTGAGGGGGTAGTGATCCACGATCGTGCGGGTTCGAGTCCCGCCATCTGCATTACAGCAAAAGAGAAGGCGAGCGCAAAGGCGTTCGCCTTCTCTTTTGCTGTGTCCCGCAAAACAGTTTCTTTTTTTGCAAAATCGGCAGGGCGATTGATTTACAAAATCGCAGTAAACTGATATGATAGTAAGCGAAATCTTGAACATTTACATAGCATTATCCCAAGACATGGAGGTTGGTGGAAACGATGAATAAAAAGTGGGATGTTGTGGCGCTGGGAGAAATTCTGATTGACTTTGCCCCGGGCGGAAAATCCGGTGCGGGAATGCCCCTGTATGAATGCAATCCGGGCGGCGCCCCGGCCAATGTGCTGGCTGCCGTAACCCGGCAGGGTGGCCGCGCCGCCTTTATCGGAAAGGTAGGCTCCGACAGCTTTGGCGCATTTTTGGAGACCACATTGAGGGAATGCGACATCGATACGTCCGGGCTGTGCGTTGACGAGGATACCCGCACCACACTGGCCTTTGTATCCCTTGACGAAACAGGGAACCGGTCATTCAGCTTCTTTCGGAATCCGGGCGCGGATTATATGCTGAGCAAGGAGGATGTGAACACCGACCTGATTCGCGATGCCGCCACCTTCCATTTTGGTTCACTGTCCCTGACTCACGAGCCGGCCAGAAGCGCCACCCGATACGCGGTGGAGACCGCTGTTCAGGCAGGCGCGCTGATAAGCTACGACCCCAACCTGCGGCTGGCGCTTTGGCCGACGGCCGATGCGGCAAGGGAGCAAATCCTCGCCTATCTTCACTATGCGGACATTGTCAAAATCAGCGACGAGGAGTTTGAGTTCTTGACCGGTTCGCCGGATTATGAGACGGGAGCCGCCGCCTTTATGGAGCAGTACGGGCTGTCCTGCCTGTTTGTGACACTGGGCCCGAAGGGCGCGTTTTATCGCTGCAACGGCTTTGGGGGCAAACTGCCCACATATGACGTGAAGGTGGTGGATACCACCGGCTCGGGCGATTCCTTTATGGGCGCGGTATTGGGCAAGCTCAGCAAACGCTCAGCGGGGCTGAATGCATTGGGCGAGGCGGAAATCCGCGAGATTGTGGACTTTGCCAACGCCAGCGGATCCATGGCGGCACGGGCGAAAGGCGCCATTCCGGCAATCCCCACCACCGAGCAGGTATTGGAGTGCATGCGGACGGTTCCGCTGCTGAATCAGTAACTCAATGGGCCTTCCCTAGGGCCTGTCACAGGTGAGGAGGGGAGCGCACAATGCCGGGACAAGTGCGGACGCCCTACTGCATTGCAGGGCACAGCATCAATCAGCCGAAGCCGTCGGACGAGGACTATACGCTTCACTGTCACAGCTTTTACGAGATTTATTATTTTATCAGAGGCGATGTGGAGTACCGGATTGAGGGCGTCCCCTATCATCCGGAGGCCGACAGCATGCTTCTCATAGAATCCAATGTGTTCCACGGCTTTCTCAACCGCGGCACCCAGGTATACGATCGGTATACCATCCACTTTCAGCCCGATTTTATGCCCGATAAGGAAAAGCAAATCATATTGAGTCCCTTTCACAACAAGGCGGTCTACTATACCCATGTAAGCCGCAAGGGCCTGCATCCGCTGGTGGAGGCCTTGATTGACGCGTCCTCCATGCCGGATGCCATCGCCGATGCGGTGATACAGGCACGGCTTTTGTCGCTGCTGGCACAGATATATCAGTTGCGCGCCAAGCCCCTGTTCGCCGAGACAGCAGCGCCGGAGGGCCGGTTTGTTCCGGAGGAAATCCTGACCTTTATCAACCTGAATCTGACGACGGATATGACGCTGGATAAAATATGCCGGCGATTTTACATCAGCAAAAACCACCTGAACCGGATTTTTCGCGCATCCACGGGAACCACTGTCGCCACCTATATCAACCTGAAGCGCATAACAATGGCCCGCCAATTTATGCTGGCGGGCCAGAGTGCGGGGGAAGCAGCAATCAACGCCGGCTTCCGGGATTATACGACCTTTTACCGGGCCTACAAAAAGCAGTTTGGTCATTCTCCCCGGGCGGATATGGGGGAGAGCCAGAGCGAATGATTCAAGCCGAAAAATGCGCTGTGAAACGTTGATTTGCTCCAATCAGGTGGTGAGGAAGTAGACATTCCCGTCGGAGGAAAAGCCCTTGAGATTGTAAAGGACAAGCACATCCGTGATGCCGTTCTCCCCCACATAATCCACAAAGGAGGAGCGATAGAAGCGGGGATCGATGACTGTAATTGTCTCATAGTCCGACAAAAGAAACTGGACGAAGGTATTGGCATAGGAATCCTTGATCAAAAGGAGATTTCGGCCGTTATCTACGCCGGTTTCTATTTTTGTCACAGACTGGTTGGCGTTGAGGAATACGGAATATTTATCCTTCACATCCAGGTAGGAATCGTCGTAGATGGTGTCGGCTGTGGATTCGCCGTTGTTGTAGTCCACATGGAGCTTTCCCGAGGCGCTCACGGCCTTGGGCATGAAGGCGTTGATGGAATCGGGGCCGACAGAGTACAGGCTGGCCTTGGACCAGGTCGTCCCATAAAAGGAATCGCTGAGCACCGAAATGCTGTATTCCTCAATGCTGCGCTCCGGCAGGGATTGCTTGGCGCGAAACTCATTGTAGCAATAATAGGCGCCGAGGCTTGTCCAGTGGTGGTCGGTTTTGTAATAGATGTATTCGCTGTTGTGGCGGAGCAGGGCGTCGCTGATATCGACAAATCCGGGGATGGTCTCGGCGGCCTGGGTGAGCAGCTGTCTCTGATCCACCTCCGGGGCAAATGCCGGCAGGCGGTCGGTCAGAACACCGGAGGCGGTGGGGATGAGCATGGTGTTGACCCGGACATTGTGCTCCTGCACAATCCGCCGGGAAAACTCCTGCACAAACCCCAGATTCTTCTCATATCGATCCCGGTCGATGAAGTCAAACATCTCAATGAGGCTGCCGTCGGCAAAGTACACGCCGTTGGAGGCGTGCTTTTGCAGGGCCTGTTCAGCGGTTGTTTTTACGCCGACCCAGCTGTCCCGAAAGGCGAACTGGTCGATGACATATTCATCAAAATCCGATGTAAAGCCGCCTCGAAAGAGATTGTGCAGGGAAAAGACAGGCATTTCCTTCAGGTACCGGTTTTCATTTTCAGAAAAGGTGCGGGAGGGCGTGGCCAGGTTCACAATGGAAAGGCCAAACAACAGCGCCAGAAATATCCCGATAGAGACCTTGGCAGGAAGCGATTTCACAGGTAAGCCCTCCTTTCGCTAAAATCGGAAATACAGAAACGGATTGTATGTGCTGTCTACCAGATAAGCCACGCAAAAGAAGAATATTCCCACTATGACAAGATTGCCGACAGCAGTCTGCAGGATGGCGGAGCCGGATGCAAGCTTGTCCTCCGCCAATCGGGCCAGTCTGGCAGGCAGGGGAGTGGAGGCCAAAACCAGAATCCCCAGCATAATCAGGTTGGAGGTCAACGCGAACAGCGCCTGATTGTTGGCAAAGGGGATGCCTTGCCCGCCGAACATCCACCGGAGATATTGGAAGCCTTGAGGGAAGGAGTCGAACGCGAACAACACCCAGCCAAACAGCACACAGAGCAGGGTATACAGGTGGGAGACAATCGCCGGGGCTTTCTTTAGCAGGCGCAGCAGGAACAGCTTCTCCAGCACCAGCAGCACGCAGTAATAGGCGCCCCACGCCACAAAGTTCCAGCTGGCGCCGTGCCAGATGCCGGTCAGAAGCCAGACAACGCCGATGTTGAGCAGCTGCCTGCCCAGTCCCTTTCGGTTGCCGCCCAGGGGGATATAGACATACTCCCGGAACCAGGTGCCCAGGGAAATGTGCCACCGACGCCAAAATTCCGTGATGCTTTTGGAGATATAGGGGTACTCAAAGTTCTCTAAAAAGGTGAACCCGAACATGTGTCCTAGGCCGATGGCCATATCGGAGTAGCCGGAAAAGTCAAAGTAAATCTGGAAGGCGAAGGCGATGATGCCTAGCCACGCACCCAGCACACTCATATCCGATGCCCCCAGCTGGGAGAAATGCGACCACACCATGCCGATGTTGTTGGCCAGCAGCACCTTTTTGCCCAGGCCTGTCACAAAGCGGCGAATGCCAAGGGAAAACTGATCCACATTCTCGCGGCGCTCGTCCAGCTGCTCCGCTACGGTGGAGAACCGCACAATCGGGCCTGCAATCAGCTGCGGGAACAGCGCCACATACGCGCCGAAGGATATGATATTCCGCTGCATTTTGGCGTCGCCCCGGTACACGTCGATGGTGTAGGACATCGTCTGGAATGTGTAAAAGGAAATGCCGATGGGCAGGGGCAGATTGGGTTGGGGGATGGAGGTTCCCGCCAGCGCGTTGACATTGGCGATGATGAAATCGCTGTATTTAAAGACGCACAGCAGGCTCAAATTGACAACCACCGAGCAGAGTAGCGCCCATTTGGCTTTGTTGGAGCCGCGGTATTTGTCTACAAAATACCCGGTTGTGTAGTCCAGAACCGTGGAAAAGAGCATAAGCACAACATAAATCGGCTCTCCCCACGCGTAAAACATAAGGCTGAACACAAACAGGATCAGATTGCGCAGCTTTCGCGGGGCCAGAAAATAAACCAGTAGCACCAAAGGGAAGAACAGAAAGAGAAATGTCAGACTGCTGAATACCATACCGTTACTCCGTCACATTGATTTTGGGCGCTCCCGAAAGGGGATCAGTGGAACGCCACAGGGCTTGTCTGCTGCAAATGGATCCATCGCAGTACGAAATTTGCGACGGATCGGCGAGCCGACCCATCGCAAATACAACCAATCCGTTACTGAAAGGAGGCGTGGAATGCGTCAACACCCTTTTGCACCTCGTCCTCCGCGAACTGCTTGGACTCCGCCGATTGGGCATCCTCAAAATCTCCCACGGCGCCCACCATCAAAAATGCCACATAGTCCCCTCTGCGCACTACCTTGGTGGCGTTGGTTTTGGGCACGTTCATGGGATATTGCAGGGTGTTGGAGATGGCATTGTCCCGGGCGGTGTTCAAGGCCTGCTCCACGGCGTCTCCTTTGCCGTCGGCAGCCTTTGCGACAATGACGGTATCGGGAAAGGTGGAGATCAGCGCCATTTCCGCTCCAATTTCAACATACATGTCGGCGGCAAGCCCATACACCGATTCCAGCAGTTCAGCGGGAATTTCACTGTTGGGGATGTAATCGTCTCCGTAGGCGGCCCTGATGTTGGTCAGAATGGTGTCTACAGGGACATCCTTTGCCGGCTGTGACTGAGAGCCGCAAGCTGCCAAAAGGGGGCACAGCGCACACAGACACAGCAGGACAATTCCCCGGCGCAGTATTTGTTTCATAACAGATCCTCCTGTTTCAACTGTAATATGGTTAGGATATGCAAATTTCGGTATATCTAAACGGTTCGCCCGGCATACCAGAATTTGTCAAGACCACAAAGTACAGCTTATTGTAGCATCTGTTTGCGATCAAATCAAGCAGCAGCAGGGGGAGCGGCAACTACAGCATGACAAGGCTTTCGATTCCGATACATGTTCCGGTATCCCGGTCAAGCTGCAGCACAACTCCGGAAAGCCGGCAGTCCTCCGGGTCGTTTTCGAAGCGAACCGGCAGATTGGTGCGCATGCGGGAGATGGCCAAATCCCTGCGAACACCCAACACCGAGTTGAGCCCGCCGCACATCCCCGCGTCGGTGACATAGCCGGTACCGCCGGGCAGCACCCGGGCATCCGCTGTGGGAACATGGGTATGGGTGCCGATAACCGCCGATACGCGTCCATCCAGATAATAGCCCATGCACAGCTTTTCCGCTGTGGCCTCCGCGTGAAAGTCCACAATGATGTTGGGGGTGTCCACCGTTTTCAGCAGGCGATCGACGCAGTCAAAGGGATTTTCGATGGGCTGCATGTACACGACCCCCTGCAGGTTGATGACGCATACGCGAAATTTCAGCGCATCAAAGCAGAACATTCCCACGCCGGGGGCGGTGGAATGATAATTGGCGGGGCGAATGAGCCCTCCCTCCCGGCTGAAGAGTTCATTGCTCTCCCGGCGCCGAAAGGCGTGGTTGCCGGTGGTGATGACATCGACGCCGCTGTCAAACAAATGGCGGGCGCTTCCGGGCAGAATGCCGTTGCCCTGGGCGGAGTTTTCGCCGTTGGCAATGACCATATCCAGATGATAGGTCTCCTTGAGACCGGGCAGCAGCCTGCGGACATGGGCACAGCCCGAGTCGCCCACCACATCGCCGATAAAAAGAATGCTGATAGTGTTCATTGTTTGCCCTTTCCACAATAAAGAAACAGGACCCGTTAACCCGTTAACAGGTCCTGAAGCGATTTTTGTAATTAATTTTCCACCAGACGAGCCTCTACGACCACCTCGGTGCTCTGAACAGTGGAAATGCGCCGATACAGCCGCAGTGATACCACATCGCCGACGCTGTAGCCGCTCAAAACCCGCTGCACATCCGCCTGCGTATAGACGCGGTTGCCGTCGATTTCAACCAGGATATCGCCCAGCTGAACATCCTTGCCCCGCAAATCCGATTTTTCATAGATTTCCCGAATTTCCAGGCCCATGGGAATGCCGTATTTCAGGGAGTCCGCCTCCGTTACCGTGTCGCAGCCGATTCCCAGCATGACACGGCCGGTGACGCGGCCGTTTTTGATGATGTCGTCCAGAATGGGCTTGGCGTCGGTAATGGGGATGGCAAAGCCAATTCCCTCATAGCCGGTGGCGACGATTTTGGAGGAGTTGATGCCGATCACCTGGCCAAATTCATTGACAAGGGCACCGCCGGAATTGCCGGGATTGATGGCGGCGTCGGTCTGGATATACTTGAAGGTGTAGCTGTCGGTGCTGACTGTCCGGTTGACGGCGGAGACGATGCCCCGGGTGACACTGCCCGCCAGCTCCAGGCCGGAGGGGTTGCCGATGGCGACCACTGTCTCACCCACCTCAATCTGGTCGGAGTCGCCGAATATGGCGGGGGTCAGGCCGGTTACATCAATTTTGAGGATAGCGAGGTCGGTGCTGGCATCGGAGCCTATCAGCATTGCGTCGTAGGGGGTGTTGTCGTGAAGCTGCACCTTGTAGTTGGTGCCGCCCGCCACCACGTGGGCATTGGTGATAATATAGCCGTCCTCTGTCAGCACAATGCCGGAGCCTACGGAGATGGGTTCGTAAAAGCGGGAGCTTTGATGGGCCGAAACGCCCACCACAGAAGGGGAGACCGCCTTCGCAATTTCCGGGATGGACATGGTGCCGTCCTGGGAGATGGCCTGGCTGCCCTCCGGCTTATTGTTGAGATCCAGAGCAGGCTCGCTGACGATGGCCTCGGTTCCCGGCTCAGCCTGGGAGATTCCCGAACTGTCGGTGCTGGATTCGGACTCGCCGACAATGGAATTCCGACTGATCAGCAGGGAATAGCCGGTGATTCCAAACAGGCTGATGATGATGACTCCAACCAGACTGACCGTAAAAATAACCAGTCCCTTGCTGCGGCCACGAGGTGTTTTTCTGGCAGTGTCAAACCGATCATAGTCCTGAAAGCTCCACTGATAGGAATCCTGGGACGGCCTTCCGGTCTGCCAGCCCGACTTGGGATCATATCGATAGGAGTTGTAGGAATTTCCCTGTTGCGGTTTTTGGTATTGCGGCCTGCGGTATCCGCCCTCAAACGAGGAGGGGGCGTTGGGGGGCGGTTCCGGTTCGAACCCGCCTGACTGCTGGCGCCACGAACCGACATCGTACCCGTGGAAGGAGCTTTGGGGAGGATAGTCCCGATTCGGTTCCCTGTCAGGGGAACGATTGTCGGGTGCAGGCGGATATATATTGTCCCGGCCCGAACCGGCTGCGGAATCGCGATACTCCCGGTCGGACTCGCCGGAGCCGTTCTGCCCCGGATCGGATGGATATCGGTTGTCGTTGTCGAAACCGTTTGGATCCCAGCTGTTCATACAAAACCTCCAAAGATGTGTCTTTGCCAAAACCAGTTACACCACACGGCCTCAAACCAAACAGTACAACCGCATCGAATCGATTACCGCGGAAAAGCGCCGCCTTCTCCGTGGTATGTCTGAATGGAAAACTCAAATTCCGCGTATTCACCGGGCTCGCTTTCCACAGTGATTTCCCCGTGATGATAATGGACAATGGAACGAACAATATGCAGCCCCAGTCCCACACCGTCCTTGTTAACGCTGCGGGAGCGATCTGATTTGTAGAACCGCTCAAACAATTGCGTGAGTTCACTTTTCTCTATGCCGGGGCCGCTGTTTTTTATGGCGATATACGTCATATCCGGCTGGATTCGGTAGCTGACCTCGATATACCCGTTGGGATTGACAAACTTCACCGCGTTCTCAATCAAATTGTAGACGACCTGATGCATCAAATCCTTGTCGGCTCGCACCAGAATGCGATCGGTATCCAGTCCCCGTATGTCCACCTGCTTATCTTCCAGTGTTTTTACAAAGACAAACACGGTTTGCCGGATGGTTTCGCTGATATCGAACAACACCGGTCGCAACTCCAGTTCACCGGCCTCCAGCCGCGCCATATCCAGCATGGAGCGCACCAGACGGGTCAGCCGTTTGCATTCGTTGGATACAATGCCCAGGTATTGATCCCGGTTATCCTCGGGAATGGTGCCGTCCAAAATGCCGTCCACAAAGCCGCTGATGGTGGTCATGGGTGTTTTCAGCTCGTGGGAGACATTGGCGATGAAGGAGCGGCGGGTGCTCTCCGTCGCAGCCAGGGTAGACGCCATGTTGTTGAAGGCCATGGACAGCTGCCCCATCTCATCGTACCCCGACACGGGAACCCGCTTGGAAAAATCGCCCCGTGTAAAGCTGTTTGTGGCGTCCAGCATGTTTTTCAGCGGACTGACCAGCCGGGCTGTGATAAAATATATGATCAGGAAAACGATTGCCAGAACAACAATAACGCTTACACAAAACATTTTAACAAGTTCCTGCAAAAAGTCAACCAGATCATCGGCGGGGCAAGCCGTGAAGACAACGCCAAATGCCGTTCCCTCGTGAAAAACAGGCATTGCCACCACATAATACTTTCTGTCAAAATATCCGTGCATGTCGCCCATTTCCTCGTAGATGCCGTCCTGAATGGCGGCGGCGGTGACAGCGGGGGAAACGGATGCCGGCCGCACAATGCCGGTCAGGGAATCGGCGCCGCTGCTGACGGTGACAATGACGCGACCGTCCTCATTCGCCAAAAAAACCTCGGCGTTCAGGGAATGGGAAACAAGGGAATACGCCGAAGAAATCGTCGATTCCTCCACATATTCCCCGTTGTTGGCGGCATAATTATACATGGTAATGCGGGCTGCCTGTGAGACAAACTGCCGGAGCATGTCGCACTTGCTGCGCTCAAAAAAGCGGGAGGCAAACCCATACAGCAGGATGCCCAGAATCACCAGGCTTACGACAACACAGCCGGAGCAGACAAGAAAATACTTCTTAAACAGGCTGTTGCGGGAAGATCTGCCGGCACTGCGCGGCGAAATTATTCCTTCACCTCGAATTTATAGCCGACTCCCCACACGGTTTTGAGGGTCCATTTGTCGGATACGCCCTCAAGCTTTTCCCGCAAACGCTTGACGTGGACGTCTACCGTACGGGAATCCCCGTAATATTCAAACCCCCAGACCTCGTCCAGCAGCTGATCCCGGGTGTACACCCGGTTGGGGTTGCTGGCCAAGTGGAACAGCAGCTCCAGCTCCTTGGGCGGCGTGTCAACCACATTGCCGTCTACCTTCAACTCGTACTTTGTCATGTTGACGATAAGCTTGTCGTAGCTGACCTCCTTGACATCGGAATTCTCCGACGCCTTGCCGGTGCGGCGCAGCACAGCCTTGATGCGGGCCACAATCTCCTTGGAGTCAAAGGGCTTGACCACATAGTCGTCGGCACCCAGCTCCAGGCCCAGCACCTTGTCAAAGGTTTCACCCTTCGCGGTGATCATGATAATGGGGCAGTTGGATTTTTTTCGAATTTCCCGGCAGACCTGCCAGCCGTCCAGCTTTGGCATCATGATATCCAGCAGAACGAGATCCGGGTTTTCCGATGTAAACTTTGCGATGGCCTCCTCGCCTTCGGCGGCGATTACCACTGTGTAGCCTTCCTTTTCCAGGTATAGCCGCAGCAGCTCGGCGATGTTTTTGTCGTCATCCGCGACAAGTATTTTACCCATAGACATTCCGTTCTACCTCCGTTGCGTTCAGCGTTTCCCCTGTCGGGGCGTATCTATCCAAAACAAGCCGGGATTCCAACAAATATCAGCGATGCAGAGACTCCTCCATCCGAGCAAGAACCATCAATCCAACACAGTGGCTATAGTGTTACCGAAAAAAAACAAAATTTACGCAAATGTGATGTTCATATTTCCATTATACCGTAGCACGCGAATTTTTGATGAATTTTTTATAAAGGTTTTTACAATTTTCTGGCAAAGCCTGTTGCTGGAAAGGGGATTTGACGTTATAATATGGTAAGTTCGATGTATTGTCAAGAAAAAGGAGATTAAGCTATCAAATGAAGCTAGGAATGGTAGGGCTTCCCAATGTGGGGAAGAGTACATTGTTCAACGCAATTACCAACGCGGGGGCGGCATCCGCCAATTACCCGTTCTGCACCATCGAGGCCAACGTGGGCGTCGTATCCGTTCCCGATAAAAGGCTGGACAAGCTGGCGGAGATGTATGAGCCGGACAAGGTAACCCCGGCAATGCTGGAATTTGTGGATATTGCCGGTCTTGTGCGGGGCGCCTCCCAGGGCGAGGGTTTAGGCAATAAATTTCTGGGTGACATCCGGGAGGTAGACGCCATCGTACATGTGGTGCGCTGCTTTGAGGACAACGAAATCATTCATGTAGACGGCAGCGTAGGCCCCTCCAGAGACATCGAGACCATCAATCTGGAGCTTATCCTGTCGGACATTGCCATTGTGGAGCGCCGCTACGACAGGGCCATGAAATCCTCCAAGGCCGACAAAAAGTATCTGGCCGAGGCGGAGTTTTTGAAAAGCCTGAAAAACCACCTGGAGGAGGGGCTGAGCGCCCGGGCGTATCCGGTCGGCGAAGCGGAGGCCGAAATTCTGGCTGAGATGCCTCTTCTGTCCGCAAAGCCTGTGATTTACGCGGCCAATCTGAGCGAGTCTGACTTTGTCAACAAAATTGACACCAATCCCTACTATCAGCAGGTAATGGAGATTGCGAAGTCGGAAAACGCACAGGTGCTGCCTATCTGTGCCAAAATCGAGGAGGAAATCTCCGACATGTCCACAGAGGACAAGCTGATGTTCCTCGGCGAGTTGGGCCTGGAATCCTCCGGTCTGGATCGCATCATCCAGACCGGCTACGATTTGCTGGGCCTGATTTCCTACCTTACCGCCGGAAAGCCGGAGGTTCGCGCCTGGACAATCACCAGAGGCATGAAGGCACCCCAGGCCGCCGGAAAAATCCACACCGATTTTGAGCGGGGCTTTATCCGGGCGGAAACCATCGCCTACGACGATTTGATGGCCTGTGGTTCCATGGCGGCGGCAAAGGAAAAGGGCCTTGTCCGCTCCGAGGGCAAGGAGTATGTGGTGCAGGACGGCGACATCATCCTGTTCCGCTTCAATGTGTAATTTGAGTATGGAAATCCGTGAAATTGCGTATGCATCCCCGGAATACCGGCAGGAGATGGAGCTTCGCCACCACATTCTGCGGATGCCGCTGGGCATGAATCTCTATGAAGAGGATCTCTCCGGCGAGGCAGAGGACATCCACATCGGCGCCTTTGATGGAGACACGCTTGTTGGCTGTCTCATCCTCACACCTGCGGGAGATGGGGTCTGCAAAATGCGGCAGGTCGCCGTTGCGGCGGAAAGGCAGGGGGCTGGCATCGGCTCCGCGCTGTGCCGGTATGCGGAACAGCTGGCCCGGCAACGAGGATACCGACGAATTGTACTGCATGCCCGGCAAACGGCAATCCCGTTCTACGAATCGCTGGCCTATCGCGGAGAAGGGGCTTTGTTTACCGAGGTCGGCATCCTTCATCGCGGCATGCACAAGGATCTATAAAATGAACCTCCCCGGGGCAAGCCCCGGGGTATCAAGATTACGATACCGCCCTGCGGGGCGAAAGGGGAATAACGAACGCCCCAAGGGGCGGGGAATTAA
>JAJDGX010000005.1 GCA_030265885.1 Ruminococcaceae bacterium OttesenSCG-928-L11 | reverse complement strand
ACCACCCTGGAAAGGGTGGAAAAACACAGACGGAGGCAAGAAAGGATGATGCAATTCATGGACAAGAAGAAAATCATCGAGTTGAAGGAACGAGGATTGTCAAATCGGGAGGTGGCTCGACAGACAGGAGCAGACAGAAAAACAGTATCGAAGTACTGGAACGAGTACCAACAGGGACTTGAGCAGCTGGGGGAGCCGGGCGCGGATGTGAAAGCGATACAGGAAAGTCTGCTGGCGCCGCCAAAATATACGGTTAGGAACCGGAAACGGCACAAATACAACGAGGCGGTGGACACTCGACTCAAGGAAATTCTGAAAGAGGAAGAGCGGAAAGACCGGTTGTTTGGCCCCACCCACAAGCAGCATTTGACCAATCTTCAGATCCACCAGAAGCTGGTAGACGAGGGCTACAGCATCAGCGCATGCAGCATCAACATCGCATTGGCAAGCATACGCAAGCGGCATCGAGAGGTGTTCATCCGGCAGCAGTACGAACTGGGAGACCGATTGGAGTACGACTTTGGTGAGGTTTTTTTGGACTGCGGGGAGGGTGTCAAAACCTACCATATGGCGGTGCTCAGCTCACCGGGTGGCGGATTTCGCTGGCTGTACCTGTACACAAACCAGAAGAAAGCGGTTTTCATGGACAGCCATGTGCGGTTTTTCGAGATGATGGGCGGAGCGTACATTGAAGTCGTGTACGACAATATGCGCAATGTCGTCAGCAAGTTCATCGGCAGGAACGAAAAGGAACTCAATGAAGATTTGCTGAAAATGTCGATGTATTACGGTTTTCGCATCAATGTCACCAACTGCTTTAAGGGCAATGAGAAAGGCCACGTAGAGAGCAGTGTAAAGATTCTGCGCAATCAGATATTTGCGGACAACTGGCAGTTTAACAGCCTTGAGGATGCACAGCAGTATGCATTCAGCCGTTTGCTGAAGCTCAATGAAAAGAGCCGGATGGAAGAGGAAAAGCAGCATCTGCAGCCATATCGCCCGCCGCTTGAGTTGGCAGTGGTTACCGAGGCGAAGGTCAATCCCAGCAGCCTCATCAGCGTGGACACGGTGTTTTACTCCGTTCCGGAATATCTGGTCGGGAAGCGTGTCATTGTCAAAAAATACCACAATGAAATCCGTGTGTATGCGGGGTGCGACATGGTGGCAGGCCACAAGCGGCTGTTCGGCAACGGGAAAATGCAAATTGACATTTACCATTACCTGAACACCCTGCGCAAGAAGCCCGGCGCAGTTCGCAACAGTGTGGCGCTGAAAAGCATCCCAAGGCTGAAAGCTGTTTTTGATACATATTACAGTAGGCAGCCGAGGAAATTCATCGAACTTTTTCTGGAAAACAAGGAGCTTCCCATCGATGAAATCATCTCGCTTTTTGAGCATGAAACCCGCAACAAGGGCGAGATTGACGCGCTGGATGTGGTCAAACCCGTGTCGCAGATTGCGGTGTCGGCAAGGGCGTTTGTTCAGAACTACGCCGCCCTGACGATTGGGGGTGCGCGCTAATGAACATCACAGAACTTTGCTACAATCTGCGTCTGCCCTATGCACGGGAAAACTGGCAGCAGCTTTTGCGTGAGGCCAAGCATACCAAACAGGATCATGAGACCTTCCTTGCGAACCTGCTTGAAGCGGAATGGCGGCTTCGCCTGGAAAAAGGGCAGGTAAGAAGAATCAAAGAGGCTAAATTCCCGCTGAAAAAGTATCTCTGCGACTTCAAAAGAGACAAATACGATGCTGTGTTTTTACCTAAGTTTGAGGAACTGGAGGACCTTCATTTCATCCCGAACAAGGAAAATATCATCCTGCTTGGAACCTCGGGCGCCGGCAAAACCCACTACGCCATCGCTCTTGGCATTGCCGCCTGCATGAAGGGGCACAGCGTCCTCTTCGCCACCGTTCCCAATCTCATCGTTGAACTGAAAGAAACCATGAGCAACAATGCTCTGAGCAATTACAGAAAGCGCTTTGAGAAATATGACCTCGTCATACTCGATGAACTTGGCTATGTTTCCATGGACAAAAGCGGCTGTGAGATGCTATTTAATCTTATCTCGTCAAGAAATGACAAGGGGTCTATCATCGTCACCTCAAATCTTACCTTCAACCGCTGGGAGGAGGTTTTCAAAGACCCCACCCTCACCGGTGCATTAATAGACCGCCTCGCGCACAAGGCCCATATCATGGACATCTCGCGCGACAAAGGCGGTCGGTTTGAGGAGACCATCGCTTGGCTTGAACATTCCAACCGATAGTTTTTCCAGAGGGGCATAACTGATTCTTATGCCCCTCTTCAATATATCATATCTTTACTCTTTTTTCCTCCCGATGTGGACCCTTTTTCAACTATAACCAGTGGACCATTTTTCGCTTGACAAAAACACCGCTGTAATGAGTGTGTCAAAATCGAGGTTTGCCAGCTCCAGATCAATCATTTCCCGCAGATTGGCATATTGCTCTGTTTTGATACAGATATTGTCCAGAAAATATTTTGTGCGGAAACCCAATAAATCGGCGCTTACCTGAAACTCGTGCTGTTCATCTTCGTTGGTGGTGTAGGCGATGCCGATATTTGACATATCCGAGAAATCCGCGGTAGAGCCGTATTCCTGTTCTGCGAAAGCTGAAATAAGTGCTTTCGCTTGTTCTAACGTGCTGTTTTCCGGCACGGCAGGGGCTTGCGCAACCTCTCGCTCATCCCATGCTTTGCGGTAGATATGGTCAAAAAGGCTGTCCGCAGTATCGTCGTTACTAAGATAACCATACATCTGCGATTCGGCTTCATAGTCTGCAATCACGGCATCCAGTGCGGCGTTCAGCGGTCTGCGCAATACACCGCGAGAGGTCGCATTGGCGAGGATTTCGGCAAATTCACCATCGTTTAGGACTTGCTCATAGATTTCGTCAGCGATAGCATCAAAATCAAAGCTTATCGCTTCGGGTTCGGATGTAGACGCAACCTCCGGCGCAGGCGCTTCAATTTCTTCACCCAAAGGCAGAAGATGATTGTTGCGCTCATCCAAACCAAGCTTAAAATCCACCTCTGCCTGATACATTGAGCGCGACAGCGGGTAGCCGCTTGTGATGTCGGTGAGCTTTATCTCGCGACCATATGTGCCAAATTTGAGGTCGAGATCATCGGGGCGCTTGTAATAATCGCTAATGCTGTCAATGATAAATTTGCGATCATCAAGCCATACTGTATTGCCGACTGCATAGGGATTCCCTATATCAGCAGATACTTCTGCAACATCATCGTCCGGCTCTCCAATGATGAAGTCGCCATCAGACAGCATTCGATCAAATTCATCTCGGCCAATCGAAACAAGAGCGTCAGCCGGGTAATTCGGAGCTGCATCCATGTTGCGCAGAAGAATGTAATCATCGTCTATTTCGCAAATTTCGTGAGGTTTACCGTTATAAAGAAGCCGGTCTCCGACATAATAATCGGGTTCGCTTAGGTATTCATTCTCAATAAAATCCGCAACATCCTGAAAATCGCCCTGACCGCTGCGAGAGTTATAATCGCTGATAGCAGTCTCGATTAGTTCATTCGACACAGAAAATCCGCGCGAGGATATTTCTTCCTGTATCTTCTCAAAAAACCTGTAGGGGGCATCAAACGCGCCCTGCGCTATCAGTGCGGAAATCTGCTGGATTGCCTGTGGTAAGGGGATATCGAGCTTATCGCCGTAGATTTCACGCACAAGCTGCACCGATTCACGGGAGCGCGGATTCTCCGCAAACCGCTCTGTAAGCCGCGCCTTATCCGCATCCGAAATATCCTGCAAATCAAAAGCCTGAGGCTCCGGTTTAATCTCAGGTGCAGCTATCGGCTCAACTACCGGCTTTGCTTCGATAATTGTCCTCTGCTCCTCCACGCCGGGCAAAATCGGAAACGAGCCGCCGAAGATCGATAACTGCTCGACCTCCTGCGGCTCATCTGTGAAAAAATCTGTATTATCCCGCAAATCCTCGATCCTATCGCGGCGGCGCGGTTCTGCCCTGCGAAACATCGGCGTTCCGGGGGCGGGCAAATTTTCGATGCCGGGGAACAATGTGTACGTTCCATCCCGATAAGCAGTGAGCGAATCCCATGCGTATTTTCGGGTTTGATAATATCTATCCTCGGGGATTGTGTTTTGATAAACCGGCTCCATCGCCGCAATCAGCGCGTCTACATGGTCGGGATTATCAAGCAAATCGCGGATTGCCTCCCACTCATCTCTATGGGGATAATAAAAATCGAGTTTATCCTCGAATGGGCGCTCGTATTCCGGCGGCAGCTCATGATAAAAATTGTTGATACACCGCGCAAGGATAATTCGCTCGTAGTTCGGGATAGCGTCAAGGTCTGCCTGCGTTGCAAAGTGTCCGCTGCGGATAAGCTCACTCACACGCTTTGCGGCGGCGTTCCATTTGAGATTGATCTCGGCGCTTGGAGAGCTAAGTCTACCACGAGAAAGCGTGACACCCTTTCCGGGTGACGAATCGTGCCAACCGTCAGTTTCGCTCCATGTACCGCCGCCGTGACCATAAGCTTCTTTTATGAAATCAGCTTTTTCCTTGTCGGTGTGATCGCCGAGAAAGTACGAGAGCAAACGAAGCTTGCCCTCGCTATAGCCGCCACCACGAGTAAGCAGGTGGTCAATTTCATCCTGCGTGATAAAATAGGAGAAGCTTGGTTGCAACTCAAAATCCTCGTTGGGGAGTATCACGGAGGGCAGCATAAAGTTGCGCATATCGGAAAGTAGCCGGTAGGGATTGTGCCATCCGTGCCGCTCCGGGTTTTGCTCCCATACAGCGATGTCTATTTCCAAGCGTTCCAAAATCATCCGGCACTCGTCAGCATCATCAAGCAGTGTCTGAATAGTGGCGGTATCTTCGTGAAAACTGCCATATTTTCCGGTTCTCCACTCCTGCGGTAATTCGCCGATATTGTCGCGGTAAAAATGCCACAATTTCTCGGATAGCTCGCGCTTTTCGTTGTCCAAAGCATTCTCAAAGGTACCACGAGAAAGATACTCGCCAGCAAACATCAACTCGCTGATTCGTGCTGCGGCTAACTCCCAAGGGATCGTTATGCGGTGGATGTTGTGCTTTGCGGTAGAGCCGACCGCGAGGCTGATGCCATCCGTGTCAAACCACTCACAGACCCTATGATTACCAAAATCGAAGCCTTTACCGGATTCGCTTTCGCCATGACCATACCGTCCACCAAGATATTCGCGGCGCAGGAAATCTGCGTTATCATCCAAATTTTTAGTAAAGTGCGCCGCAATCCGCAGTGAACTGCGCGAATTGAAGGGACAGCTATCCAGCTTATGATTGTCAAAATTGCCGCCATCACGCAGAATAGCATCGACCTCGGCTACACTGATAGCCGAGGTCGATAATAATTCTTCTATGGAGCTATTCCCAAGTTGGGAATCGTCAGATTCTACGCATAAACCAGCTCGCTGAGTATCATTTCCTCCGCTATCGCTTTCAGCGCGTTCATTGCCGCTGTCCACTCCATCGGGTTGGTCGCCTTGTCGGGCAGGCTGTGGGTCTGCGTCAGCGATGTCATAATCTGCGACATCCTCGCTGTGGCGGATTCCTCCATCTCCCGTAGGTGTGGGTACAGCTTCTCCGACAACAGCAGGCGGCTGTACGCGATCTGCCGGTGCTCCTTCAGAAAGGCTTTGCGCATCCTCGCGTACCGGCCCAATGGCGCTGTCAGTTCCTGTGGTGCTTCGCTCAATCGAATGTTCGGGAGTTGATAATCTCCCACCTGTGTGTAGGTTATGTTCATGTTGTACGCTCCTCTCAGCGCTTTTTGTGCGCTCATGTTTTCGGATTACCGCTTCAATTCCTCGCAGAATTTGCTCGGATAAATCGCTTGATGCCACGCCGATTGCGGTGGCCATATCCGGCGTGTTAAAGTCGATGATTCGCCCGAAATCGTCCTCGTCAAAGTGCTCGGCGGGATCAAGGCCGCAGCGCGCCATTGTCACATAGGCAACACTGTTCGCAAGCGTTTCCTCAAATGCACTGCGAAGCGCCGTATCATCGGCGTTATCAATCGTCGCGCCGCCAAAATCGTAGTGCAAATCCGCTTCGAGAATGCTGTTTTCCGCACGGAACAAAATATCGCGGTGGTTATCATCATAATACTCGCCTGCAAGCTGATTTGCAATGCTGCGGAACGCATCGGCAAGGCTGTCGCTCGCCGAAATATCATCGTAGCATTTTGCAAGGTCGGAGAGAACCGGCGCTTTATGCTCCTGCCGAAGCTCCCACAGTTGGACAGGAGACTGCCGGTGGCGGGATGGCTCGGTGTCGCTGACATCGAAAACATATTTCAGGCGCGGGTAATTGCCGGTATCGTCGATAAGCGCAATGCCCTTGGAGCCACGCCGCACCCAACGGTCAAAGCGCTCGTTCCAGAGTTCGATTTCGGCGCAGGCGGTGGCATCGGGGCGCTGTGCGTGGATAAGAAGCTGGTCGTGAAACGGGTATTTATACAGCCATGCCGCCGAATCAAGAAAGCGCATCCAACCGCCTCTCTTTGCGGTTAAATCATCGGTTGCACGCTCGGCAAGGTCTGAATAAAATTGCAGCTTTGTTGCCATGTACTAATCCTCCAGTTCTCCGTATTCGGGGAAGAATTTAATTGCGGCGAAGTCCGCATCGCTCATAATAGAGAGCTTTTCAAGGGCAGAAATCGCGATTTCGAGAAGCTCCTCCTCATCAAAATCGCCCATTGCGTCAATCAGCTCTGCAATGAGCGCGGAGCGAGCGGGTCCAGCGTCACGCCGGTCAAAAATAGCGATGAGATTGATTTCCTCTACTGTAAAAATTTCCGGCATAATTATACCTCCAGCGTGTTGGATTTTTGTGCGGCGGCTTTGCTTTGCTGTGCCACGCGCCGTTTGTTTTCTTCGAGCCTGCCGAGAATGGAAGGCTTGCTTTTTGGGGCAGATTGCTCCTTTTCAGGAAAGCTATTCCCGGTTTGGGAATAGCTTGGTACTGCCTGCGATTTGCGTTCATTGCCCGTGAAAGAAGGTAACTCCACCGCGCCGAACCCATCAATATAGTGCGAGGTGATATCATCTCCGCGCTTGAGCGTAACCACATCACTGACCGAAAGGGAATGCCCCGTAAAATCTTCGGGGTGGTCAAGGTTAAATCGCTGGTAAATGCCCTCCAGCGTGTCGTTTTCAGCCAGCGGCGAGGTATAGATTAAGTCGTAGTTCTCGCGGCTGACAGCAAGGCCGCGCGCTTCAAGCTGATCCATAGCCTCAAAGCGGAAATCCCGCGTCTCATCGCCATTTTTAAGCTGATAGATGGCGAAGTGATCGCCATCGGAGTGAAGAAAATCCGATTCCCGCTTACTCTCGTCATTTGCAGTTTCTATTTGCGCCGCACACATAGGTGATTTCTCCCAATCTGCATGAGTGATTCCATATATCCCCTCAAAAGTAATTATTTCATCGCAGTCAAATGCCATAATTTCGGTGTTGTCGGGATAAAGCAGATAGACTTCTAATCCGGCGTTAAACATTTCTACGGCGCGTTCTCTTGACAGTGGCAGCATATCATCCTGTGTATAGCCGTAGTCATTCATTTCTCCGGCGGTGACTGTGGGGTCGGGCAGCGAGGGGTCGGCGGCGTAAATTTCGCTGTTTATGCGCTCTACAATCGTTTGATTTGCAAAGCCATGCGTGACCTCATAGCGAGCCGCCGCAAGCTCAGAAGTGAGCGCATGAACCTTATCCATATCGCCGGTGTGCAATGCACCGATGTGCATGGCATAATTGACGATTAGATTTCTTTCCTCACCGCCAAAGCAGGTGCGCGTTTTCTCCATATCCGCGATGATGCCATGCGCCTGCCAATAGGGAGTTGCGTTCGGATCATCCCAAGGATTTTGATATTCCGGCGTGTTGCCGGGCATACTATTGGTGTTTGGATTGATTGCGATAGATGGCTCATCATCTTTTTCAGCGCCAAGCGTGGCATTGATCTCTGCAACAGCCGCCTTAAAATTTATCCGCCGCTTGTAAGCTTCTTTTGCCCGCGCCATTATGCTATCGTCGATTGCTATTTTATACGAGTCACTTTGGGATGAATGACCACAATTGTTGAATACAAAATCAGCCTCATGCTCTTTTAGTCCACCGGCAACAAAATACTTTTCGCGCACCGTAGATTTGCCTACTGCACCACGAGCAATGTCGCTATTCAGTCCACTTTCCAGTAAACCAAAAATTTTATCCTCAACGGCAACCGTGATATAGTACCAGCCTAAATATCCGTCAGCTTGCGGATTCTTGCCATCAGCTAATTCCACATTAAGGACGGTATATGGCTTCAAACCGCGCTCGGCGGCGATGGCATTGTCGGCGGCTTCGCGCTTTATAAGTGCGACATAGGCTCGCCGTTTGGCTTCTGCAACGGTCTGCGGATTATATTTTGCGAGAGTGGAATTTATATATTCGCTGATTACATCGGGATTTTTTGCTTTGGAGGTTGTTTCGTTTCCTATAAACAGTGAAACACCATTCCCCATCGTAATGGCAATATCGCTAGTGCCTCGCCATTTCCCACCACAAGGTCGGATTTTCATCTGAGCGGTCTCATAACCAAAGGTTTGCGCGATAATGTTCAGTCGTTCTTGGAGCGGCAAGGCTTCAAAGCTTTTGGCGATAGCAAAACCATTTTGCTGTAATTCTGTATATTCCACAGCGGCTTCTCCCTTCTCTTGCGGCTCGGCAGGAATGATTTCAGCGGCAATTATATTCGCACCGCGTTCCTGCAAAATCTCATTAAATCGAGCTTCGATATCATCAATCAAATTCGCCGATGCTTTGCGGATAGTGTCCAGAGAAGCGTTCAGTTCCTTCAAGTCGCGTCCTCTGCTCCAGCTTGCCAGATATCCGAAAGAGTTTGCGCCGGTTTCAATATTAAAATATGCCGCCACGGAAAACGCCACGCTCTCGGCCTGCAATTCCTCCACCTGCCGCGATAAAGTCGGGCGGCTTGCTTGCTCATCACCTTCGACCACGAGGGTGCGGTCATGGAGCGTGGCGTGACAAATTTCGTGAATAATAGCGCATACGGTCTGAATTTCGCTCATGCCGGAGTTTATCAGAATCTTATCGCCGTAAATGCAGCGCCCGTCCTCACCATCGAGCGTGGCAAACTCAATCGGGAGTGGAGAAACAGCTTTCAGCGCATCAACAAACGCTTCGTAGTGCTCTACATCACCCACTAAATCCTGCGCCAGCGTCGGGAGTGGTTCTCCCTCGGTCTGGCTCGCGTCGAACACGGATACGAGCTTGAATGTAATCTTTTTGATTTCGACCTCATCACGCACAGGCTCGCCGTTTTCGCCGATGATGGGTCGCTGTGTTTCGGGGTCGATTTGCTCTATTTCCTGCTTTATAACAACAGGGGTCGGCGCGAATATTTTGATTGATTTCTCGCCTTTTTTGACATTGCGGCCAAACTTATTTTTCCATGCCGAGAAACCCGCCACCTGCGTTGCGCCGGGATGTTGCATATGGATAAGTATGGTATTTCGAGTGCTGTAGCTGTGAAATCTCGACATGGTTTTGAGATAATCGGCATAGGTGTCGCTTTGAAACAGGTCTTTCACACCCTGCTCCAGCTTGGCAGTAATTTCATTGATTGCGGTGCTGTCCGCCATGCGTTACACCTCCAGATCGTTTGATTTCTTATGCGAAGGGTTACCCTTACGACTGGATTTATTCTGCCGGGCACGCCGTTTGCTTGCATCAAGCCTGCCGAGCAAAGAAGGCTTTTTCTCAGGCATAGATTGCGTGAGTTCGCCCAGCTTGTCCTTTGCCCAATCGGGTAGCTTCGCAGGATCGGCAACACCTGCAATCTGATATCGCTGAAAATGGCATTCCTTGCCATCGTCAAGGCTCTTGACATAGACCTTCTGCCCCCGTGCATTGGCCGCCGCACCAAATCCGCCGGTACAGAGATATATCTGGTGCTGCGCACTGCGATATTCCGGCGCAAGCGTATCAGCCTTTACGATAACGGCCTTGCCTTTCCAGTCCATCCCATTGCTGTCGGGCAGGCAGTCGGCAGCGGTCATAATCTGCACTGGGAGGCCAAACTGCCGCTGATCGGCTTCCAGTTCCTCGACTACGGCATCCACCCGATTCACAAACTCGCGCATGATTTCTACATAATCATCTGACACAATACCGTTTGTGCGCTCCTCTAGGCCAAAGGGATTGTGGTCACTGATGTCGCAGAGCAGATAGGGCATTTCGGCGCTGGGATTTTCAGCTACTACAATCTCTTTGCCGCCAAGTCGCAGGCAAAACGTTTCTTCATAGCCCTCGATATTGCGTTTTGTATCCTGCGCAGGCTCGTCTTTGGGACGACTCAGGCGGTCAGCTACGATATTCTCAATAGCACAGATGGTCTCCAACGCCCAGTCCTCGTCAAATGTGCCTCCCTCACGGATTGCTTCAAAACTGAACAAGCGCATATCATCAAGGGCGCGAAACGGGCGGTCAAACTCAGCGAGATAATCGGTCACTCTTGGAGAAAGCTCGGTGATGTTTTCCTCGAAGAAGCTTATTAGGGCGGTAAGCCGCTCTCTATCGGAATCGCTGCAACAACCATCCCGCTGCTCAAAATATTCCATGCGCAGGCGGTCGCGCAGCACTTTGTTGTAGGCAGATGCCTTGCCGCTGCCCTCGAAATCTGCGCCACGATACTGCGTGGCAAGCGGGTCGCGTTCGGTGATTTCCTGTTTCCACGCAGCCTCATTGCTATGGCCATCGGGAAACTCGATGTGCCAGCCACTGTTATCGTGGACAACAAAAAACGGCTCCTGTGAGCCGCGCTTTTCTTCGGATACGATTTTGCTGATAATATCGTTAAATGACATGAAAGTCACCCTCCTGTGATGATATATTTGTGTAGTTATGGTGCGAAAATCAAAAAAACGGAGCTTTCGCAGATGAAAGCTCCGTTTTTCTATTCAGCCAGATTGAT
Source organism: Ruminococcaceae bacterium OttesenSCG-928-L11 (assembly GCA_030265885.1). GTDB lineage: Bacteria > Bacillota > Clostridia > Oscillospirales > Ruminococcaceae > WRAV01. The sequence goes on along the minus strand of JAJDGX010000005.1, from coordinate 32,837 downwards.
AATGGTTAGTCCGCGTTCCTGCGCAAACCGAACCGTCTGCGCCGTGCCGCTTCGCCTGTGCTTCATGTATGCAATGCACACGCTGCTATGCTTCACCAGATGCAAATTCCGGTCGGCCATGCAACCATCCGCATAGGGTTGGCTTGATACATGAACAATCTTGTTGGCGGCGGACAAAAGCTGGCGGTAAGTCTGTTTGTCGCGCGCACTCCAGCGCTCGTCCTGATTGGCGCACGGCAATACGGCGATAAATTTAACAGTGCTGTTTTTCTCCCGCGCTCGCAAAACTGCCTGAGCCGCCAACGTGTCAAAGCCTTTCGCCATGCCGATTCCATAAAAGATTACACCCTGCGATACAAGCTCCGCAATCGTTTCATCCAGCCGCCTTGCAAGATGGGGGATATGCGTGCCGCTCAATGCGCGATGCCCGGTTACACAGGCGGTTTTTTCAACCATAAACAAACCTCCTCTTATTTGCCATATATCGCAAACAGTATAACACAAGAGCCATTTGTTTGCCATGTATCGCAAACAAGATATTGCGCTATATGGCAGACTTATAGCAACATGTTAAGGAGGTTTCGTCATGGATACGAGAGCAGCGGTTGCCAATAGAATCGAGGAACTATGCAACGAACGTGGCATTACAATAAATGCACTGAGTTATATTTCAGGCGTTGCAAATTCGACAATCAAGGGGATTTTCTATCAGAGAAGCAAAAATCCGGGCATAGTTACAATTAAGAAGATTTGCGATGGTTTGGAAATCTCACTCGCGCAGTTTTTTGATACTGAGATTTTCAACCGCTTGGATCAAGAGATAAAGTAATGGACTGAACCTGCAAAATCGTGGTAAAATAGCAGTATAAATCTCAGCCAACGAAAATGGAAGTGAAGCATATGACCGCAAAGAAAAAGAAGAAGCATAAGCCTCACGGCCATTATTGCTATGTTTGCGGCGAACACAAGGCGAATGAAAAGTTTTCCGGGCGCGGTCATGCAAACCATATTTGCAAGAAGTGCCATGCGCTGCCTGTGGCTGCGCGCAACGAGATGATTGCCGAGCGCAAGCGCGATCGCATGGATTATCGCGACTATAACAGAGAGGCCCCAAAGCTTGCGGAACTCAAAACGCCGGTGCTGTTTTCTGAGCTAAAAGACGAGTATAAATCCGAAGCAATAGAGCGCCTTGCAGAGTTAATTGATGATTTCTTTTTGGGCGCTGATTACCTGCCCGATGATGAGGACAAAGCTGAAATTCTGGCGGAACTGTGCGAGGAAATGTCAGATACCATCAATCAGTGGGAACCGGAACCCTACAACCCTGCTGCTGACTTCGATCCGCGCTTTGACTTTGGCCCGGAACTCAGCTTTGATGAAAAAATTGCCAAAATACAGGAAATCCTCGATGCGGATGCCGAGGATTTTGACCCATATGCCGAGCCGGAAGAACCTGAGCCGGAGCTGCAAAAGGAACTTATCGCGGATGCTGCGCTGGAATCCGCTTTTGATACGATTATTGCTGAAATTGTCGCAGAACTAAAAGTAGATGGCATAGAACTTCCCACATTCATGGAAACGCTTACTGTTGTCGAAACCGACCGCCTTATCATCCGCCGGTTATATAAAACAGATTTGGCGGCGCTTTGGGCATTTATGAAGAAGCCGGAGGTCATGTACGCATGGGAGCACGGCTTCAAAAGGAGTGCAGCGCGCAAGTGGCTAAACCGCCAATATACGCGCTATCATAAGGATGGTTTCGGATATTTTGCTGTTACGCTGAAAGATTCCGGCAGGCTGATCGGGCAGGCCGGGTTGATGAAATCGGAGGTCGAGGGCGAGGCTGTTACCGAAATCGGATATATTTTCGATAACTCCGTTTGGGGGCAGGGGTATGCTGTCGAAGCGGCGCGGGCCTGCGTGGATTTGGCATTTAACCGCTTTGGACTGGACAAGCTGTATGCGACTATTCGACCGGAGAATACGACTTCGGTTAGGCTTGCGGAAAAGCTTGGAATGCGGAAAGTCGGCCGGTATACGAAGATTTATGAGGGCAAAGAAATGTCCCACGACATTTATATACTTATGGGGGAAAACTGATGTATGAGCGTATGCTTGATAAAATAATGAACCGACATTTGAGCAGATCAAAGAAGATAATGATATGAAGTGCATTTTCTACGAGGTAGTAGACTGTTTTGTGAACGAGGTATCATTATGACATATACCATACGCAGAAGTAAGTTGTCGCTATGTATTGGCTACTTTCTTGCCGAAGGAGCTTTGATATCCATTCTGATGGCAATGTTGATTATTTGGAGAGATGAGCCTGCTTATTTGGATTGGCCTATGGCAATTTTAAGCTGGACTGTAGTGGCGGTGTTTTTTCATTGCTTGCTTTTTACAGGAACATTTTATAGCGTGCGGGTCAATGGCGAAATGATTGAATATCACGCTTTTTTACGCAAAACGAAAAAACTGTCTTTTTCAGATATCCAAAAAATTACGCAGTCAATCGGTATGGACGTAAAAATAGTAGGACATAACCACAAAGCGTTGTTTTATGTAAAACTAACAGACAGAAATTATCATCGCTTTATGGATGATGTATCTGCACATATAGAGAAACGTAATACAGTCTAAGTTACAGTAGGTGAGCAGGGCATTACCACAGAAGTAATGCCCTGCTCTAAACTTACTCAGATACTCCTACTGCTATTTTTGATTACATCCCCGTTTTCGGGAGCGAACCACGCTCCCCGAATACCACAGTCACCCACGAATCCGTAGCATAAACGAACTCGCCGGAGCACTTGCCGCCAACATCAGTTTTGTTGACAAAGCGGTATTCATCCGACAAATCATCAAGCACTCGCGTGAGAATAAAGGGAGCTTCGACCTCATGGAATCCCGGCTCAACGGTTCCAAATTCCAGCTTAAAGTCGGTGATATATTCATTTGCCGAAAGCTTTAACTCAGACACATCAAGCTCATTGTTTACAGTGGTCAGAAGTCCGCTTTTCCAGACGCGGTACTCTGTTTTGAGATTGGTGCGATAAACCACACGATAAGTCAGCCGCTCGCTCCACGTTCCGGTAGAAATTTTCTCCAGCCGAACCGCGTCAGTGGGAAGTTGGTCATGCCAGAAAAATTCATCCAGCGTGATATTAGACGCATTGCTGACGTTGGAAAAGTCATAGCGGATTACATCACCCGGCAAGGCTTCTTCGTTACCACGCTTCTCAACCGTCACAGCTATTTCAGCCGAATGGTTTAGCACCTCAAACCGCACCACATCATCGTGGAGCTTGACCTCGGAATAGAACACGCCATCGTCAAGCAGGTAATGTTCGGGGGCGGTGATTTCCTGTATCGCATATTTTCCGAGAGGCAGATCAATGCTTTCCGCAATGCCGCGCTCGTTGGTTGTGATGGTGTCCACAAGCTCAAGCTTCTCGTTCACAATCTCGAAAACCGCGCCGGAAAGAGCAGCACCAGCTTTCGCGCCTGTGATTGTATTCTTGTCCGCAGACTTCTTCAGAATCTGGATTCGTCCACGGATGGGGTCGTTTTCCACTGCAATCTCAGTCGTAGCACCTGCTTTTAGCTCAAAGGAAACCGGAGCATCAGGCAGCACATAACCATCAGGAGCGGTAATTTCCTCCGCCAGATATTTTCCGGCAGGCAGCGAGGACGGAAGCTCAATCATGCCGTTGTGGTCGCTGACATACTCGCCAATAATGTTATTTTTGCTGTCACGCAACAGGAATTTTGCACCATCCAGCGGCTTACCTGTAACGCTGTCCACCTTTTTTAGCCGCAGGGTGGAGAGCGGCGTGTTCTTCACCTCGATTGTGGTTGTTTTCCCTGCATACAGGCTCACCTCGCGCAAGGTTTCATCAAGCACATAACCGTCCAATGCGGCGGATTCTTTGACATAATATGTCCCCGGCTCCATGCCGGTCAGCTTGATGATACCAAGCTCGTTGGTGGCAAATTCGCCTAACTCGCGGGTATTTTTGTCGTAAATCTTAAAACGCACTCCGGCCAGTGCCGCGCCTGTATCCGCATCCACCTTCTTAATTTGCAGATATGGGTACGGCATATTGGTCATTTCAAAGACGTTCAGCTTGCCTGAGATAATCTCCACATTGCGGGGTGCATTGTCCAGCTTGTAGCCGGAAACGGTCTTTGTCTCGGTGACAACCAGCCAACCCTCCTGCAAATCGGGGATGAAGATTAAGCCAGCCTCATCAGTTGTAAATGTGCCAATACGAGCGCCGTTTAGATGTTCAACTTCAAAGGTGACACCTTCAAGCGGCAGACCGGTTTCGCTGTCCACTTTTTTGATCTGCAATCCCGCCAGCGGTTTGTTCGCAAACTCCACCACGGCAGTCTGATTGGGTTTTAGCTCCACATTTTGCGGAGTGGAATCGGTGATATAACCTGCGGGAGCAGCGGTTTCAAAAATGGTGTACCATCCGGTATCCAGCTCAGATACCGCGAAAAAGCCTGCCTGATTGGTAGTGTAATCACCCACCAACTCGCCGTTCATTTTGGTGACACGGAATTTTGCGCCAGCCAACGGCTCGCCGGTAGCGGCATCCACCTTGCGCACCTGAACACCCGGCAAAGCCTTATTGGTGAACTCAATAATAGCGGTCTGATTTGCCTTTACTACTACGGTTTTTGGCGTATTATCAAGGCTGTATCCATCGGGAGAGCGCAGCTCGGACACAATATAGCTGCCCGGTGCAAGCTCCGGCACGTTGATGAAGCCGTCCACCGAAGTGGTGAACTCGCCGACCAGCGTACCCTCGGTGGTGGTGACACGGAATAGCGCCCCCGGCAGCGGCGAACCATCAGCTTCGTCCACCTTCTTAATCTGGAACGAGGCAAGCCTGCGGTTTTCAAACTCCACGGTGGCAAACTGGCCCCAAACAAGCTCCACATCATGGGGCGTATTGTCGAGCAAATAGCCATCGGGGGCCTTGGTTTCGGTGATGGTGTACCACCCCGGCTCAAGGCCATCAATGGCAATTTCGCCGTGAGAATTGGTGGTATAATTGCCCACCAGAGCGCCACCTTTGTGATGCACCGAAAACTTTGCACCCTCCAGCGGAGTGCCGCTCATGCTGTCCACTTTCAAGATGTGCAAGCCATTCAGCGGCTGATTCTCAAATTCCACAATGGCAGGCTGGTCAATTTTCAACTCCACAGTTTTCGGCGTATCGGAGAGGATGTAACCCAGCGGCGACTTGATCTCCTTCACCGTGAAAAATCCGGGGAGCAGGCCGGTGACTGTGATATATCCGTTGCGACCAGTCTCAAACTCACCGACCACTTCTCCGCTGACCTTGGTGACAAGGAACTTCGCACCGGAGAGCGGCCCGCCGGTTTTTGCGTCCACCTTGTAGATGAGCAGAGGCTGAATGGGGTCGTTGAGAAATTCGACAACAGCCAGTTTTCCCCATTCTACAAGGATTTCCTTGCTTTCATCCGAGATGATGTAGCCATCCCTTGCCTTGGTTTCGGTGATAACCACCAGTCCCGGCTCGATATCTTCAAGGAAAATCTCACCGTTTTCATCGGTGGTAAACTCACCCAAGGATTTGCCATTTTTATACTGTATCTCAAATGTAACATACTGGAGCGGCTGCTTCGTCATGCTGTCCAGCTTGGTAATTTTGAGGGAAGGCTTGCGCTGATTTTGGATAATCAACTCGGCATCCTCGCCAGCTTTAACCTCAATGTAGTGCGGCGATTCGTCCAAGATGTAACCGATTGGAGCCTGCCGCTCGGTCACGATGTACCAACCGGGGGCAAGGTCGGAAATTACGATGATACCGTCCTTTCCAGTGGTGACATCTTGAAACGCAGTGCCGCCATCCTTGGTTACGCGCAGAACAGCGCCAGCCAAACCCTCGCCGGTTTCCGCGTCAATTTTGCGCAGAGTAAGGTCGGGGCGCTGACTGTTGTTCACTACAACTGTGGTGGTTTGACCTGCGATCAGTTCCACGTTGCGGATGGTGGAATCCAACACATATCCGCTTGGCGCGCGGATTTCGGTGACGGTATAGAACCCGGCATCAAGGTCGGAGATTGTCACTGTGCCATCAAAGCCGGTGGTGACTTCCTTGTAATCCGAGCTACCCTGCCGTGCAACGTGAAACACAGCGCCCTCCAGCTTGCGGCCATTATTTTCGTCAATCTTCTCAATCAGCAGCTTGGGGCTGGAGCCGTTGGCCACGGTGATGGTGTGAACCCGGCATTCCTCCAGCACAATTGCCTCGCGATAACCGGAGTTGACATAGCCGTAGGGGGCGGTGATTTCTTCCACCAGATAGGTGGTGTTGATGTCCAAATCCTCCAGCAAGGCAGTGCCATCATACCCGGTGGTGACATCCCAAGTTTTGCTGCCGCCCTGCTCCGAGATGCGGAAAACCGCGCCCTGAAGCCGTTTTGTAGGATCGTTCGCATCCACCTTTATAATCTCAATGGCGGGTTTGCGCTTGTTCACAAAGGTAACGCTATACTCCTTATTATCATCCTCGTGGCTGATGTAAATGCTTTGCGGATTATTCTCATCCAGCAGGTAGCCTACAGGCGCGGAAATTTCCTCAATAATATATGTGTCCGTGCTGAGGAAACCGCGATAAATCAGGCCGTTCGCGTCCGTTGTCTCACGAATGAGCACCTCGCCTGAACCACGGCGAAGCTCAAAAACCGCACCGGCAAGGGGTTTGCCATTCTCATCCACTTTGCGGATGTACAGGCCATCCTTGCGGTAGTTAGGCAGTGTCAGGGTGGACAGCTCGCCTGTTTTTAGCTCCAGCGGATAGCGCGTTTCGTTGAGAACGTACCCAAACGGAGCCTGAATCTCCTCCACATAATAGTCGCCCGGAGGAATCAGGCCGAAGTAGACGATACCGTCCTCATCAGTCTCGCCGGTGTACTCCTGACCACTGGAAATGTGCTTAATACGAATGAATGCGCCCGACAATTTCGCGCCGTTGTTCGCATCCACCTTTGTCACCTCAATGCCGGTGTAGGGATCATTGGGGATGGTGACCGCGGCAGTTTCATGGCTGCGCAGCTCAACCGGATAGCGCGTTGTGTTGAGGACATACCGGTCGGGCGCGATGATTTCCTCCGCATAATAGCTGCCCGGTTCCACGTTTTCAAACAGCGCAATGCCGTTAGAATCGGTGACTTGGCGATATTCCATGCCGGAGGTGATATGCTTTAGGCTGATAGTTGCGCCAGCCAGCTTCGCGCCGGTCACGCTGTCAATCTTGGTGACTTCGACTGCGGTATAGGGGTCGTTGGGGATGTCTACTTGCTTGCTTTCCCCAGCCATGATGGTGACGGTAGTGTCAGGCCCTGCGCTGGTGATAACGTGATACGCAGGCGCGGAAACCTCGTGGATGAGCACAGCACCCGGCTTTGGCAGAGCAATGGTTGCCTTGCCATCCGCGCCGGTGGTGACTACCCAGCGCCCGGAATCCACAGAAGGGTCAACATAGCTGACTTCAAATTTCGCACCAGCCAGCGGCACGTTTGTGCCTGAGCGATATTTGAATATAATCAGCTCGGCGCTTTGCTGTACATTCACAAAGGTAAGATCGGTTTCCCGATCGCCTTCAATGAAATCTGTGTATTCTTGGACGGTCGGGGGATTCAGCTCAGTCTCGGCACTGGCGCTTGCGCTGGATTCCGCTAAAACCTCGCCGCTGTCAATGTCAATGACTGATGTGGTTGTGGTGGTCGTGGTAATAGTAATCGTATGGGTCAAAACCTTTGTAATCCGTGTGTAGGTGGGATGCACAATGGCGGTTTTCGGGGTGCTGTCCATAATATATCCCGGCGGGCAGTAGATTTCGGTGACTGTCACCTTGGCAGGCTCGCAGTCGTCACGGGGGTGGGTCCATGTGAACAGCCGCGAACCATTGTAAACCTCGAACGCGCCAGTACCGCCGCGCGAACCGTCAGCAAACTCAATGTCTATGCGAAAAATCGCACCATCCAGAGAATTGCCCTCATCATCGCGCTTGGTAATGGTGATCTGGCCGATGGCATCGCTGTACTCATATTCGGTGCTGGAGCGCACCTCGGTTGTGGTGGTTTCCTCGGTGGTGACTTCGGTTGTGGTGTTGGGGTTTTCGGGTTCTTCCTCATCCCCGTCATCATCATCGTCCCCACCGTCGCCGGGTTCGCCGCCTGTGCTCTCAACACGATCCAGCGTAACAAAAGGCTGACCGGAACCGCTGTTCCAGAGCAGATAGGTGTAGCCGGTGGTGTCCACAGAAGAAGCTGCCGAAAGCGCGGCTGTAACTGCGGAATGACTGCCCAGCGGTAGCCCGTTCACCTTGTACCACAGCGCAAGCTGAGTGCCGACTGCCGATGCAGAGCCTTTATGCTGTGCCACCAGCAAGGCAAGAATCTGGCTGTCGTTTCCCTCACTGGCAGTGTAAGAGCCGCCGGGGTCAATACCAAACTCCACGCAAAAAGGGCGACCAAGCGGCATATTAGCTGTGCTCAGCGTAATGCGCGGAATGTTACTAATGCGGTAGGGATTGCTGGGATCACCGCTGGGAACTTCGATCCCAACAGATTCTCCCCATGTCCAGCTCACGCTGCCGCTGTCGCCGGGAGCCGCAAAGGGGCGAAAGATGGGGTTGTCAATCTGTTCGTGGAGAAATTCATAGAAAGCGATAAGCTCCGCCGCTTGTTCCGGGGTGCAGTCCAGATAGAAATTGCCATTCTCTACTTGCGGAGGGGCAGATTGCCCAAGGGAAGGTGTTTCATCCACATTTGTGGGCGTGGCAATTGTCTCGTCAGTAGCTTCATCGGATGCAGGCTCATCAGGTGTGAAATCGTCCGGCGTACCCTCATCAGGCATGGGGTCATCGGGCGCGGTTTCCTCGCTTTTCGATTCTATGTGGATCGTGTCGCCCTCCACAGCGTAAAGCTCGCCGATAGGGTCGGATTCCAGTGCGGAAACCGGCATTGCGGCGGTGATAATCATAATCACAGCCAGCATAAAAGAAAGCATTCTTGTCTTTGCCATTTATAATATACACTCCTTTGAAAATGAAAAAGGCCGCTGTCCCGATGTGGACAACGACCTTACAGTGAATATTCTGTTTTTTGAGCTATGGTCGATAGAAGATTTGCACTGTGAAAATTTCTCCTGTTTCGGATACGGCGCAGGCGATGCCAATTTCAGTGTAATCAGAGCGCAGGATGTTCTTTCTGTGTCCCTCCGAGTTCATGAAGTGCGCCATTCGCTCATCAGCGGTGCAACCAACTCCCGCATTCTCGCCGTAATTGAAGTTCTTTTCGATGCCGAATACAGTAAACCATTGAGAGCCATCCGGTCGGGTATGCGCCTTGCCATCCACATATAAACTGTTCAGTGATGCGCATTCGCTCGCACGAGTCATAGCCGCTGTATTTAGGGTATCACTTCGTTGTAAGGGAGCTTCTCCGGCTGTTTCCCGTTCCAGATTCACAAGCTCGAATACTCGGTCGGCATAGGCGGCTAATTCATCTTTTTTGGGGGCAGTCGAGGTGGATTCGGCGGCTGTGGAAGTGCTTTTCTCGCCTGTGGTAACATCGATCCAGTTGCCGTTCTTATCACGATACTGAATTACAATCGTGTTTCCGTTCGCATCCGCGCCGTAGGCACAGTCATAGATGGTTGTGCCTGTTGGAATTGTCCCTGCCTTTATTGCGGCTTCGACTGCTTTCCGGCTCTCGGCTTCCATATATGCAAAGGGATTTTGTGCGGCAAACGCCGTCCCGACTGTTCCCGTTAGAATAACACTGGCAAGTAAAATGGTGACGATGGTTCTCAGGATGGATTTCATGTCATTACCTCACTTTCGCGATTTACTGTGTTAAATATCCTCCCAACTATATATTACACTATGCTATCACAAAAGTCAAGGTTAGATGCAAGAAAAATCGGATTTTATGACGCACTTTTTTCTACGGCTTGAACGCACAATCGCATATTTGGCTTGCCTGTAATGCAGGTGATAAGGGTAATACGGTTATCTGCTGTTCTGGCAAGGCTGCTCCAGTCGGTTTCGGGTATTTCTGTGATGCTGCTGACTAGATATTCCCGACTGCCGAGGGCGGTTTCATAGCGGATAACCGCACCATTTTTCAGCGTATACAGATTCAGGAAATACCCCGCCGAGCCATCGAAATTGACATTGTGCGCACTCAGCCCGATATTGCCCTCCCATGCGGAGGTATGCTTGAAATGGGCGGCTCCCTTGGTCATATCCTCCATCTGGTCGGCGCTTTCGTAGATATTTACAGACAATCCAAGGTCGGGGATACTGAGAATACCAATGCTGTCGCTGTCCGCACTCATTGCTACCGGCATGGTGAATCCGCTGTGGGTCGGGGATGCTTCATCCTGCCAAATTGTGTTGGGGTCGGCGGTGAAGCGCGTCACTTCGGAAAGTGGTGCAGGCTCATCCGCTTCGGCAGATAGGACAGCAGGCTTTTGCGCTCCCACCACGGCAATGCCATCGGCGGCAGTATGCACCTTTTGGTCTGTGGTAAAATCAATGGTGTCGCTGCTGGCTTCAAGCGCATAGGTTTTCGCAGTTTCTTCACTGTGCGGAAAAGCGACCATACAGACCGCAAACAAAATCACCGCCAGTATAAAAATGATGCACAGGATTTTGTTCTCCGCCAGTGTCTGCTTTAAGATATTTGGCTTCATGCTTTCTTCTTCCTTCCTCTGAATGCTAAAATTATTTTGGAGCAAAGTGCGCCGCCAAGCAGTCCGATAATTCCAACAAAAACAAGATGCAACACGGAAAAATCGCCGCTTTGCGAGGTAGCATCATGGGTGGATATTTCTTCTGTTAGCTCCACTTCTGGCTCAGTTTCCGGCTCCGGCTCGGCCTCGACAACAGGGACGATTTCCTCAATCGCTACATCTGCAACTACAGGAGGGTCAACAGGTGTTCCCTCGTATGTCACAGTGTAAAGCACGCTTGTGGGTGCATCGCTTATAGTTTCGCCGGAATATGTGGCGGTAGTGATGTAGCTTACCGGGCGCTTACCGCTGGCTGTACCGTTGTAGGTGGCAAAGCCGGTGTATCGCCCGTCGCCCTGCTGCTTAAATACAACATCCGCAAGGCTCATGCCGTTCCACTCGCGGTCAATGTAGGCAGGGTCGTTGCGGATAAGACCGGGATATTCCCGTGTTTTGGTGTACTGGTAGGCGTAGGTTTCGTACTCGTCAGGCTCGGTGGTAATACTGGCGGCATCCAACGCAAGCTCGCCAAAATAGCCATCCTCCGCATATTCAATTGTAGTGGGAAATTGTGCGCGGATTTCCACTTCATCATCGGTATCGCTCATATATATGGCGATTTTGCTGACGCTTTGGGGCGGTGATTCTTCATAGGTACGGCTCTCCATATCCTTGACTGTGTAGAGATATCCGTTCTGCTCAAACGGCTCTGTAAGCGCATCCGTACCGGCATCAGCCGATAACTCGAAGGCCTTTGTCACAAGCGGGATTTCGATTTCCGCAGTGACATCCTGTGCAGTAGCACCGGCAATATTTTGTACAGTCGTATCAGCGATGTTGACTGCGTCGGCAATCGCTTCGTGGTCGCTGGTGGTGATGCTTACGTTTGTCTCGGCATAAGCGGTCACACCGGGCAGGAACAGGCAAACGGCAATCAGCAGCGCCGATATATTTCTCATGCCACTTCTTTTTTTCATACACTACTCACACCTCGCTTTCGTTATCGAAATCATCGTCGAAGCCATCATCCGTATCAGCGTCATCCCAAGTGTCATCGTAGGAATCCTGCTTCGGCTTGTAGATTTTGAAGTACCAACCGGCAGCGCCTGCGGCGGCGACAAGCACGAGAATGACAATCGGATTAACCCCACCCGACTTTTTCGGAGTGGGGTCAGCAGGCGGGGTCGGTTCCGGTTCAGGCTCCGGCTCTGGTGTTACGACTGGCGCGGGATCGGGCGGCAGTGCGTCCTCGGTTGTGGTGGATTTCGCAAGTCCCATCAGATCGGCATCCGTAACCTCGGACAGCAGATACACATTTTTATCAGTTTTCTGCTTGTCCACAACAACATAGTAATCGTGGCCGGAATCGGTTGTAATTGTAAAAAACTCCCGTTCATCAGGAGTTTTCACACTGTTTTCGATTACTGTGCCGGTACCGTCCGTGGGCATCACGCTGTTGTTTGAAGCTGCGTTGGGCGGGGATTGGCTCGCGGTGTCCTCCTGCACTGGAATGCTCGAAACCGTCTCAGAAGCCTGCGGCTCGGCATAGTCAATATGCTGAGATTTCACATGAACCTTGCCGCTGTGATCGGTAACCGCAACATAGACCACGCCACTTTCGGACAAGGCGAGCCGCGCTGCGCCGTGGTCGCGAATGCTGCTGGAGATATCCTGCCAGTCGCCCTCCTCGCCGAATGCGGCCTCAGCTTTCACGAAGTCTGTACCGGCGACATCCTCAATCTCAATCACAGCGCCATCCCCATCCTCGCTGATGGAAATACTGTACTTTGCGCCTGCGAGATCGTCACCGCCCGCCCATGCAGTCACCGTGCCGCAAAACAAAGTCAGGCAAAAACAAAATGCAAACGTCATGGTCTGCAAAAGCTTTCTGCTCACAGACTTCCACCCCCATTCCCGGCAGTGCCGCGCTCGGCGGACATCTGCCGCACAAGAGCCGCAAAATCCTTGTCCGAGAGCTTTTCTTTGCGGAAAACCGCTACAATTTCCGCGTTTTCAAGCTCGGTTTTCTTGTGTTCAAGCTCACGCAAATGCTCTTGCAAACCGGCGATTTTCTCTTTTGTCTTGCGGATATCGCCGCTTACCTTTTCAATCCTTGGATTGGTCATTTAGATTCCTCCTGTAAAATAGATTGGGTTGAGATACTGCCCGTCTTTGAGCAGCTCCAGATGCAAATGTGGGCCGGTAGAAACGCCGGTACTGCCTACCAGCGCGATTACTTCGCCTGTTTGCACGGTCTGACCTGCGCTGACAAGCAATTGACTACAGTGAGCGTACTTGGTAGATATGCCATTGTCGTTTGTAATCGCTACATAGTAACCGTAGCTGTCATGCCAGCCTGCGAATGTAACTGTGCCATCGTGTCCGGCGCGAATTTCCGTGCCGAGCGGCAAGCCAATATCTACGCCACGATGCAGATTTTTCTCGCCTGTGGTGGGATGAATGCGATAGCCATAGGGACTGGTGACATAGGGCAGCCAATTGAAATCAAACGGGTTTTCAATATATTTGCGCGAGCCATTTGTCTCGGTGAGGACATTGTGATGAGCTTGAGTCACATCATCAAGATGAGCGGCAATCACATCACGAAAAGGCAGCGCCGTAAGCGTAATAGTAAGAATTGTGTGCTCATACGGCTCGTAATCCCCGTCCTCATCATAATCATATGGGTCGCCATATCGCGTCTCACTGGTCGGGGTCAAGGTGAGGGTATACTGCTCATCGAAAATCTCACGCAAATCAGCTTCAATATCAGCAAAAACAAAGCTTTGATATACCGCTGTAAGATACGCCATCAGCTCATGCGGGTTGTGATAAACAGGGTCGATGTTATAAATATACTCATCATAATTGGGGTGGTCATTTTCGATAGTTTCAACTTGCAGCAGCAAATCGGTTTCCCACTGCGTATATGCAAGCTCGGCGGCTTCGATATCCGCATCCTCCGCAAGATATGAGGTGGCGAGAATGCCGCCGAGTCCGCTGTTGGCGGAGCTGCCAAACACGCCGATCAGCGACATAACCGAAAACAGCAGCAGCGCCACGAGCGCCGCCACACCGAGTATAACCGGGTGACGCTTTATGCTGCCGACAACAGCCTTGCTCAGACGAGCCGTTACAGCGCCTGCCTTTTTTGCGTGGATCACAGCCTGTTCACTCTCGCGAGCGGCTTTGGCATAATTCTGTTTTATTTTCCGCTTTTGATACGAAATTCCGGTGGGTTTTTTAGTGGTTCTGATATTTTTAGCGCTTCTGCGATCCCGCTTTTTTGCCCTGCGACGAGAAGCGGATTTGTGCCGATTATGCAGAACGCGAGCGCCATTCTCCACAAGATTTTCTGCTTTGTGCGCGGCTTCTACGCCAACATTATCCTCCTCCGCCTGTTGAAGCTTGCTATGCCGAAGTGTCTGTACCGCGCTTGTCGCCACCTCAACAGGGCGTAGCGGCAGTGCGCTGTTGATGGCTTCACTGTGCGTTTTAACCTCAGAGTGAAACCGCAGCTTATGCGCAACTTTGCCCGGATTGTTGTCAATCGTTTGATTAAAGCGCAGTCTGTTTGGTCGTGGCGAAACGCTCGGTTTTGGCGAGGAATTTGAGAGAGCATTTTCAATTTTATCCGCTGTAATGTCGGTGCGGTTCTGTGCGCGAGCCTGTTTGCGAGCAGGAGCAGATGCTTCGGAAGATTTCGGAATGTTTTCCAAAGCGTCGGAATTTATCGCATCAGGTTTTGGGGTAGTGGGTGTGGGTTTCAGCTTACTGGCAGGAGAATTTGATACATTTTCAAAAGTGTCAGGGCTGATAGCATCGAATTTGAGCGCAGTTGGGGTAGTTATATCGTGCTTTGGCACATCGGGAGAATCCGCAGTGTTTTCCAAAATATTGGGATTGATAACACTGGTTTCCGATGTGTTTTCTGCACGAGAATCAATCTGTTGCGCATTCTCATAAAGCGTGTTAGAATGAGCTAAAATTGCTTTGCGCTTGGTTTGAACAGCCGGTTTGTCGGTGATTGCAGGGGGCGCACCTCGCTCCGGCGAAATATGAGCGGAGGTGGCGATTGTCTGAGCCGCCACCTCCGTATTGGATAAATCTATCTGTGGACTGCGGTGTACCTGTGCCGATGCAGGCGATTCCGATTTAGATTCCGCTGCATCAGGCTGTGCACTTTGCGGGTTCTCTTGCGGCGAAAACTGCTCAAATTTCGGCCTTGGTTTTCGCTTCATCGGCTTGGTTGTGTGATTTTTCCCATCCAGCGAAAAGGTGTCCGCTTTTTTGCCGCGCAGGTCAAATGCCGATTCGCGTGTTGTAAGGCGCGTGTCCTCGCCGGTAGAAGTATCGTGCAGAATAACGCCGCCGCGCGTGTTTTTAAGCGTCATTTTGCCGCGAGCCTTCAGCTTTTTGCGCCCGCTCATACCTCCAACCCCTGCGCCTTGGCGCGTTCAGGTGGTGCAATTTCTCTCGCCTGCGCCTTGACACGTTCCTTGTTGGCCTCCAGCTTTTGCAGCAGGGAGGGCGCTTTCACCTGTGCGGCCTTGGCTTCGAGGCCATCAAGCCGCGCCACCGTTTTTTCAAGGGACTTTCGCAGACCTATAACTGCGGATTTTTGCATTTTGTAGGGCGCTGCCATTGCTTTTGCCAGTTTCCCGGCCTCTTTTTTCGCGGAAATCGGCTCCTTTCCCACAGCGATTCGCGCAAGATTTTTCATGGCACGACCGGCAGAATGATACTCATTCGCAAAGGCTTCAATCTTGGAAACCGCCTTATCATCCGCCTTTATAATGCTGTCAATGTTTTTCTGCCACCCCTGCAAATCGGCTTTCACTCCGAAAAAAGAAGCCAGATTATCAAGCGCGACAACGCCCTTTTCCTTGAACGCGGCAACAGCCTTTTGCGCGCCCTCAATAATATTGGCTTTGAGTTCCGAAAGCATCACCTTGACCTCGGACAGCCTGCTCTCCAGTGCCTTGATTGCGTTTTGCAGTGAGGTTTTCACCGGATGATTCTGCACCTCTTTTAACTCTGCAAGCTGAGATTTCATATCCGAAATGCTGTCCTCGGCTCGCTTTACAAAATCCTCCATCTCACTGACATGGTTCATCAGCTCTGTCAGTCCCGATGTGTCCCTGTTTTCACTCCGCAGAATGTTGTGAAGCTCCTGTATATATTGATTTTGTGTAAGGGGTATCCCGGCATCGTTCATTGCGCGCGTTCCTCCTTCTATTCAAAATATTTCACCCACCTGTTTTTGCGTCCCTCCGGGTATTTTAAGGGCATATTACGCGGTCTTTTTGGGGTATTCCAATTGCCTATACCGGTCAAACCATCGTGGATAAATCCAACTGCCCGAAGGCTTGCGCCGCTTTCAGAGGGCAATGTGTAGGTCAAAACACGGCGATATCCCATTGCACGCGCCGCACGCAATGCCGCCCCATAGAGCTTGCTATTCGCGTTGCGATGACTACCCAAAACGCAGCAACGAGTAATTTCTGCCGTATATCCATCGCATTGCTTTCGTGCAACTGGATTCCCGACAATAACCACGCCGATTAGACTGCCGTTTTCCATAAGTCCGATAGAAAACTTATGTCCCTGCGGCGGAGAGTTGTGGCGATGATGCTCATCAACAAACATCTTTGCTGCCTTAAATGTGATGGGGCAAAGCTCACTCATCGTTAGCTCACCGCCTCGGTAAATTTGGTGGTTAGTAAGCTATATATTTCGGTTGACTTATCAAACCTGTCCACAAAAGGAATAATGACATTCCCATAAAACAAAAGGCCCTCTCCAGCGCCGCTCTGCGTGACATACGAAAGCTGGTGGGGCGATATGCCAAGCTGCTTTGCGAGGATTTGCCGGTCGCCCTGCGCTTGGTTGAGCATATATATGAAGTCGGAATTTTCCATGATATTCTGCACCTCCGGGCTTGCGAGCATATCCTTCACATTCTGCGTGAGGGCGGTCGGAATTCCGCCCCATTTGCGAAAGCGTTTCCAGATTTCCACTGAGTAGGCAGCGGTCTGTTCGTCTTTTAGAAGCAGGTGGAACTCGTCTGAATAAAACCAAGTTGTTTTTTTGAGGGCGCGATTCGCCGTAACTCTGCCCCAAACTTGGTCTTGGAGGATTAGCATACCAAGCTTTTTAAGCTGCTTACCAAGCTCTTTTATGTCGTAGCAGACAAGCCGATTGGTGATGTCCACGTTGCTCCTATTGTTAAATATATTTAATGATCCTGTGACATAAATCTCCAGCGCGGTGGCGATTCTCTGTGCCTCTGCCTCTGATTGAGTGCGGAGCAGATTGTATAAATCCTCCAGAATCGGCATATTTTCTGGCTTTGGGTCAGCAAGATAATCCCGATACACCAGCCGCACACAGCGGTCAATGATGGTTTTCTCTACCGGCTGTAAGCCATCCTTGCCGCCGATAATCAGCTCGCAGAGCGAGAGCACAAAGTCGCTTTTTAAGGTGAGCGGGTCATCCTCGTCCGAGTAATCCACGTTGATGTCCATCGGATTGATGTGCGCTTTTGACACCGGAGACAGCTTCACCACCTGCCCACCAAGCCTGTTTACAAGCGGAAAATACTCACTTTCCGGGTCGGATATGATGATATCGTCCTGTGTCGTGAGGTACACACTCAAAATCTCACGCTTGGCAGCAAAGCTTTTGCCGGAGCCGGGGGTGCCAAGGTAGAGTCCGTTGGGATTTTTAAGATTTTTGCGATTGGCCATGATAAGATTGTTCGAGAGCGCGTTCAGTCCATAGTACATGGCCTCGCCGGTCTGGAACAGCTCGCAGGTGGTGAACGGCACAAAAATCGCCGTACTGGAGGTAGTTAGACCGCGCTTAATTCCCACTTGATTCAATCCGAGCGGCAGACTGCTCATCAAACCTTGCTCTTGTTGGTAATCGAGACGATTCAGCGCACAGTTATATTTCTGCGCCACAGCATTTGCGGCTAAAATATCATTTTCAAGCTGCCGCCGCGTTTTTGCGATGTTCAGTACCAAAATTGTCACCACAAACATCCGCTCATTGCGGCTCTGCAAATCCTCCAGAAGCATTTTGGCTTCACCGCCATAGGTGGCGAGGTCTGCGGAAATAATGTCAAGGTCGTACCCCGACCTGACAGCTTTTTTCTGCTCATTGATTTTCATGGCATCAAGATCACTGAGCTTGCGCTTGACATTTTTGATTGCCTGCGTCTGGTCGAGAGAGCGAAAATGAATGGTTACGGCAGTGGGCGATTCGAGGTCGAGGAAATCGGCGAGCAATCGATCACCAAGCTCGGATGCCAGAATTTGCAGATGGCTCACAGCGCCGTAATGCTCGCCCATGCGGAATGTCCGGCCCTCGCGAAAATCAAAGCCAGAGGGAGCAATGAAGTCCTTGGTGGAAAGCCCTGTCTTTACGCGGTCTTTCCAGTCGAAGCGAAATTTCTCGTTGCCACTGGGATGAAGCATATCAAACAGAATTTTCAGTCGCTCCTTGCCATCAAGCGGCGCTGCCGGTGCGCCGAGCACCTTATAGTTGTTCAGAATATCGGTTTCCACACGCTCGGCGCGAAGCTTTGCGGCGCGGAGATTATCCGCCTCTACGGTAAATGTCGCAAATTTCCGCTTAGTCATGCCGTTATTCCCTTTGGCCTGCTGCGCTTCGAGAAAGCTGCCGAACTCGTTTCGCAGCGGAGCTAAATCATCATCATATTGCGGGAGCTTTATCATCCGCCGCAGTTCCTCCGCATTGGCAGGGAGGTTAATGCAGGACAATTGCCCGCCGAGGGTGCTGTCAAAATAGTTGAGGAAATCGCTGTATCCCTCAAAAATATGCGTCTGATCCTCCGGCTGTGCAAGGTGATAATTGATGTCGCCAAAGGCGATGGTTTTGGAGTAGAGCCGCTCACTGACGCGACAAATGCCGTCGCGGTACATTTCCTCATAGGGGATAGACCCTTGCGCAGACTGCGGCGGTTTGCCGAAAATCCTGCTTAAAAATCCGCCTGATTTTTTCACAGGCGGATTTTTCTTCGCAGGAGATTTTCTTTTATCGGCGCGCATTTCGGCTCGATTTGCCTTTGCCGATGCCTTGGCATTTCGTATGTTTGCCGACAGGCGCTGTTGTTGCTTTTTTGTGGTTGGGTGCAATATTTTCACTCTCCTTTTCCAAATTTTCATAGAGATTTTCCGTGATATATGGTCGCTGACCCGGCCATGCGCATTTGACGCGGAGGTAATTTCGCAGAATAATTTCAGCAGGCTGACCATTCTTTTCATACATTGCCAGAAAAAACAGCGGCAGCATGATGACAATCATCAGCATGGCGGCGGGCGAGTTGCCGACTACTCCGCGCGTGAAAATGTATGCCGGAATCCCGATTGCCGCCGCTGTGCCAAAGCAGATTAACTGGCGTTTCGTGAGATTCAGCGCGATTTTGCTTTTTACGGCTGAGAGATCCCTTGGTATACTGACATAGGCCATGACGCTCACTCCGTTCGCTTAATTGATAATTGAATATCGCTTTCAACTTCGTTGCCCCAAGCATCCCAACCCGGCGTTTTTTGGCGAGCGAATAGCTCGACACGGGGAAGATCGCCCATCAATTCAACAATGCGGTCGCGCGTTTCATCCGGCTTCTTGCTGTGCTGCTCGACTGGTGACACGATAAGCTGCCGAACGCTTTTGGATATGCGCTTGGGGTGGCCTTTAGTCGCCAACAAGCAGACCTCGGCGTTGCTCCGTGTCCAGTGTCCCAGCGAGACAAAGTAGCCAGGGGATTTCCGGCAGGTCTTAACCCAAGTGAACGCGACAGTCTTATAGGTAAAACCCCACGCTTTTATCACCTCGAAGGCGGCGGGTAAGTTTGGGTAGGTTGCCCACAAAAAAAGTGCGCAATCCCGATTTGCAAGATTTGCAACGGGTAGCGCACAAATATCCTCAATACTCATGGTGGGGTAATGATTTTCGGCGCTACGGCCAGCGCCTTTTTTGCTCCAGACACGGTAAGCCCAAGGCGGGTCGGCTAGGATGACATCGAAATTCTTCGTTTCCATTTCGCTACTCACCAATCCCCGGAGCACGTTTCGCCGCAGATGTACGCTCAGGCGCTGTGCGCCGAGCCGCCTGTTCCTTGCCATCGGCAAACCGCTGACCGATGCCTTGTTTGCGCTCCGTACTCATCTGCTCATGCTCGATCAAAATGGCTTTACTAACAGCTTTTCTCACATCTCCCAACAGCGGAAATGCAATATCGTGGTAATCGCCATGCTTGTCCTTTGACTGCGGCATAGATACGAAATCGCCTTTCTCGCTGTTCACAATGCGGATGCCGCGAATGGCGACAGTTTCGTCCAACGTGGCGCTTGCAAAGGCAAGGGTGCTACCCTTGACCTCGGCGAGAGGAAACACCTTGACATCAAGCTGTATATCATCGGCGCTTCTGCCGGAGGTGACCGCTTCGGGTTTTTCGTAGCCACGATCATCGGGGGCAAGGCTCGATTGGCGTTCGTATTCCGCAAGCACCTCTGCGTTAATTTCTTTCCGCAGGTCACTTGTGATGGGAAAGGCAGTATCGTGATAAACGCCGGATTTGCTTTCCGATTGCGGCATGGTGACGAACATCCCTTTTTCGCTGTTCATCACACGAATGCCGCGAATTGCCGCAAGGTCGCCAACGGATACATTGGCAAAGGCAAGGGTGTTGCCTTTTGGCTCATTAATGGGGTATACCCGGATATCAAGGTCTTTGCTCATAGTGAATTTTCCTCCATTTTTACGTTAGTTGTCGTTCATTCTCCCTCAACGAAAAAGAGCCGATACGCGCTTGTCATGCTGAACCAGCCAGAGGAAAACCTCAACTAATTCCGGCGAAAACTGCGTACCGGCCTGCTTCTGAATGTATGCTGTTGCCTCATGGGGCGGCCAAGGTTGTTTATATACACGTTCACTTAAAAGCGCTGTAAAAACATCGGAAATAGCGACAAACTGCACAAAATCCGGCAAATCATCCAAACGTCTGCCCCAATATCCTCCGCCGTTGTGCCATTCGTGATGATTGAGGCATATCTCACGCGCCATTTTGCCGAGACTGCCCTCCATGCCCCCGAGAAGCTCCGCGCCTATGATGGTGTGCTTTTTCATAATCTCAAACTCGTCTGCTGTAAGCTTTCCGGGTTTGCCGACGATTTCGGGAGGGATTTTCTGCTTGCCGATATCGTGCAGGCTGGCGGCAATGCGGATTTGCCGCGCTGTGTAATGCGGATAACCATAGGACAGCGCAAGGATTTCCGCCAGTCGGCCTACGATTTTGTTTTCATTCCTGTCCATCAAGCTCCTCCTGTGCAAAGCGCTCATCAAGCCGCGCAACTGACCAATTCTGCTTAAACTGACCGAGCGGCCCCGCGCCAAACATCACTCTGGCGCGGTTGTCCATATCCATCAGCCGCGCCCACAATTCCGGGTGATGATGGCGGAGCTTACGCAGCTCATCAATGCGCTGGAATGGGCAGCACCAACAGGATGCACGGTGATAAATCTCATACAATCCGCCAAAATCAAAGCCACGATCATAGCAGATTTGAAGCGCCTCGGCTTCGGTGATACCCCATTCCACAAGAGGGTAAACTTCATTCTTACAGCGGTGTGCTTCATCGGCGGCGATGCCGACATAGCTGAGAGCATTGTACTCGCCCTTGATGCGCTTAATCTCCCTGTTTATGAGATGGGTTTTGAGTTGCCCGGTACACCATCGCACCCTGATCCCCGGCCAGCCGTTGCCATACAGCGGCATACCGAGTCGGGTGCGATTCTCAATGCAGGATTGCTTGACCTTGGGTTCCTCAAACATCAGCCATTCAAAGCCTTTCGAATGCCGCAAGGTGGTAATGTGCAAACCACGATTGCGGTAGAGATACTCGTCCAGCTTGGCGAGATGCGCCTCCATCTCAGGGAAATCCATTCCTGTGTCTGCCCAAATTACAGCATCGATTGGCATTCCACGCTCTATCATTAAAATCAGCAAGCACGAGCTGTCTTTTCCACCACTTAGGCTAACTGCGTGGAAAAGGTCGCTGTCATTGTGACAGCGACCTGTGGTTTTATTTTGCTTCATAATGTGGTTGAATCCTTTCTGAAAAATCAGTGACTTAAAAAAATTGCTTTTGATAACGAACTCGTTTTGAACAAAGTGAAACAGAGCAGGACGGTATATGATGCACAGCTCCATATCGCTGTGTGAATGCTGTCTGAGGCTGTGATGCCTTGCAGCAAAATCGCGTAAATCGCCACGCAGACCATAATGAGAAATCCCTGAAACGCAAGCGCGAACAGGGATTTCAAGTAGCTGTTTCCAATCTGCCCCCATTCCCGATTTATCATCGTGGAAAAGGGGATCGGCGCCATAGAGCAGGTCAGGTAAATCTCAATCATGCGCCCATAAATGATGATGAATACGCAAACGCTGATTGCTTTCATTGCAAGGGACAGCACAGCCGATTCGAGATACAGTCCGATTAGCTCGCCTGTTCCCATATCTTCAAGCTGTTCCGCCAGTTCGGTCAGTGCGAGGGTTATATTTACGTTCCCGCCAATCACACCGGCGCTGCCGTTTACAACGCTCTGCGCCAGCGAGAACACCCCCATCACAATATCAAAGGTATGGGTAAGGATATATGTGGCGCAAAACGCCTTAAAAACCCATTTGTAGATTTGAAAGGTGTCGAAATCCGCCATATTATTTCTCTCAATGACCATCTGAATCAGCTCGTAGCATAGGATGAATGTGAGGATGATACCGGCGACCGGGATGATAACGGTCTCGCTCAAAGTGCGAATGAGCGAGAACACATTACTATTCCATCCCTGTGGAGTCTGACCCACCTGACCGGCAATTTCGCCGACCTTTACGTTTACATCATCAAACATTCTTGTGAAATTTGCGGTAATGCCATCGGTCAAAACCTCTCGGAACCATTCCGATACCGCTTCGAATATGCTGTCCATCAGCCGAACAGCCCCGACAGCAGCGGAACAAGCACCATGCCCACAACCGCGATGCCCGCGCCGCTCATAAGCTGCTTAATACCTTGTGATTTTGCCCCCGGATTGTCGTTGCCGTAGCCTTCAAGGAGGTTAATGATCCCCCATACTCCGAGTCCTGCGCCGATGGCCACGACCAATGTTTGCAATGTCTCGATTGCACTGTTAAAAAATTCCATAATTGACCTCCAAAAAATTTTTTTAGATAAAAATAGAGCCTTTCGGCCCATGCTTTACGCTGTGTACTGAACGTGATAGGTGCGGTCAAAGCTGTAGATTTCATCGGGAAAATCGCAGTCGGCAAGCCACTGTACGACCTCGCAGAGCGCATAATTGTCGTAGAGTACGTTTTCGCTGTACTCACTGCGGATTACACGTTTATGCTCCGCACCGATGAACAGGATTTCGTTCAAAACTCGCGAAACAGCCTGCGCATGGGGATTGCCGTAAAGTGAATACAGACCACAATGAGCGGCGATTTCACCGGCCCTGTACCAGCGCGGCGGAACAAGGGTGATGAGGGTTTCCAGCTTTGCATTTTCGCGCTGCTCCATCTCGTTAAACTTGCGCACATAGGCGCAGGTGAACAGCACACCTTTTTCGCCGGTAAGCTTATTGCCGATTACCTCGCACCCCATTTTGCTGATGAGATAGCAGGGCATTACCTTGTTTTGCTCGCTTTGATAAGTAGCTGGAACAAAAAAATCGGAGTGTCCAAAATTGGACGCTCCACTTTCCTTAATCACCTCAACATAACTGCGAATGTCACGCAACAGGTGATTATGCTTCTTGCCGATCATCTCGGCAACCTCGCGGCTGTCGAGATATGCGCCGCCGTTTTGCTTGATAACTGTTAAGTCATACATTTCGATTCCTCCTGTGTTTTTGATATATAACGCAAAAAAGCCGCCTTGCTTCTCTCGAAAAAGAAACAAGGCGGCTCTATGCACAAAATATTAAATTCCCATCCGCGAAGCGATTGGGTCCAGCGTCACGCTGGTTATACCGGTTCAAGGTCTATGGGGAAATCCTCGTAGACCTCCTCCGGCATTTCCTCATCCGAGGGGGTGTACTCCATAAATTCGTATTGCTCATCCGGCTTCACTCTCAGCCGAGTACTGATATATTTCCCGATATCAAAAGCATTTTTAGGGTTGGCATCCGAAAGATATTTGTAGTTCTTATGCTTCGTAATATCGTATTTATCGCTGAAAAACGGCCTCACGCCACGAAGCTGGAGAATACATTTTGAGCCATCCATCACCGAAAGCTCATCGACACTCATTAAATCCTTTCCCAGTTTTTGGTACGATTGACTGAATGAGGGCGAGTTCCCCTTGGAAACGCTGTGGTTCAAAATGTCAATGGTCTCCTTGCCGAGCGATTCTGTGAGGTCTTTCAGCGTGGTTTTTTCGGAGCCGCCGAGGAACAATCGTGAGTCGATATTGCCGATTATTGTTTCAGCGGCCTCTTTATAAAGATGTTTTAACTGGCTTTGTGTCTGCAAAATTACGCAGGCAGAAATCTCGCGGGAACGGATGGTGGCAATAAGCTTATCAAATTGGGGAATTTTGCCTATATTCGCAAATTCGTCGAGAAGCAGCCTCACATGAACCGGAAGCCGCCCGCCATAAACATTGTCTGCGCGATCGCACAGTAAATTAAATAGCTGGCTGTATAGCAGCGCCGCAACGAAGTTGAAGGTGGAATCAGTATCTGACACAATCACAAATAAAGCGGTTTTTTTGTCACCCAGCATATCGAGTTCCATCTCGTCATAGCTCATAATCTGCCGCAGCTCCGCAATGTCAAATGGCGCTAATCTCGCACCACAGCTAATCAAAATCGACTTCGCTGTTTTGCCCGCCGCAAGCTTGAAGCGGCGATATTGCCGCACCGCAAAGTGCTGCGGCTGTGGGGGAGTCTCCCATACAGGCTCACCGTTATCGCTTAAAACAGGGTTGCCCGCGCTGTCCAAAACCGGCACGCCGTTTTCCATATCATCAAACATATAGTCAACCGCGTTTTTGAAATTTTCGTCGTCCTCGCGTGTTTCCATTGCATTGATCATCTCGACAAGCGAGTTCATATTCTGTTCTTCCTCCGGCCCTTCATAGTGGATATATCCGATTAAAGCGCAGTACAAAAGGACTTCCGCCTTCTGCCAAAAGTCGTCTCCGCCCTTGGAATCCTCGCCCTTGGTGTTTTCGATTAGAGCAGTTACAAACTTGAGGATATCCTTCTCCGATCTGATATATGCGAACGGATTATACCTCATTGATTTGCTGAAATCAATCGTGTTGAGCACCTTAATCTCGTACCCATTGCGCTGTAATAATTTACCACATTCAATTGCGACGCTTCCTTTCGGATCAGTTACAACGAACGAAACGGGGTGGGATTTTGATTCACATTGCATTAAATTCGGCTTTAACCAGAAGCGTGTTTTGCCGCTGCCGGAGCCGCCAACTATCATCACATTTTTATTGCGAGCGTGTTTGGGTGAGGATGGCCGACTGTTCATGGTAAGCGATTCACTCGCGGTCAAAATGATGTTATTCTCCGGTTTCTTGTCAACATACGGCTCAATATCCTTTTTTCCGCCCCACCTCGCAGAGCCATATTCCACATCCTTGCGCCATTTCTTGGCATTTTTCTTTTTGTACAGCACAATGAGATACACCGCCGCCGCGCCGACAACGCCTACCGTGAGATCGAAAAGCTCGAAGCGGAGCATTGGTGTTGCAAACACGGCTTCGAGCATGGAAACCGCGCTCATAAGCTTTTGCAAGGTATCTCGCCCGGGAGCAATACGATAGGCTTCACCACACTTGGCGAAAACCCAAAATAACAGCGCATACGGAAGATTTGGGAGCACAAAGCGTCTAATTTTATCAGCAGAAATCATTTCTCACGCTCCCCACGGCTTCTGTTTTTAACAGGCGCTGCAAGCTCTTTTGAACGCTCTTTGTACTTCTGCAATTTTTTCAGCATAGACGGTTTTTTCTTCTTAACAAGCGCCGCCTTGCTGTACTCATTAAACGCCGCTGTCAGCGCGTCCACATCCTTTGCCTTGAAAAACACAATCCAGCGCGGCGGGGTCTGCGAAGAGTCTTTTTTCAGCGCGAAATCCACATTGTATTTTCGTGCCGTTTTCCGAAAGCTGCCGATGTTATCGCCGGTAACCTCAATGCTTGAAAGGCTCGCGCCCTGCTTGGTAAGTGTTCGGATGCTTTGATTGCCGTGCTTCACAGGAGGCGAGGATTTGGATTTTCGCGCCTGCTTTAGAAACTCCTGCATGGCCTTGGCGAGCAGCCGCCCAGTAATTTTGATACCCTTGACCGACAGCGCAACGGTTTTGGCGTTGACCTCTTCCTGCACCAAAGCTTATCACTCCAGTTCCTGCGCATTGCGATTCTTGGGGGGAGAAGCGCTTTGCTGCGCCGATTTTTCCTTGCCGCGCTCCAGCTTATCACGCAGAGATTCCCGTTTCGCAGGCTCGGCCTGCGTGGGCGGCTCGGTGCTGAGATCGCGCTTAACGCTCTGAGCATTATATGGATGCAAGCTGGTGAGCGAGATTTTATCGCTGCCGACCCCACAAACTGCCATGCCCTCCTTGCCGCGCAAAAGTATGCCATAGGTATATGTTTTTGTTTCATTTTGAATCAATTCTGTGGTATATGCACCGCCGACCTGTTTGCGAATGGCGGCCTCGGTCATGGGGACGGTGACATCTTTCAGCGGCTCGCCATACTTTGCGGCGACGATATCGAGCATTGGTTTTTGACCCGGTATCGGCTCAACTGTGCTTCTGCTCCTTTGCAATCTCTCTGCAAGCTCGCTGATATGATAAGCGTTATTTCCAAGATAGAGATGCGTCTCGTCAATAAAACGGCACTTCAAAACCTCGGTTTCACCATCATATGAGTAGGTCATTTTTACGCTTTCGCCATCTTTGATACGAAACGATTCCGGGTATTTGAACGGTTCTTCAAGAAATAGAATATCCTTGCGTACATCTTCCAAATGATTCAGCTCCTTTTGTTGTAATAAAAATTCGTTCCAATCCTTGCATTGTAATGGGATTTCGCGGCTTGTTGTGATGTCCGGCAGCTCCGCGATTCTTGCCGCCGCCCGATTTCCTGCGGCATCATTGTCGGTGCAAATAACGCAGTGATTGACCTCGCTGTGATGTTCGAGGAAGTGGGTCAGCGCCGCAACGCTCGTGCCACCGAGGGAGAGCCGCCAGCCATCAAAATCGGGGAACAGGCAGGCGTGGCTGAGTAAATCTATGGGCGATTCAAAGGCAGCGACAATGTTACTTGCATTATTTTTGGGCGGTAGAATAAAGCCAAAGCGCTTATCACTGCCGATTGCGTCTCGCTTAAAGTCACCCGATGTGCTCCGCAATGCGGCAAAGCGAGCCTTGCCGGTAGTATCTCGCCCAACAAACACGCAGTTGGAATATCGGTGGCTTTCGTACAAACTTCCGTCCGCAATGCAGCGCCGGATGAGCATTTTATCAATACCGCGTTTTTGCAAATACTCGACCACGCGGCTATTATTCTGATTGCGTGGCGGCAAGGCAAACGCTTTGCGCTCAGTAGGTGGTCGGGCCTTTGGCGTGATTTCGTAGGCCGGGGCAGTTCCTGTCAAATGCAAAACAGCGTCCGCAAAGCTATAACCGCGAACACTGATGAGGTAGTTGAGTGCGGTGGCGCTCGCTCCGCCGATCCCCTGCGACTGCCAGTGCCATTTGCCGTGGCTCATCGTGATGCTGTGGTCTTTCAGGCGGTATTCGCCACCCACGCGCCGCACATTATCCGGCTCATGGGCGAGGATGTAATCGAGAATGGGGATAGATTTTGCATGGGTAATTTGCTCCTTGCTGACCCAAGGCATGGGCTTCGCCTCTCTTTCCTTTTAGGTTAAAACGCAAAAAAGCCGCGCCCTCCCATCGTGGATCAGGGAGGGCGCGGCTTGGGTTGCGTCATAACATTATATTTTGCTGCGACTTCTGCCAGTCTTTCAGCAGGCTTACAATCACAGATTCCACCTGCTTTTGCGAGTAATCCGGCGGGAAGTAGCGGCGATATTTTAGTCTGGCTGTTCGCTCGCTGACAGGGGATTTTTTTGGTTCGGAGAGAATACTGTCAATCAAGATTGGTGTAAGCTTGCCATCTTTCGCCAGCTTCTTTAGTCGCCCCGCCTGTGACAGTGATGGCTTGATTTCGTGCTTTTTCATCGCATCCACAACAACAAACTGATCGTCATAGCTGAGATACGATAGCTCCACACCGGCATTGAACGCAAGCTGGCGAGTATCTACCATGTCCAGTAAATCATTCACAAGCTCGGTCAATCTCACAAGGCGGAAAATCTGGTTCTTGCTTTTGCCGGTCTGTTCAATTAAGATATCAATAGAATTTTGCTCTGCTTTTATCCCGCTGTGGTTGAGCGCCTCCAGCTTCATGCGATACGCCCACGCCATCTCGCTGTACAAAAGCTTCTCGCGCTGCTGTAAGTTGGAATCCACCATCGCAATGATTGCGGTTTCATCATCCATTTCGCGGATGATGACCGGCATGGTTTGCAGTCCGGCAAGCTCGCAGGCGTGCTTGCGGCGATTACCGCAAAGAAGCTCATACCCACCATTTTCGAGAGGGCGGGCAAGTCCCGGCTCGCGGACACCGTACTGCTTAATACTATCTACGAGCAATGACATTGCTTCGTCGTCCGCCACCAGAAATGGGTGCGGATCAGGTGTGTGAAGTTCAGTGAGCGGCATTTCTGTTATGCGCTCACCGCCATAGAAATCGAATGTGAGCTGAGTGCCGCCTGCTTCGGAATTGCCTCCTTTGTGTGTTTTTCGTGGCATAAAATGCTCCCCTTTCTGCCAGTTTCGGGGCTTAAAAGTGTTGTCGTATATGTGACATGGGCGGTTTTTCGGGGGCGATTTTGCCCTCAAAACAACGCTTCACAACCCGGAAAAGGATAACGACAACCCGCCAAACCCGCATAACTACTGGGTTTTTTGTGTTGTCGTAATTATAGCATATGGGGACCTTTCCCGCCTTGGGCGCAGCGTTATTGATACCGGATTTTATATAGAGCGCTATTTTCCCCAGCACAATGTCCGTTTTATCTCGGTGAATGATAATTATGATACCGCTGACAAAGACAGCATCCACACCGGCATCATGCTCCCTCTGAAAAACATGATAAATGAAGCCTACGCCAAGGACATCAGCCGCAAGGTTCGGGCGCAGCAGCAACAGCTTATGCAGGAAGGCGGATTTAACGGTTCGAGAGCGCCCTATGGCTATCGCAAGCACCCCGATGATTGCCACAAGCTGATTGTTGACCCGGAAGCAGCTCCTGTTGTTGCGCAGATATTCCAGTGGGCGCATAAGGGCGATGGGCTGAATACCATTGTCAAAAAGCTCAATCTGCAAGGAATATCCACCCCCAGCCATTACGCTTTTGAAAAGGGCATCATCAAAAATCCGAAGCAAAAGGGCAGCGGCCAGTGGCAGACCTTCACCGTGGGCAAAATCCTGACCGATGAGGTTTATACCGGCGATATGGTGCAGGGCAAGCAGAAATCCATCGACCACAAGCAATATCCTGTTCCCCGTGAGGAATGGATTGTGGTACGCGGCACCCATGAGCCTATCATCAGCCGAGAGGTATTTGACGCTGTGCAGCAGCTCCGGAAGCAGGTGGCGCAAACCAGCGTAGCACAGCGCAAAACGGCATATTCCCCGAACATCTGGAAAGGCAAGATTTTCTGTGGGCATTGCGGCAGACCACTACACCGGCAGAAAAGCCAGTATATCCACGGCCATGCCTATTATCTGCACTGCATCACCCAAAGCCGCATGGGGAAAGGCACTTGCCGTATTGTTTCCGTTCCCGAAACCGAGCTGTTGGAGTTCGCCACCGCCTATGTTTGCAGCCAGCTTTCGCTCATTATGGATGCAGCAGTGAGTATATCTATGGGCAACGCTTTTCAGCGCGAGAAAAAGGAGCGTATATCCCATGAAATCACCGCAGCGCGGCGAGAAAATGAGAAGCGATTGACTTTTGCCCGCAGCCTGTATGAGAGCCTTGTCACAGGCACGATTACCAAGGACGAATACTTTTCCATGAAAACTGACTATGAGGAAAAATCCGCAGCAGCCAAAGTGCGGATTCGGGAGCTGGAGAGCCAGCTTGCCGAAATGAGCGCCTTGCAGGAACAGGCCAGCAGCCTTGTTACGGATGCAAAAAAGCTGGGGCGCAATCCCAAGCTGACCGCCGAGCTGGTAGACCGGCTCATCCAGCGTATTGATTTATATGAGGGGCGGCAAATCACCATCACGCTCCGTTTCTCATCAAATATGTTTCTGGAGGTGTTGGCATCGTGAGCAAATATGTGATTGCCCTTTATGTCAGGCTTTCGCTGGAGGATTCCAAGGTAGACAGCCTGAGCATCCACAACCAACTGCTTGCCCTCCACAAATATGTTGATGCCATGCCGGAGAGCGATAATTGCGAGGTGCTTGAGTTTATCGACAACGGTTATACCGGCACAAACTTTGAGCGTCCAGCCATGCAGGAGCTTTTGGAAAAAGTGCGCGCCTTGCAGATTAACTGCATTATCGTCAGGGATTTTTCTCGCTTCGGGCGCAATAGCCTTGAATCCGGTTATTTCATTGAACAGGTTTTCCCTCTGTTCAAGGTGCGTTTTATCTCTATCAACGATAACTTTGACACCATACGCTATAAGAATGACACCGGCGGCATGGATGTGGCGTTTCGCTATCTCATCAACGAGCAGTACAGCCATGACCTTTCCCGCAAATACAAGAGCGCCAAATATGCCCTGATGCGGCGCGGTGAGTACCATGACAAGCGCACCCCTTACGGCTATCTGCCCGGTGAAGATAAGCATTTCGTTCCTGATGAACAGACCGCACCAGTGGTGCAGATGATTTTTGAGCTTGCCCTTGAGGGCAACAGCGCTTCTATGATTGCAAGGCGGCTCTATGACCTTGGCATCCCCACCCCCGGCGAGTACAAGGCCAGCCGTGGCGATATGACCCATGACATCTCCCGCGCCAACGGAATATGGGATAAGGCGATTATTCTCCGCATTCTTCGTGATGAACGCTATACCGGCACTTATATCTACGGCAAATCCAAGGTGACGGAAGTCGGCGGCAATCATGTTCGCAGACGTGATGAAAGCGAGTGGTTCAAAATACCCGACTTCCACCCGGCGATTATCAGCAAGGAAACGTTTCAAAAAACACTGGAGAAGTTCCCTCCGATTGTTTGCAACAAAAAGAACATCCATATGTACCCATTGCGAGGCATGGTGTTTTGCGGTTGTTGTAAACACGCACTGATACGGCAGCGGAAAAGCCCTACATTCCTGTGCCGCTATTCGGCTCGTTATGAGCATATGGAGTGCCACCGGATGGAGATTTTGGAGAGCGAGCTGGAGCAAGTTGTTTATTCCATAGTCGAGAAGCAGGCGCAAATTATTCTCGGCATTGACAGCCTTGCCGATGCAAGCAGTCTGGATATTCGCCTTGAACAACGCGCGGAATACGAAAAGAGGCTCTATGCCCTCCGCAATGAAAAACGGCGGCTTTATGAGGAATATCTGTCAAAGCAAATCACCCTTGAGGAGTACAAGGCGCAAAAGTCCATTTTTGACCGCGACCTTGACCATATGGAACAGGTTCACGCCAAGCTGTCCGACGATATAGAGCTGATGCAGTTTTCTTCCTCGGAGCATAAAAAAGTCCGGGCCATCGCAAGCGATGTGACCGGAACCGGCAAGCTGACCCGCGAACTGGCGGAGCTGCTCATAAAGAAGATTTATGTGTATCCAGATAACCGGATTGAGATTGATTGGGCAATCTCTGGTTTTGCGGTGACTGATGTAGGAGGTGTAAAAAATGCTGGGTGATGAGAAAATTACTGCGCTTTATTTCTGTCTGCGTGATTATAACGTATCCGCTATAAACATCAGGGCAAATTACCTTCTTGACTTTGCGCAGGAGCAGGAGTGTGAAAACATTATGCTCTTTATGGACATCGGGCAAGATGAGGAATCTCCCTTCTGCCCTGAAAGGTTGCGCATATTGTCGGGGCTGCTTCACGAGGACATTGGCACTGTTGTTATGCTAAAGCCGAACTCTTTTCGCATTGACTGGACTGAGGATAATCTGGATAGATACGATGCAGAGGGAGTTTCCTTTATTAGCATTCCCTATGACACTGCGAGAGAAGATGAGCCTGACTATTTGTATGATTTTAGAGCTGAGTTGGAGATTGAAAAAGATGCTCCAAAATTTTAGTCGGGGCTTGACATGAGGGTGCTCCTCCGCGCCCCCTCAATATGCAATCTATATTTTCATATAACGCAATATGTAGAAATATATACCATATAAAAATAAACCTTATTTCTACGAATGGCCTTAAATAGAAATAAGATTTATTTTGTTTGGCGCTTCTACACATTATGACGATTGATAGCGGTTACCATCCATGCGTTCATGATGATGCAAAATCGCACCACACATGCACTCAAATGCGATAGCAGAGTGTAATACATCGTGTTTTTGAAGCAATCAATCCTTCATCCACCAGCTTTTTCAGCTCCCGAAAAAGGGACGGTCTCTGCACGCCTAAGTAATCGGCCAGCTGCTTTTTACTGATAGGCAGCACGATGATGTCCGACCCTTGCAATCGTGCCTGCCCCTCCAAATATTCCAGCAGGTTCTCCCGCAGCGTTTTGTGCAGCCCCATCCGCATTTTTTGATTGAGCCGCTGTGAGTTCTGCGACAGCATGACGATGAAGGCCATGGCAAACTCGTGATGATGCAGAAAATCCGATACCGCCTTCTTCGATACACGCAGGATTTCTCCATCCGCCTCGCAGTACACCGTGAGCGGATATGCATGGCTGTCGCCAAACAGGAGGTTCGCTCCCAGCATCTGCCCCTTT
>JAJDGX010000049.1 GCA_030265885.1 Ruminococcaceae bacterium OttesenSCG-928-L11 | reverse complement strand
GTCTGTCAACACTTTTTTTAGTTTTGTTTCGGCCGCTCATCGGACAGCTTTCATAGTTTATCAAATCATGTTTGAGTTGTCAATAGGGTTTTCCTTATTTTTCTTCCTTTTTTTCATTTTTATTGACACGGCGCTCTATCATCACCTTCAAGCGCTCCAGCTGCTCCTGGTATTTTTCGGATTTGAAGTTGGGGAACGCCCGCATAATGCGCTTATACTGGAATCTCTGGGTGCGGGAAATTCTCTTTTCCAACCGCTGAGCCCGCTCCTTCATCTGCTTTTTCAGTTCGTCATACTTGCCGCTGGAGTCCTCACGCAGTTCCTCCAGCCTCTGGGCAAGCGGGATCCGCTCCACCTGTACCTGTTCGAGCCGCTGCCGCAGTTCCTCCATCCCGCTTCGGATTTCCTCCAGCTTGCCGTTGAGCTGCAGCATGGTGTATATCGTCGCGTACAGATCAAGGGCGAAAATCACCAGCAACCCACCGGCCAGCCAGTATTTGGCGACACGGGGCAGCCACCCCATCAACGCGGTGAAGGGCGGGTACAGAAGTTCCACCGCCACAATGGAAAGAAAGCCGAATATCAGGGAGAAGGTCAGGCACACCCTGCCGTTGGTGTTGAAGTGATTCTGAGAGTAATCCCACCACTTGGCATGGAACAGCTTCTCCAATATCCATGACGTGATGTATTCCAGCACGGTGCACGCCACCATTCCCACCAGAAATAAAACGGAGTAATTCCCCTGCAGCGGCCCCAGCAGATACACCACCATCAGCCCGCCAAAGCCGTATACAGGGCAAACCGGCCCACTGAGGAACCCCCGGTTGACCGGCTTCCTTTCCAATATAGAGCAGAAGATGGTTTCGCAGACCCATCCGCAAAAGGAGAAGAGAAAGAAATACAGCAGCACTTCGCATATCGATTCCATTTGAAACTCCTTATTCCGTCAGATGCGTTCATAATGAATGCATCAATTATAGGACAGATTAAGAATCCCCGCAATAATTTAAAGGAAATTTTAATCTCTTTTACATCTGAATATACATTGACAGGCGAGGTATGTTTTTCTATACTGATATCATCAATAATCCACACGACAGGGAGGCGAGACACTGTGTCCATTGCATCGGATTTGATCCGAGGGCATACGGAAACCATCATCCTGTTCCATCTGCTGGAGGGCGACAGCTACGGCTACCAGATCAACAAATCCATCCAGTTCCGTACCCAGGGTCAATACGAGTTGAAGGAAGCCACCTTGTACAGCGCATTCCGCAGGTTGGAACAAAACGGCTGCATCACCTCCTATTGGGGGAACGAGGAAACCGGCGCCCGACGGCGGTATTACTCCATCACCTCGCTGGGCAGGGCAGTATACGAACAAAATGTCAGGGATTGGCAGGAAGCCAAGACGCTTATCGACGCTCTACTCACGTAACAAAAGCAGAATTACAGGAGAGGAGGATTGACCCGGTTTGCTGTTCGGGTCAAACACAGAAAGATGCCGGTTAGAAGCAATATCAGGGATTATGTGGAGGAGCTGTTTTCCGAGGCCCCCAAATCCCACCGCACCATTGAAATGAAGGAGGAACTCATCTCCAATTTGCAGGAAAAGTTCGACGATCTCGTCGCCCAGGGCCAGGAGGAGCACATGGCGTACGACATCGTAATCTCCAGCATCGGCGATATCAGCGAGCTCATCCGCAGCCTGCAGGAAAGCTACGCGGAGTACCACAGACAGTACCGGGATCCCGGAGAGGAGGAGCGCCAGCGGAAAAAATCCGCAATGCTCATATCCGTTTCCGTCGGGATCTACATTCTCAGCCTTGTGCCGGCTTTGCTGGGCGATGAGCTGGGTCACGATTTGCTCGGTATGCTGTTCATGTTCGTCATGTGGGCTGTCGCCACCATGATTCTTGTCTACAACGGCATGACCAAGCCAAAGGACAAAGCCTCTGCCGACGACGCCCCTGCCGCTCTCCCCCGGGAAATCCGCAGTTGGAGCGCCTCCAAGAAGAAAATCATCGCCCTTCGCAACTCCATCAGCTCCATTCTTTGGCTGGGCGCCACCATCATTTTTGTCGGCGGCGGCATGCTGTTCGGCGGATGGCACATCCTGTGGCTCGTCTTTTTGCTGGCGGCGGTTGTGCAGCAGATCATCAATGTAGTTGCCAGACTTTCGTACCCCGATGAAGAGGAGGAACCCCCTTATGGCCGGAACTAACGCCCCCAGGGCCTTTACCGTTGCTGTTCTTGTATTGATAGCCGTAATTCTGTTGGGCTTTATTGTCATTGCCTATTCCTCATTCCTTTCCGGCCGCGCGCCGGCGTCCGGCCCCTCCGGCACGGTGCCACCGGCCCCCGCTTCCCCGGCTTCCCCCGCCCGAACCTACGACGACTCCCTGACCGTGTATTTCGATCAAACCTTTGATTTTGACGACATCCGGGACATCTACCTCAGCGCCGGGGTGACAGAAATGACCGTGTACCCCTCCGAGGACGGCAAGCTGCGGGTGGTGCAGACCGGCCGAAACATCAGCGAGCGCTACCTCATCACCGTCACCAAAAGCGGTTCCGGTTTTGACATTGTCCCCGCCCTTGAAAATCAGGGCGGCATGCAGTTTGGCTCCACCCCCTGGGACATGAAAAACTATGTGGACGTCTATTTGCCCGCAACCTTCACCGGCAAGCTGAAGGCCCGCACCTCGGCGGGCAGCATGTGCATTGAGGGAGCGTACACCGTAGACGACCTGGAACTGCGCGTCTCCGCCGGCGACCTTGTCTGCAACGGCATCCTCACCGCAAAGGAGGCCGACCTGCACACCTCCGCCGGCAGCCTGGAGGTCAAAACCCTGAACGCCGAGACCTTTGAGGCCGACACCTCTGCCGGCAGCATCGAAATCGGCTCTCTCAGCGGCTCCGGCAAGCTGTCCTCCTCCGCAGGCGACATCGATGTGGACAGCCTGACCATCGACGATTCCCTGACTCTGAAAACCTCCGCCGGCAGCATCTCCGTGGGAATCGCGGGAGATCCGGACATTGAACTGAACGGCAAGCTGTCCGCCGGCAGCATCCGCACCTATTTTTCTTCCGGCAGCGACATTGTCAAGGGGAGAATCAGCGTCACCACCGGCGATGGCCCCTACAAGAAAATCGAGGCCAACACCAGCGCCGGGGATATCCACATTCGAAAGGCATGACAACCGATATCCCTGCCAATGCGATAAGGAGGGCGGCATCCCAGCCGTCCTCCTTATCGTTTTCACGAGAAAAAGCACCCTCACACTCACGCCGATTCCCCTTCCATCGCGATATAAATAAATGAAACAAAGTGCGGAAAGAACGCTGTATATAATCTGATTTTAATCCTTGTTTAATTGACTTCAATACGGCCAGTTGGTAAACTTAAACCATGAAAGAAACACCTCCGGGATGCCCCGGATAACGCCACGGCACCGTATGCTCCCATACGGCCGATAGAAATAAGGAGATCCTGACGATGAAAATCAAGAAATTGCGTTACCGCTCCGATTCCACCTCCCTGATGATTTCGATCCTGCAAATCATTGCAGGGGGCAGCTTCAGCGCCTTCTTTACACTGCTCTATATCATTGTGCGCGCTGTGGGCAGCTACAGCTACGCCCCTCCTGTCGCATCGCTGGTATTTGTTCAGGGGCTGTTTCTGGCGGCGCTTCTGCTGCTGGCGGGTATCCGGGGCTGCATGCTTCACAGCCGGTACCGCCGCCTCGCCACCGCCCTGTTCGCCAAAAAGGGCGCTGTCACCATCAAATCTCTGTGCGAGGATCTGGGCAAAAATCCCGACGAGCTGTTCGCCGACATCCGCAACACCCTCAACCGCAAATACTGGAGCGGCTATGGCATGACCGACACCACCCTGGTGCTGGTGGATTCCCGCAACAACGCCGGCACCATCCTCTCCGGCCCCGACTTCGCCTTCAAGGAATCCCAGCGTCGCTCCCACACCTGCATCTGGTTTTTCGCC
Source organism: Ruminococcaceae bacterium OttesenSCG-928-L11 (assembly GCA_030265885.1). Classification (GTDB taxonomy): domain Bacteria; phylum Bacillota; class Clostridia; order Oscillospirales; family Ruminococcaceae; genus WRAV01. The sequence continues at coordinate 13,207 of JAJDGX010000049.1, read as the reverse complement.
TCCATGTGGATTCTCTACTTCATCTACCCCGGCCTTCACAACTGGTATGACTATATGGTGGCCGCCATTCTCTCCCTGGTCGCACTGCTGGCCAGCGCCGCCATTCTCCCCAAGGAAATCGTCCTCACCCGCAAGGACATTCAGGCCATCGAATACAAGCCTGAGCCCATCAAAACCGGTGTGGAAGAAACCGACGACCTTCTCAAGGAGGGCCTTGCCCACTACGAAACCCTGCTGGGGCTGGATCGGGTCATCAACGACGAAAAGCTCGACAAGCCTGTTCGGGAGCTGGTGGAAATCACCCGCCAAATCTTCGATTACGTCAAAAAATCCCCGGAAAAATCCAAGCAAATCCGCCAGTTTGTCAAATATTATCTGCCCACCACCATCAAGCTGCTGCAAAACTACGACGAGCTCATCCGCCAGAAGGTTCGGGGCGAAAACATCAACCACGCTCTCAGCAAAATCGAAGGCGTAATGGACAGCATCCTCTTCACCTTCCGCCAGCAGCTGGACGACCTCTACCGGGACAAAACCATCGATATCACCGCCGAAATCGAGGTTATGGAGAACATGATAAACCAGGACGATATCCTCTCCCAGTAGCCTGTTCCCGGGCGGGCCGCTCCCGCGGGCTTTCCTTTTGACGGGACAGCCCGAATGCGGTATAATGGAGACACAACCAATGCATGGATTTCGATTGTTCGTATATAGCGTACGCCGTTTGGAAACGGCAGGAGGAGTATCGCCATGGAAGAAACAAAAACCACCCCTAAGCTGGTTCTCGACGATTTTTCCGAAATCGAGGAACTGGCCGCCCCCAATCTGACCCTGACCCCGGAGGGAGAGTTGTCTGTCGAGCCCCCCAAGCCTCTGGATCTGGAAAGCAGCCTCACCGATGAGGAGAAGAAGGTCGTCAGCGATTTCGCCAAGCAGATTGACCTGAACAACTCCACCCAAATGCTCCAGTACGGCTCCGCCGCCCAAAAGAAGATGCTGGGCTTTTCCGAATCCGCCCTGGCCAATGTCCGCACCAAGGATATGGACGCCGTCGGCGGCATGATTTCCAGCCTGGTCAGCGAGCTGCGCGGCTTCAATGTGGAAGAGGAAACCAAGGGCATGTTCGGCCTCTTCAAAAAGAATGTTAACAAGGTAAACCAAGTTCGTGTCCGCTACGATTCCGTGGCCAAAAACGTGGATCGCATCGTGGATTCCCTGGAGGGCCACAAGATAGTCCTGCTCAAGGACGTGGCCATGCTGGACAAAATGTACGAAATGAACCTGGCCTATTACAAGGAACTGACCATGTACATTCTGGCCGGCCGCCAGAAGCTGTCCGATATGCTCAACACTGAGTTACCCGCCCTGCAAACCCACGCCAAAACCACCGGCAAGCCGGAGGACGCCCAGGCCGCCAACGATTTGGCCGAGCGCTGCAACCGCTTCGACAAAAAGCTTCACGACCTGGAGCTGACCCGCAACATCTGCATCCAAATGGGCCCCCAGATTCGCCTGGTACAGGCAAACGACAGCGTGATGATCGAGAAAATCCAGTCCTCCATCTCCAACACCATCCCCCTGTGGAAAAACCAGATGGTTCTCTCTCTGGGCCTCGCCCATTCCGAGCGCGCCATTCAGGCACAGCGGCAGGTCACCGACATCACCAACGAACTGCTCCGCAAAAACGCCGACATCCTCAAGACCAGCACCGTCGAGGCTGCCCGGGAATCGGAAAGGGGTATCGTGGACATCGAAACGCTCAAGCACACCAACCAGTCCCTCATCGAAACACTGGACGAGGTGCTCCGCATTCAGCAGGAGGGCCGCGACAAGCGCCGCACCGCCGAAGGCGAGCTCCAGCGCATCGAGGAAGAGCTCAAATCCAAGCTGCTGGAAATCCGGGACATCAACCGGTAATCATCATTCATATGCAAAAGCCCTTGCCGGCAAAATCGGCAAGGGCTTTTTGTCTGGGTTTACAGCGCCTCTCCCGGCGCCGGCTTGTCGGTGTCCCATTGTGTCGGTATCCAGGCCTCCCGCACGTCGGGATCCATCCGGCAAAGCTTTTCCACCATATCCCCCAGCGTAACGGCGGACATGGTCTTTCGCACCGCGTCGCCCACCTGCTCGTAGGATTCGTTGAGCAGCGTGGAGATATTGCGGCCGATGGGGCAATACTCCGAGCTGTTGGCGTGAATCCCTATCCACTCATTAAAGGAGAGGGTGTCCACCGCCAGATAAATATCCAGCAGGGTAATTTCCCCGGGAGCCCGCTGCAACACAGTGCCGCCGCAGCCCCGGGCCACATCGATGATGCCGGCTTTTTTCAGCCCGGCGAAAATCTTACGTATTTCCACGGGATTGCGTCCCACGCTCCCCGCTATGCTGTCACTGGTGATCTTCATATGGGGAGAAAACACCGCAATCATCAGAAGAGCATGTACCGCCGTCGAGCATTTCGTGCTGATTCGCATTTACTCACCCCCATGTATTGTTTCAATTATAGCAGAAACATCCGGTGCTTCGCAAGCCGGATGCAAAGCGCGGCGCGGCATGGGGGAACCTCCCCCACGCCGAGCCAACGCCGTCTACACCTTTTTATTCAGCTGATTCTCCAGAATGGCCTGCAGCTTGTTAAAAACTGTGATTGTCAGCCAGTAGAACAGCATCACCGCTGTAAACGCCTCCAGAAACTTATAGGCCGACGCGCCCTCCATCTTCGCCACCGCCATGATTTCCTTGATGCCCAGTGTAAAGGCCAGGGACGATTGCTTGATGATATCGACAAAGTTGTTAGCCAGAGCCGGAACTGCCACCCGCACCGCCTGGGGCAACACGATGCGGCCCATCCCCTGCAGCGTCGTCATGCCGGAGGAGAGGCAGGCCTCCATCTGGCCCTTCCCCACCGAGAAGATGGCACCCCGCAGGCTCTCGGCCATATAGGCCGAAGCGTTGAAGCCGATGCCGAAAATCAGCAGCGTCATCACGCTGACCGACTTCAGCGGCGGGATAATCTGGGGCAAGCCGTAGCACAGCCAAAACAGCTGCGCCAGCAGCGGCGTCCCCCGAAACAGCGACTTCCACGCCACCGAGATTTGATGCAGCACCGGGATGCGCAGTTCCACCGCCATCGCCATACCAAGGGCAATCAGCAGCGCAATGGCAAGCGCCGCAACCGAGATCCAAAGCGTCGTGCCCAGATACCGCAGCATTGTGGGCAGCAGACTCAGAAAAAACTGAACGTCAAACATACCAATCGGCCTCTTTTTCCGCAGGGCGGCATTTATTTCTTGTCTGTGGCATCATTGCCGGGTCGCATCCAGATTGAACCATCTCTGGGACAGTTCCGTCAGGGTACCGTCCTCCCGCATTTCCGCCAGCACGCCGTTTATCTCCTCCCGCAGCGCCCTGTGGGCATCGTCGTCGGGGAAAGGATAGCCGGCTGTCTCCGAATACACGGTGATATCGGTGATGTGGAAGTTGAGGTTGTTGCGGATGATATTGGCCGAGGTCTGAATGACAGGGCCCACCCGGGCATCGATGCGCCCCAGCCGAATGTCCTCGTCCATCGCCGCCGGGCCCTCGTAGCCCACCACGTCGATGCCGGCATTCTCCCGCTCCGACAGCTCAATCAGCTTGCGCTCGCCCTCGCCTCCCATCACAACGCCCACCTTCTTGCCGGAGAAATCCTCCAGAGCCACCAGTTCGCTGTCCTGCAGGGTGATCAGGTTGTAGTTGGAGTACAGATACGGATCGGAGAACAGGTATTTCTCCTGCCGGGTGGAGGTGATGGCGATGCCGTAGCCCACAGTGTCCACCTTGCCTGCATCCAGCATCCCGAACAAGCCGGTGAAGTCCGACACCATAAATTCCACGGTGCGCCCGGTGCGCTCGCCGATTTCTGTCCACACATCGATTTCAAAGCCCTGGTTTTTGTCGTTTTCCGTAAAGCACAGGGGATAGTAGTCCCCCGCTACGCCGATTGTCAGTGTTTCCTTGCCGGTGTCTGTGCCGCTCACCGCCTGCCCGGAGCATGCCGTCAGCAGCAGCGCCGCCGCGAGAGCCGTTGTCATTGCGCGAAATAATTTTCCTGCCATTGTGTCCTCCAAATTGTATTGTCCGGTTTTATCGCCCTGTCGGGCTGCTCGTAGTAGCGGCCCAAAAAGGCCCGTGTGCGCTCGTTTTGCGCATGCTCAAACAGTTCCTCCGGTGCCCCCTCCTCCACAATGGAGCCGTTTTCCATAAATACGACACGGTCGGCGATGCGGCGGGCAAACTCCATTTCGTGGGTGGCAATCAGCATGGATACCTTTCGTCTGGCCAGTATCCCGATGACCTCCAGCACCTCCCCCACCAGCTCCGGATCCAGCGACGAGGTGGGCTCATCCAGCAGGATGATTTTCGGCGTGGTGGCCATGGCCCTGCCAATGCTGACCCGCTGCTGCTGCCCGCCGGAAAGCCGGGAGGGATAGGCGTCCCGCTTGTCGGACAGCCGCACCATTTCCAGTATTTCCAGCGCCCGCTTCCGGGCCTCGGCCTTGGGAACCCTCTGCGCCACCACCATGGGCTCCATAATGTTTTCCAGAGCCGTCTTGTTGTTGAACAGATTGTAGTTCTGGAACACCATGGACGTCTCCTTGCGCAGCCGGTGGATGTCCTTCTTTTTGGCGCCGGCCGCGTCGACACACAGGTCGTCGACGGTTATTGAGCCGGCAGAGGGCGTTTCCAGGTAATTGATGCAGCGCAAAAGGGTGGACTTTCCCGTGCCCGACGGGCCAATGACAGTCACTACCTCCCCCGTCCCTATCTCCAGGCTCAGATGGTTGACCACCTGCAGCGTCCCATAGCTTTTGCACAAATTTCGAATGGATACCATCGCAACACCCCATCGCATGTTTTCGCCGTCCTTATGTAGGATTAAATCCTACACGTAGTATATCAGTGTTTTAATGTAGTGTCAATAGTTACATTAAAATATTTCCAAAAAAAGGAGCAAGCCTCCATTCACAGGGCTTGCTCCTCATCTATATTGCTGTCATCCAAAGCTTCCGGAACCGCTCTTGCCCCGGGCTTCCTCCACCAGATAGTGGTCGAATCGATCCCGCACCGCCGCAAGATACATGCGGCTGATGGGCACCCGCACACCGTTTTTCATCACAAAATCCTGCTCCAGCATATCCTGCACCCACCGCAGATTGACAATAAAGCTGCGGTGGCAGCGCAGAAAGGGCAGTCCGCCCAGCTCCGGCTCCAGGGTCGAAAGCAAGGTGCGCACCCGCACCTCTCCGTCGCCGGTGTGGATGACGCAGTCATTGCGCTGCGACTCCAAATACCGGATATCCCGCAGCCGCAGCCGGATGGGCTTCTTGTTTTTAAACGCCGTAATCGTGGCGGCATACAACTGTATCAGATGGCGACACCGCTCCATGGCAAGCGTCAGGCTCTCGTATTCCACCGGCTTGACCAGGTAAAACGCCGCGTTTACCAGATAGCTGTCCACGGCAAACTCCCGGCTCACCGTGGTGAGAATGATGGCGGCCTCCTCGTCCAGCTTTCGGATGCCTGCGGCTGCCTCCATGCCGCTCAATCCGTCCATTAAAATATCCAGAAACAGAATTTGATACCGTCCCGGCTGATATGCCGCCAACAGAGCCTCGCCGCTGTCGTAGCAATCGACGGTGAACTCAAGCTGATTGGCCGCGCCATATTGCGCCAGCACGGCCATCAGCCTGTCCCTGTCCTGCGGCATATCCTCACAAATTGCGATGCGCAATTCGAATGCCTCCCTGTCAGTTGATTGATTGCGGTACACGCGCCTGCCGCACCACCAGCACAATTTCGCTGTGGAATACCGGCCTGTCCCGGTCGGGATAAAAATGCGCCGTTCCCCCGTGCCGTGCCGCCACCGCCTGTATGGACGTCAGCCCCACGCCTGTGAAGCTGCCCCGCTTGCGGGAGAGATAGCGTCCGCCGGTGACCGGTGCAACTCCGTCAAAGCTGTTGTCCATCACAATGCTCAGCCGGGACATCTGCCACACAATGCCGATGCGAATCCACCGGGATTCCTCCGGCAACTCGTCACACGCCTCCAGCGCGTTTTCCAGCAGATTGCTCAGCACCACGCATAAATCCACACTTCCGATGTCCATGTCCTGCGGCACCCGCACATCCACAGTCAGGGCCACGCCGCGCTGCTCCGCCATACCGGCGTACAGCCGCAGCACCATGTCCGTCACCTCGTGCCCGCAATAGGATTCGGCGCCCCTTGCCAGGTATGCGTCGTCGTATTCGTCCAGATACAGGGTCAGTGCGTCGAGATTCCCCTGCACCGCCAGTTCCCGCAGCATCCGGAAGTGATGGCGCAAATCGTGGCGCATCGCCTTGGCCTCCTGCTCCTTTTCCAGCAGCACGGAGTAATAGGCGCTTTGCAGCTCCATCACCCGGGCGGCGTTTTCCACCTGCCCCTCCAAAACCAGGCGCAGGCGGAATTGTCTGGCAATCTCCCTGGCCATGACAACTCCGATCAGCAGAATCAAAATCCCGCTGGCCATCTCCCGGAACCACCCCAGCTGAATGGGCTCATGGCCGGCAAGGAGCCTGTCCCAGACAAGGGCGCAGTCGTACACGGCAATCCCCGCCAGCAGAATGGGGCTGTAGACCGTCCCCCTGTACACCCCATACACCGCACTCGCCGTCAGAAATACCGCGCTTGCATATGTATACAGGTTCAGCAGATGGGAATACGCCAGCATCAGCGTCATATTGCCCGACAAAAGCGCAGGGGTTGCCAACGAGCAGCAGCAGACAAACACGCCCAGCATCGTCATTGCCGCCGTGGCCCGATTGCCAAAGCCGGATATCCGCCGCTGAATGAGGATTACCAGCAGAAACATCCCGCTATAGCACAGGTTTTCCAGATAATACCACTGCAATCCTCCCGGCCACAGGGTTTTCACCACCGGGTAGCAGGTATAGCCGATAAAGCAAACACACAGCAAGCCGTACAGCAGCAACAGCGGATTTTCCTGTTCCCCCTCTGCCGGCGGCTTCGTCATGGCCCGGATGCACAGCGCCAAAACACCGATGCAAAAGGCCGCCGCCAGCGCGGCAACCCGCAGCCCGTATCGCCGGTTGAGGTACCCCGCCACCGCCGCAGGCTCTCCAAAGGCCGGCGGGTACAGCATACCGCTGTAAAAATAGCGATAATCCGACACGGTGATGAGGACATCCAGTTCCCCCGCCGCCTGCACCGTCACCGAACTGTTGCCGGTTTGCGGGCGATGGCTTTCCGGCCGGGGATCCCCCATTTGCCGCATCAACACACCGTTGAGATACAGCCTGTATGCTGTGTAGATCTCGGGCAGCTCCAATGTGTAGCTGCGCTGCTCCTCCGGCAGGCGAATTCGCAGGCGATAGGTGGCCATCCCATGGGGAGACGCCGTTCTGTCTGCTCCCTCAAACCCGCCGTACTGGCCAATAAACGTCAGTTCATCGGGATTAGGGCCGCTCCCCTGAAAGTCCTCCGGTGTCAGCAGGCGACCGCGATATATTTCCCAGTCCCGCACCAAAAAAACCACCGGGTTCTCCCGCAAATCCCCGTCAGTCAGCGTCAGCACACCGCCGGAGGGCTGCTTGCCCGGCGCGGTGTACTTGTTGTCCCACCGCCAGCAGCCCCAAAACAGGCACGAGGACGCCGCCACCACCGCCAGCAGCATACACACCAGATGCGCCGGCCGATACCGGCGCTCTGTTCGGGCCGTCAACGCGGCTTCACCAGGCGTTTGCCCAGCAGCTTCCACACAAGGGCAACGCCGCCTGCGCCTGCCGCCCCCACAATCGCCACAGAAACCGGCCCCGCAATCGGGGAGGACGGCTCGGCGCTGTTGTCCACCGGCTCCACCGCCTTGGGTGCGGGCCCCTCATCTGCCGGTACCGCGGTGGATGGAGCCTCTGTCGGTGCCGAGGTCTCCGGCTCCCTCGGCGCTGATGGCTCTGCGTTGTCCTGCACCGGCAACTCTGCCTGAGCCGATGCCTCCCCTTCCGGCTCCCCTGCCACAGCGGCGGGCGTTGCCCGCACCGGCACAGCACCCGGCTGCCGCATCGCTTTCCCCACCGTCTGCGCTGCCTCCAGATTATCAGAGGACGCTTTTGACGGTCGGCGCACACCGGCATCGGGGCCGCTTTCGTTCCCGCTTTCATCCCTGCTGTCACCTGCTATGGTGACAGGGGCAGTTGTCGGCTGGGTCGACTCCGCCGTCGGCTGAGTCGGCTCTGTCGTTGGCCGGGTCGGCTCCGCTGTCGGCTGGGTCGGCTCTGTCGTCGGCTGAGTCGGCTCCGCCGTTGGCTGGGTCGGCTCTGTCGTCGATTCCGTCGTCGGCTCCGTATTGTCGCCTTCGTCCTCGTCGTCGTAGGGATTGCGCATGCCATAGCGGTCTGCCCCGCCTCTGGGGCCTTCCCCGTCGTGAGCATACACAAGGTGCCCTTCCCGCAAATCCATCATATAGGTGTTGACCGAGCGCCCGCCGTCCTCATACCGCACCTCAAATTCATAGGAGTGACCGGTCAAAAAGTACTCCTCATTAATGTACATGCTGTTGATGGTGGGATAGCCGTAATATTCCTCGAACTCAAACAGATACTCGCTGTCCACCGGATAACCGTCGCATTCACCCGTAAGCGTGTCCGCCGGCTGCCATTCTCCCTCATCCACCGAAACCCACAGCTCCGGTTCCTTTACACCCTTGAGCCATTCGAACGAGATAATCCCGCCGGAGCGGGACATTCGCCACGCCCGCAAATCCACCTCATCCGGCTCCAGAACATGCATGGCGGTCGCCTGCCGCCCCTCGGGGGTCAGCCGCAGATACGGCGGAAGCGGCGTAAAGGGATAATAGGTTCCCGGTTGACTGGTATCAATTTTGCTGATATCCATATCCACATCAAAGTCGAAAAACTGCAGGTTTTCCGTTGTCACTGTGGCGCGACCGTTCATCAGCGCCTTCATCTCCAACAGGTATTCATCGCTGGCCCCCAGGGGGATGGAATCCATCAGCGCGTCCGACCACGGCGTATACACCCAGTAATACCACACCTGTGGAACCGGCTCCACTGCCCCCTCCGGATCATAGACCGTTACCCGAGCGGCATATTCCACCTCGCCGTCCCATTCCTCATCATAGCCGATGTAGGAATAGCCCAGTGGCAGCTTTACTTCCGCCTTCAAATCCTGATACCCCAATTCACCCGAATCAAACGCGTCAAATTTCCAGGTGTGATCCAGCAGAAAATACTCATAAGTGTCATCGTTGGCGGCCCAGGCAAAGTGGGGCAGCCCCAGCTTCGACACATCCCCGCCAACCGGCAGAGGCAGCCCCATATAAACGCATTCCCATTTCACTTCCGAGATCTGAATTGCCGGTTCCTCAGCCTCCGGGTCATACACCAGCACCTGTATGGAGAACTCCGGCACTTCAAACTCATCCTCGTCGCCGATGTAGGTATAGCGCTTCGGCATTTCAATGTCGATCCCCAGCTGCTGATAGCCAGGCACATCGGTATCGATGTCGTCATACCGCCACGCAAAGCGCAAAAGGTACTTGTCCAGCGTATCAAAATTATACGCCCAGGGAAAATGAGGCAGTTCCATTTCCCGCACATCGCCGCCAAGGGGCACCGGCAGAATGAAATCGTTGTCCCCGTATTCCCACAATATGGCGTGGAACACCATTCCCGGATCCTCCGCCCGCAGCCGAGCCCTCTGCACACTGTAGCCTACCGCTGCCTCGGCGCCACCCACACTAAGCGCCATACCCTGTAACAGCACAATCATCGCCGCCGCAAACGCACCCAAACGTTTCATATTGCCAGACCTCCATCCTGTTGCCTTATTGTAACATATTTCCGTCAATTGCAACAGAATGCGTCCGCATATTATTTTGTCAATATGTGGATTCGGCTCAATTTATGTCAAATGTCCCGGATTGCTGCAAGTTGTCCCGGGTTCCCCTGCCGATTGTCCCGGGTTGCGACCGATTGTCCCACGCATATGGAAATATATAGAACCTTCGTGATACGATTAGCCCACATTGCAAACAATCTGTTCCCTTATTTTTCACAGTGGAGGAATGTAAATGAGAACAACCGGCAGCACCAAAAAGATCCTTTCCATGCTCCTGGCGCTCGCTATGATACTGGGCGCCGTACCGTTTGGCCTCACCGTCTACGCGGCAACCCAACTTCCCGCGCCTGCCAATGTCAGGTGGGTCGACAACAACGGCACCGCCGGATGGGATTCTGTCCCCAATTCCGGGGATCCCGATCCGGCAGATGGTTCGTACGACATCGCGCTGTACAGGGATGGGAAACGCGTTACCGGCAACAACACCAGTACCGTTTCCAATACCGGACGTCAAGAATTCCGATTTGCCGACGACATCAACGAAAGCGGCACCTATTACTTTGAAGTTGCCGCACAGGGCAATGGAACAGACTATACGCAAAGCGCATTCGCCCGTTCCGACGATTTTGTGTATGTAAAGCCCAACGCGCAGCTGGGAACAGCCACAAATCTACATTGGGAAACCCGCCCCAGCTATGATTATGTTCCCTGCTGGGACGAGCCCGCCAACGCGGAAACCAACGACTATTATCGTGTAACCTTATTCAAAAACGGCGCATACTGCTCCGGCAGTAACTTTACACGCACCACCGCCGGTGAAGAGCACTGGTTTGACGGACAAATCAAAGCATCCTACGGCGGCGACGGTGTATATACGTTCAGGGTTCAGGCCATCAGCAGCCGCATCTCCGAAATCATCACCGGTGAGCAATCGGATATCAGCCTCCCTTTGCTGGTAGGTGTCTCTGACTCTGTCACTGTAACCCTGGTCACAAACGGAGGAAAGCTGTCCAGTAGCTTCCCCTCTGTCCAGCACATTCCACAGGGCGGATATGCCGCAGAGGCCAGAATAAGCAAAGCCGGCTCCACGTTTGAAGGCTGGTACAGCGATTCCGCACTGAAAAACAAGTGGGATTTCACCACACCGGTTTCCAGCAACATGACCCTGTACGCCAAATGGTCTGGCGACGACGCACCCGACGTCCGCGACCTCGGCGACGGCCAGGTTGTCATCGGCGCGGATGACGGCGACGTCATCATCACCGGCACCTACTCCGACCCCGACCTGGGCTACACCCTGTATGGTCACGCAGCTGTCGAGATTGCCCAGGGCTACACCGGCACCATCACCCTGCGGGATACCGACATCACCCTTACCAAGGGCCTGGCCTCCGACTATCAGGGCGCTCGGTCTGCCATTCGCAACTGCCTGACCGAACGCAAGCCGGAAACCGGCGATGTCACCATTAATCTGGAGGGAACCAACACCATAACCGTCGGCGACGCCATCGGCCTGGAGAGCGGTGCGCGCATGTACAACACCCTCATCACCGGCGACGGCTCCTGGAACGTCTCCTTCCCCACCGGCTCCGCCATTAGCCTCTACAACTGCACCATTGACGCCGATGTTACCGGCACAGGCCTCTACAACGGCATTTATATGCAGGGCGACAGCGCTATCACCGGCGGCACCGTCTATGCCTATGGCGGCGACAGTTCCAACAGCCACGGCCTTACCATCCGCGAAGCCGAGTATTACGACGGCAACGGCGGCACCGGCAAGACCATCCGCGAGCCCTCCCATCTGGAAATCACCGGCGGCACCATCCGCGCGGAAAGCGACGGGGGAACCGGCTTGCTGGTTTACGCCGCCTCCATAAACATCGGTGCACCTCTCACCGCCATTTCCCGCTCCTCTTCCCCGGGAATCTGGGGCCGCTTCGGCTCTGAATTCACTGTAAGCTCCACCGTGACCGCAGAAGGCGCAAACGGCATTCAAACCGAACCGTACTCGACACGCTCTCTTACCGGCGACTTGACCATCACCCCCACTGGCAACCTGACAGTCATCGGCAACGGATATTCCTACCTGCACTCCAGCGGCGATATGCTTTACTATGACGGTCACGGTGCGAAAATCGTCGGTGACCTCACCGTAAACGGCACCATAAACGCCACCGGCACCACTCAGGATCAGGGCGGCTACGGCATCTTCCTCACCCGCATCCGCACCTCCACCTACCCCGACGAGCCTGTTATGAAGGTTGGCCCCACCGGCAAGGTCATTGCCCAGGGCGGCGCAACACAGGACAACGCGGCTCCTGGTATTGTGGGATGCAAATTCCCGGCCGAAAACTCCGAAAGCGGTTACTCCACCACCACCCAGTTTATCAAGGAAGCAGGCGGCAGCGTAAAGGCCTACGCAGGCGAGGGCTCCAATCCCGCCTATGGCGCAGCCTGGATGTCCAACTACGCCGCAACAGGCTGGGAGGAAGTCCCCAACTTCCTGGATGGCAACAGCGAGCCCGAGACCCCGGTCATCTCCATCACCACCCAGCCGGAAGCGGAACTTACCGTAACCGCAGGTGCTATCACCGAAACCCTTTCTGTTGAGGCCACCGTCAGCGACGGCTCTGCCCCCTCCTATCAGTGGTTCTCCACCGAGGACGGCTCCACTGCCGACGGCACCCTTCTTGACGGCGCGACAAGCGCAGAGTTCGCGCTTCCCGCGGATCTTGCCAGCGGCGTGTACCTGTACTATTGCCAGGTAAGCGCCACCGACGCGGTTGCCGTTCACTCCACCGTGGCCAAGGTCATCGTAAATCCGGAGGAGCCAACCGTTGTCCCCTCTGAGGATCCCACCGTCGTCTCCGACGACCCCATTAATCTGGATCTCACCGGTGTCAAAACCGCCTACATCAGCGTCAGCCTGGGCTTCAGCGCCACCGGCGCCACTGTCAGCGTAGACGGCTCCTCTGTCACCGCCACCCCCGAAACTCTGGATGCCGACGGCAACATTCGCGTCGACGCTGTCCGCGAAGGCACCTCCACCATCTCCATCGCCTTTGACGGCGTAGACCCCCAGTACAACACCACCGTCACCGCCCGAGTAACACGGGGCAACACCGTACCCACCTATACCATCGCAGCCGATGCAGGCACAGGCGGACGCATCACCCCCTCCGGCAATGCATCCGTCGCCGAGTTCGGCACTCTCACCTTTGCCATCACCCCCTACAACAACTACATCATCAACCAGGTGCTGGTCGACGATGTCAGCGTTGGTGCGGTGTCCGGCTACACCTTTGA
>JAJDGX010000048.1 GCA_030265885.1 Ruminococcaceae bacterium OttesenSCG-928-L11 | reverse complement strand
CGGGGATTTTTTATCGGGATTCCTTACTCCGAGATGGCCTCTACCACCCAGTTCAGGCGCTCCCGCTCCACATCTGCCGGCAGGGTGCAGTCCGCGCCAATGAGGAAGCCGGGTGCCGGGTTAGCCGCTACCAGTTCCCGGGCAAAGCGCTGCACCTCATCCTTGGTGCCGGAGTACAGCGGCGCTTCCTTCCGGTTGTCAAAGCCGCCCAAAGCCGCCTTGCCGGAGAAAAACTCTCGCCCTGCCTCAATGGTCAAATCCTCCACAAACACCGCCCAGTTGATGACCTTGGCCGGATAATCCTGCCACAGCTCCATACGGTTTTTAATTCCCGCCCAGCCGCAGCAGTGAAGGATGTTGTTGGTGGAAAAGCGATTGACATGCTCCAGCACCATCTTATCGCTGGGTGTGATAAGCCGGCGATACTCCTCATAGGTGAAGCGATCGCCCTCGCCGCCCTGTACACAGTAATAGACGCCGTCCATCCCGGCCTCTGTCACCATCAGTTCAGCCAGCAGAGCGTTGTCCTGCCCGATGACGTTCAGGGCGTGGGCAACAGCCTCCGGGGCCTCCCGCAGCGAGCGCATGACAAACTCATCCGAGCTGCCAAAGCGAATGGAGGAAAAGGGGGCGAACACATTGTAAAATACACAGATATCCTCCTGCAGCCCCTCCTTTACGCCCTTGGCCCGGGCCAGCTGCTCCTGAATGAAGGGATGATCCCTGCCGATGGGCTGCAAAGTGGCCCAGTCAGCGGGTTCCTTGATGCTCTCCGGGATGGGGAAGGGGAAATAGCTGTCACACATAACCTTTGCGAAGTCCACCTTGCTGTTGTTGTAAAACCGCAGATGGGCGTCGATGCAGGCCTGCCCCTTTGCTTCCTCACCGGAAAAGTGGAACCAGAAGCCCACGGGGGGCCGGTCCACCGGGAGGCAGTTCATGGCGTTCAGTACCCGTTCGCGCTTGTTCATGGGGAATCCTCCTTTTATATAAATAAGATATGAAAAACCGAGTGAAAGCCATCAGGCAATGCCGCTTCCCACCGGGACAGGGGCGTGGTCGCCGGGCCCCTTGGCCAGCATCATATCCAGTATGACGCGGTCGGTACCCACCATCCCGGGATTGGCCAGCCGCCCCAGATTGGCGATGGTGCTGTCGGCATCCCGGCAGACAATGCCGTCCCGGCCGGAGATAACCACCCCGCCCAAGGCCAGCTGGGCGCACTGCATGGCGCAGCTGACAGCGGTGGCAATTTTCAGTGCGCAGCCCGCCTTGGCGCCGTCGCAGATCATGCCGGAGATATCGGCCACCATGTTGATGACCGCCGCCTCCACCTGCCCATAGGTGCCGCCGTAGAGCAGCGTGATGCCGCAGGCCGTCCCAATGGAGGCCGCCACCGCACACCCACAAAGGGCCGACAGCGAACCAATGTGCCGCTTCACAAAAATCGTGACAAGCTGGCTGAGAGCCAAGGCTTGCAGCATGGCATCCTGTCCGGCGTTCAGCCGTTTGGCCAGCACCGCCACGGGAAGGGTCGCCGTAAGCCCTTGATTTCCGCTGCCCGCCGTTGTCATAACCGGCAGACCGGAGTCCGCCATCCGGGCATCGGAGGCCGCAGCCGCATATGCAGCGGCGTAAACACCCAGCTCTCCGGGAGAGGTGCCCCCGGTGTAGGAGGCCAGCAAATGCTTGCCGATGGCGGCACCGCTGCCATTGGATATGCCTTCCTCGGCGATGCGCTCATTCATCTCCACCGCCTGCAGCAGAAATGCCAAATCCTCCGGCGGTGTTTCAATGGAAAATCGGTAAATTCCGGCCAATGTCATGGCCTGATCCGAACGGGCCGCCGCCTGAAAATCGGCTTGCCCCACCGGCTCCGCCAGCTCCTGCCCGTTCAGCCGAACAGAGGCAATGCCGGTGTGTGTATTTTCGATGACGACCTCCCCGCAGCCTCGCTCCCCATGGCAAACGGCCCGGATGTAGAGGAGGCGATCCGTCTGGGCCAGGGCGATGTCCACCCGCTCCTGCCGCAGCAAATCCCGGGCAGCGGCGATGTGGTGCTCCTGTATTTCTCCAAGCACCTCCAGTCCCGCAGCGGAGTCCCCGCCAATGGCCGCCAGAGCCGCCGCAATGTCCAGCCCCACCATATCCGTCCCGGGGATACCCACATTCATCGCATTTTTCAGAATATTTCTGCTGACCTGCACCGACACCCGCTCAATGGGGCGTCCCGCTGTCTCAGCGGCCCGGGCCACTGCCAGGGAAACGGCCATAGGCTCGGTGCACCCCAGTGCCGGGGTGATTTCCCGCCGCAGAATCTCGCCGTAATCAATATGCATACAGTAGTATCCTCCCTTTTTGTGAACCCGCTCGACGTGGCATTGCCACTATCCTCATTCTACAGGGAGAGAGAACGAATTTCTGACCAGATCCGGGCAAAATATGTGCAAATACAACCATTCCACCCGGTTATAAAAAAGAACAAAACTTCTATAAACTATTAACAAACAGCAAAAAGCAACGTATAATTTACTTAAAGGCAATGTAGAATTGCTAATTTAAGATATGGAGGTACCTTATGTCTGCAAGCAAGACTCCTTTGGGCCTAAATGTATGGATACCAAGCGAAAAGCCCAGGATGGAGGAATTCAACACAGACAATCAGATTATCGATGAAAAACTCCGCGCCCTTGCGGCCGAAAAGGCGAACGCCGACACCGTTTATGCGAAAGACACAGCGGATGGACGATTTTCCGCAAAGTCGCATTCCCATACGAAGAGCCAGATAACAGACTTTCCGACATCGCTTCCGGCCAATGGCGGGACTGCAGCGAGTGTTCCATGGAGCGGAGTAACGGGTAAACCCAGTACATTTACCGCGACTGCTCATACCCATACCAAGAGCCAAATCTCCGACTTTCCGGCATCTCTCCCGGCCAATGGCGGGACTGCGTCGACACTTGGCCGGAACGGCAGCGCCAGCGCCCCCATGACCTTCAACTGGGTCGGACTGGGTGGACAGCCTGCATGGGTGTGGGGTGGTGGTACAGATGGTGTTAATATGTATGTGTATAACCCGTCCAATTTCTCCGTCAGCAGCGCGGCATCGTCAGCGGCATGCACCGGCAACGCTGTGACTGTCACCAGACTCCAGACGGCCCGAGCCATCAACGGGAAGGCCTTCAATGGAACTAGCGACATTACAATCACAGCGAACCCCAATGCCCACAACCAGTCGGCAGCCACAATCACGGCCGGAACCTTTCCCGGAGCGGTAGTGGCCCAGAGCAACGCCAACTATACAACCCGACAGGTACGAAATACTATCATGTCCACAGCCGGCCCCAGTGGCGGAGCCAGTGGAGACATCTGGATGCAATACGAATAATTTAACAAGAAAAAAGGAGTTATAAAAATGGAAAATACCAATAAAACAATGCTGCTGCTTGCGGATAATACGGAGTTGGAGGTCAAAGCAATCCATGGGTCGAAGCAATATGTACAGAATGCGAACCGGGATGTGCTGACTATCGAAATCCCTGTGAAAGGAATTGCGTTTGATACGCTGGTTTCCTATTTTCAGGATGAGGATAAAACAAAGCATCTCTACACCAAAGTATACGATGAGGCTGGAGAGATGACCGAAAATGACATCGGTCAGCATTACTCCATTTATCTGTCTGCCAGTCTGGAAAACAGGGAGTCGCAGAGTGTGCCGGGTACGCTGGCCCCCCCGGAAATCGAAAGCATCTATGTAGTAAAAATTGCTCAGATTACATATATGGAACTGCAATTGCAGCAACTTTTGGCCAGGATGTGATGCGAGATGCCTGCATATACGAACATAAATGGGGTTTGGCGGACGGTTACAAGAGGTACGAGTAACATTGGCGGAACATGGCGCTCTTCAAACGCACCTTACGTAAATGTCAATGGGGTATGGCGTTCCGCTGCACTTGAGCAAAAAATCAAAGTTGTTTCGCAAGCAAATGTGTCTGAATTATCCGTTTCAGATAACTATGTGCGCGTTATGATGACCGGCTCGACGGTATCTGATATAACGGCATCTTTTTATATGATGCTTACTCCCTTTACAAGACGGATATCGGCAGGTGATGAAATGTCGGTTGTTGTGCAGAGAGGGGGAAGTGCGCGCGCTTCCGGCTCATATGGCTTTGGCGCATACGGAAGTGACTATTCATATTTAAATGGCGGCACACGAACGTTTGGGATAGGTAGCAATATAAACAGCAGACAATACACAACGCTAGGTACTGCCGCTGCTGAGCAATACGGGAATATTGGGTTAGCAGTTAATATCTCATTTCCCAAAATTCCTTCTAATGATGTTGCTGCATATTTTTTAGTTTCATTTTCAGGATTTACGATTAACGGCCAAGGATTTAAATTTTCGTTATAGTAATGAAGAAAAGTTCCATGATAGGAGCCCTTTAAAAAAGGCGTATTTTGAAAATTCATCCTATCCGCCACATAACAACAAAATGGGGTGCATAGTGTGCATCCCATTTTGCTTTAATATTGAAAAATGGAGGGAAACTGATTGCTTACGAATCAAGTCGGAGTTACTCCGGCCAATATAACGGCAGAAGCCATACCCAGGCTGTTGAACATTCCTTCTTTGCGTGAGGGAGAGACTGCAACTATCTCCTGGGAAGAGGTCGACGGCGCTGCCTATTACGAGCTGGAACAATACCTGGATGAAAGCATTATGGAAGAGCCGGGGGAAGCGCCTGAGCATCCCCGGGGCTTGACATGGTGGGCCCTTAGCTTTTTGGATAAATCCTGGGAAGAGTGGGCGCGGGAGGAAGGCGCCACATGGGATTGGCTGGCTTCCTATCAGCCTACAACATCCACGGTGTATCGCGGAGCGGGTATGCCTATGGCGACGCCGTATGAAGGCATGGCCTGGGGAAATGCCCATGGCAGATGTCTCTCTTGGGAGGACATGTCCCTTTCTGGGGAGGATGAAGCGGGCTTCTCCTGGCAGGAATTTGACGCGCTTTCCCCGCAATATCGTTCTCACAGAAGCTTTTTCAACCTCTATATGAAGCTATTGTACCGTTTCATAATCGTTTTGAGCAGGTCTGACTTGGTTTGACGGTTACAAGATATCTGAACTATGCGTATGACAATATGGGACGGTTGCATGTGGTACAACTCCAGATTTGCGCTTACCCCATTATCCCTAAGTCAAATGCGATGCTCTGACCGCAATTAATCGCTGATGAGCTGCTTGTATTGTGTCTGAGCGTCTTGGACGAATTTATCATATTGATATGTGCTGTTCAGCACTTCTAAAAACGAATCATACTCATCAAGAGAGCGGTTACCAAATATGAATTTGGTGATTTCCTCTTCAATATATCGGTTGGCGTCCGCTGCTTTATACCATTCGGGGTTCTGGACAATGGAATTGATTGTGGAAACCCGTTTGCGGTTATAGGCGAATGCGGCTTCCTCATAGGCGTAGGCAAACTTTACCTGACAATAGGGGAGCTCGTCTCGTCCTACCAGCTGATAGATAAAGGTGAAATCTGTCTGAGAACCTGTTCCCTCAATGGTGTTGTAATTGCCGTTGGCATCCTTTGTAAAATGCACATCTTCAATGCCAAACTGTGCAAGATCAAGTCCCTCTCCGTGGGCAAGATAGTCAAAGAGCCTGCAAACTGCTTCGGTTTTCTCTTGATTCCCCTCAAGCAGGGAGGAAAAGCTATACAGACCGGAGTTGGAGATGTCATCGTATTGTCCTGCGTAGTTGTCATAAGGGCCCTGTAGGCCATCCAGCATAATCCACTCCGCACCCGGGTTGTTTTCCAGCATCGGATCAAATACAGCTGGTTTCAACAAAGCGGACCAGGCAGAAAAAAAGCTGACAGCGGATCCCTGTATGAATTTGTCTGACAGAATATTGTTGTTGCTGGCAAGGAATTCTTTGTCAATCAGCCCTTCTTCTATCAAAGACTTAATGAGGGTCAGTGCCTCGCGGAAGGCAGGCTCATACAGGGGAGAGGAGATGCTGCCGTCTGGCTCCAATACTAAGGCCTTGTGATTGCCTACACCATATGCCCCGTAAAACTGACTCATGGTGTCCAGTCCGATGCCGGTAAGGCCGATGGTGTCGTTGTGTCCGTTTCCATCCGGATCTGAGGCCGCGATTATTCGAATGGCATTGATGTAATCTTCCAAGGTGGTGGGAATTGGTAACCCATGGGCATCCAACCAATCCTTGCGAATCCATAAGCCATTTCGGAACCCGTAGGGGCGCTTGGCAATTGCGTATTGTTGACCGTCAATCATACCGGAAGCCTTGGCGTTTCCCATAAATGCGAAGACGTTGGGCATCCGATCCTCGTAGTCGCCCAGGTTTAGCAGAAAGCCTTCCTGTACATAGGTGGAAAGATTTGTCCGCCCATTGACGACAAAAAAGTCTGGGGCATCTCCGCTCATCAACCGCAGGTTTAGGTTCGTCTGCAAATCCTCCATAGTGCCGTAGGTAGTCAGATTCAGATTAACCTTGATTTTTTCTCGAATGGTTTCTTCCACAAAATTGTCTGCCTTGTCGGGTAGAACGGCGGTAGAGATGTGCACCATTCCCTCCACATCCACCGGCTTATCCGGCAGCGAGGGCGCCGTTTCGGTTTCCGACTGGGCTTGGGATGAGGGAGTCTCCGATGATGCTACGGAATGGGATGACTCGACATCGGGTACTGAGCTGCCGGGGTCGCTTCCGCATGCTGCCAGATTCGCAGTAGCGACGATGGCGAGGAACAGGGCGATACACTTCTTCACTGCAGTATTCATATGAACCTCCTCTAAATTGGACAAATGAACGAAACTCTGTGTGGCGTTTTGTTCATCTGCTTTAACCTTTTACCGCACCCATCATGATGCCCTTGGTGAAATGCTTCTGGATGAAAGGGTACACTAGTATAATGGGCACGGATGTTACAACGATGGATGCCATCTGAATGGTCATGGACGGGATATTGACATCAACATTTTCCATGTTTCCCACTACACTGTTCAGGATATCCCGAAGGATTACTTGAAGTGGTCTCAGATTGGGGTCGTTGATATAGTAGATCGCTGCGTAGAAAGTGTTCCAGAAGCTTACCATGTAAAATAGCATGATTGTCATTAATACAGGCGGCGACAATGGAAGAGCAATGCTCAAAAGGGAGCGGGTGGGGCCACATCCGTCAATGGTAGCGGCTTCAAAGAGCTCGGCGGGAATGTTTTGAAAGTAATTTCGAATCAGCATGACATTGTAGGTGCTGACTACACTGGGAATAATCATAGCCCATACGGTGTTTAGCATTCCCATCTGGCGGACAATCAGATAGGTGGGGATGAGTCCGCCGCTGAAGTACATGGTGAACACCAGTGCCTGCAGGATAAACTTGCGCCCAGGAAGAGTTTGCTTACTGAGAGGATAGGCCAGTAATACGGAGAGTGCCATGGATAGAGATGTCCCCACCACTGTAACAAATACTGTAACGCCCAGGGCTCGGGGAATCAACCCCTGCTTGAAGATTTGAGAATAAGCGCTGAGGGTGATCTCCTTGGGGATGATGACGAGCCCACCGCTGCGAGCTACCTCACTGTAGGGAGTGACAGAGGAAATCACCACATATATCAGAGGTACAAAATAGACGACAAACAATACGGCAAGAACGAAGTATATAGCGCTATCAAATATTTTTTCACCTATTGTGGCTCTCTTAATCACCAGATTCCCTCCTCCCATATTTTCGCCAGCTTATTCGTGCCAAATACCATAATAAACCCAATGACACTCTTAAATAGGCCCACTGCAGCTGCCAGACTGAATCGCATCTCCTGAAGCCCTGCACGATAAACCCAAGTGTCGATGATGTCAGCTACGGAATATACCTGGGAATTATACATGACAAAAATCTGGTCAAAGCCCGCATTCAATATATTGCCGATATTCAAAATCAACAGCATGATGATAGTGCTGCGGATCCCCGGCAATGTAATATGGAAAATACGGCGGAATCTCCCTGCACCGTCCACTAGGGCGGCCTCATAAAGGTTCATGTCGATGGAGGCCATGGCGGACAAATAGACAATGGAACTGTAGCCCATCCCCTTCCAAATATGAGAAACATACAGAACAGAGCGAAAATACCGGGGTGATGTCAGAAACGGAATTGTGCTTCCGGTCAGTTCATTGAGAAATCGGTTGACGATACCGGAGTTTTCTGAGACAAAGATATATACGATTCCGTATACCACTACCCATGAGAAAAAGTGGGGCATATAGGTGATGGTCTGGACTGTCCTGCGCAGCAGAGAGGAGCGACATTCATTGAGAATCAAGGCGAGCAGTAGGGCAAACAATGTACCCAGTAATAGCTTGGACATACTGATAGCAATGGTGTTAGCCAACAGCTCACCCCAGAAAGGGGAGGAGAAAAAGTCCAGAAAATGTTTATACCAGGGGCTCGCGAAGGGACTGTTGGTGATGCCGGAGTTCATGCGGAAATCCTTGAATGAAATGATAACACCATACATGGGCGCAAACTTAAAAATTGCGAAATAGATAAGCCCTGGCAAAAGCATTATGTAATATGCCCGGTGCTCCATGATTCGGCCCAGCAGACCGCCGCTCTTTTGCCTCTTAGTCACACACATCTTCCTTTATTGTTTCTTTGTATCAAATGATACCAGGATATATGACTGAAATATATACATAAATTCTGTCAATTGATGGATGAAATCGGTGATATCGTTGACATTGCCATATTGCTGCGATATCATGATGTCACGGAAGCCTGTCGCTTTATCATTCGATCAGGGAGGTGGCACATATGGCCGCAGTACAACCAATGGTCTCCGTTTTAATCGTCGACGATGAAAGCCATATCCGACAGGAGCTGGCTCTGTTTCCATGGGATGCATACGGCGCGTGTCTGGTGGGGGAGGCGTCAAACGGAAGGCAGGCACTGCAGCTGTGCCGCGCAATCAAGCCGGATGTGCTGGTTACGGATATTGAGATGCCAGTTATGGATGGGATTGAGCTGGCAAGGGCCCTCCGGGAGGAGGCGTCTCCCATTCAGATTATTTTTTTGACCTGTCACGATCAGTTTTCTTACGCACAGAAGGGCATAGAGCTGGGAATTGCGGGTTATTTGCTTAAGCTGTTCCTGGATGAGGAAAAGTTGGGCGGCTTGCTCGAGCGTGCACGACACAATATCGCAAGGGAGCGCTCTGTGCAATACCAGGCGGATGAGGTGGAACGGGAGGCTTTGGAATATGCACTGCAGCATGGGATGGAATCTCCCGAGGGGCCGGATTTGTCCATGTTGTTGCGGCATATCCGCTTTCCATCCGCCGTGTGTGCACTGTACTATTATGGACAAATATCCTGGGCAGAGGTGAAGCGACAAGTGGATAAGGCGGTAGGCGGACATCCCGGTTACCGCCTGTACAGGCACATGAAAAACGGTTTTATCCTGCACTTTCCACCGGAGACGGACGAGACGCTCCTTTCGCTTCAATCGCAGCTATTCTCTCGATTAAATGGCGTGGGAGGCCAAGCCTGCCGCTTTTGCACGTCGAAGGCGATCGTGGCTTCGGATGCCAGCATCTATTCCCGGTTTGCGCTGAATTCCGCCAAAATGGAATGCATTTTCTTCTACCACAATGCACCTCTTTTGCTCTGTGACCTTTCCTCGCCCGAGGCTTGCCAGGAAGAGGTCTTGGAACTGGTTGGGGATTATCTCGTTGCCATGCGGAATACCGGACGTGTGGATTCGGCCGGTTTGGAGGAAGTACGCGGTGCCTGCAGCAATGCCTGGCTCGACCCCAATGTCCTCAAGCTATTCATATCGGGGTGGATTCAGCAGCAGCTGCAGGAGGGGGACAACATCGTCTTTGTGAATAAAATCTTTTCCGCCGACGCCTTTGATGAGGTGATCGTGCTGTTTCACGATTGTCTGGAAGCTTGTAATAACAGAAGCTCCAAGCGATATGAGGTGCTGCAGACGCTGTACTATATAGAGCGCCATTATACAGAGCCCGTCAAACTCTCTGACATTGCGGAGCGTCTTCACCTGTCCACCAATCATCTGGGTAGGATTTTTAAAAAGGATACCGGCAAGGGGTTCAATGAAGTCCTGAATGAAACCAGGATTCATTCAGCCATAGAGCTACTGAAAACAACAAATATGAAGGTGTATGAGATCGCTGACGCGGTGGGTATTGGCAGTTACCGTTACTTTTGGAACCTGTTTCGGGAGATAACCGGTCGTCATCCAAGCGATTACAGGCCGGCACATCACAAAGAGGCCCCCCATGATTAGGCGGCCGCAGTTATCCTTTTCCTCCAAGCTGTTTGTCGCAATGTCCTTGGTGGCCATTACGGTCTTTATTGTGCTGACCCTGGTGAATTTGAAGGCGGCGAGCAAATACACGGAACGGGAAATAGGCAGTGAAATCATTTTTCGGCTGGATTCCCTGCGACAAACGGCAGAGGCAAAAATGGGTGCTGCAGAAATGGTCCTCCGCGCAACCGTCTTGGATACGGATCTGCTATTTGGCGGAAATGAGCAGGAAATCCATACTCTGCTGTATCAGGTGCAGAACAGCAACCCAGGCCTCATCCAAACCCTGTATTTCTATGACGGGGATACGGTATATTGCAGCAAGCCGGCCCTCTTCGCCGTATATGGCAATGAATGCATTGAACAGGCGCTGGACAGGGAATACAATCCCTACATGTCCAGAGGTGCTCCTTATTCCACCCATATCTCGCGGGATACGGTTCCCGTGTTCTATGCAGTGAGAAATCCTACACGGCGTGACCATGTGGGCTGGATCGCTGCGGATATTGATATGGGCTCCATTATTCGTCATATGCAGCAGCACTATCAGAATGACGATATGGCATTTTTCTTTGTAGCCGATGGGCAAGCAGTGATGAACGACCCTGCTATCCGTCCGGCGGGTCAGACCCAAGCCCTGTTGTTCGGGAAGCAGATTACAGGGGAGCAGAGCGAGGCGTTGCTTCGCTGTGTCACGGAAAGCGGGGCAAAGGCCACGGATACCGTGCCGGTCGCCATACAGTTTGAAGGGGCGGAGCTGCAGGTTATCCGACGAGACATCATGGACAATCTCAACATCTATGTGCTGCACAACGGGAACCGGGTTCATCAGGCTGTCCGGCAGCTGCGGAGGAATGCAGCCGGTACAATTGTCATAGCATTCGGCAGCCTGCTTTTGGTCTCGTACCTGTTGAGTTACGCTATCACAAAGCCTATCCGCTACCTCACTCTCCGCATGCAGACAGTAAAAGATGACGGAATCTTGCCGGAACCCTTAGAGAACCGATTTTCAGGGGAGTTCCAAGAAATGATAGACAGCTACAACACCATGAGCTCCACTATCCGGGAGCTGGTGGAGCACAACAAGCATATCCGGCAAGAAAAGGATCTCTTTGAAATTAAAATGCTGCAAAGCCAGATCGGCCCACACTTTCTATATAATACACTAATGTGCATCAGTACACTTTCCAAGCAAAAGCAAACAGAAAAAGCGGCAAACCTGATTCGCGCATTTACACTGATGCTTGCTGGCACCTATGATAGAACCGGTGATATGGTGTCCCTGGAAAAGGAATTGGAAACTCAACATGCCTATGTTGATATCATGAAGGCTCGCTATGATAGAGAAATTGATCTGAGAATACAGGCACCGGATGAGTTCCTTGCGTACCCGGTGCCAAAGCTGCTGTTGCAGCCGCTGGTGGAAAACGCAATTTATCACGGTATCATACCAAAGGAACAGGATGGGAAAATCCTGATCCGATGCAGTAGAAACCGGGATGCTCTGCGAATTACCGTTTATGATAACGGAATGGGCTTTGTCGTGCCTCCTCATATTTTGGAGCCATCGCAGGGGTATAACGGTTCGGGAAAGTTTAACCACATAGGCCTGTCCAATATTCAGCAGCGAATTAAGCTGTATTATGGTGCTAAATACGGTATGAGGATTTACAGTAACCCCGGCGTGGGAACCGTCTCCGTGATCGACTTGCCGATCGAATTCTCCTGAAAGACAAATGCCAACCGGGGGAACAGTGGCCAACATAGAGCAATTCAGTTATTTTATCCCCATTTTCTACACACTTGCTATGGGTATATTGACTTGATAACAAGAGGGATGATACGATGATCGCAAGCATCAGGACAGAATTGTCGTGTGAAAGGACTACTGTTAGGAGGGTGTCGGTTTGATACAGCAGGCAAGCATAAGTGGGTTCAGAAAAGTGGAACACAAGGTGGATTTCTGCGTTGTAGGAGGAGGCATCGCCGGTATGTGTGCCGCTATTGCGGCGGCGCGAAACGGAAGCAAAACTGTACTAATACAGGATCGCCCTGTATTGGGCGGAAACGCATCCAGCGAGGTTCGTATGTGGATCCGGGGCTCCCACGGAGAAAACAACCGTGAGACAGGGCTGCTGGAGGAATTTGCGTTGGAGAACATATACCGCAACCCCACACTAAATTTCAGCATCTGGGACAGTGTTTTGTATGAGAAGGTGCGTTTTGAACCCAACATTGACCTGATTTTGAACTGCTCCGTCTGTGAGGCGGAGATGGATGGGAACCACATCATCGCAGTTTCCGGCTGGCAGACAACCACCCAGACGTGGCACTATGTTACGGCAGATATCTTTGCCGATTGTTCGGGTGATAGCGTTTTGGCCCCGCTGACAGGCGCGGAGTTTCGCATGGGGCGGGAGGGGCGGGATGAGTTTGGTGAAGATATCGCACCTGCGGAGTCCGACAATCGTACCATGGGGATGAGTTGCCTGATTCAGGCGCGGGAGACGCCTGGAAAATCAATCTACACGCCGCCTGTTTGGGCCAATCGGTATGACAAGGACAGCCTCCCCTTCCGCCTTATCCCTGAGCGGGATCGTAAAAACTGGCACGACACCAATTTCTGGTGGATGGAGCTAGGTGGCATGCAGGATTCCATCCACGACACAGAGGAGCTGCGGGATCAGCTTCTCAAGGTGGCTTTTGGCGTTTGGGACTTCATCAAAAACAGCGGATGTTTTGAGGCGGACAACTGGGAACTTGACTGGGTCGGTTTTCTGCCAGGAAAGAGGGAAAGCCGGCGATATGTTGGGGCTCACATTGTCACCCAACACGATGTGCGGACAGGCGGCCATTTCGACGATTTGATAGCTTATGGGGGATGGAAGATGGATGACCATCACCCGGCGGGCATTGAAACATCTGAACAGCCCACCATCTTTCATCCCGCCCCTGCGCCCTTTGGTTTGCCCTATCGCTGCATCTATTCGAAAAATATAGACAATCTGCTGTTTGCGGGGCGCAATATCAGCACAACCCACAGTGCCCTTTCTTCCACTCGTGTCATGGCGACCTGCGGCACCCTGGGGCAGGCCGCAGGAACAGCAGCGTGGCTGTGCAAAAAGTATAGAACACTGCCCCGTGATATTTACAGCAGCCATATCAGGGAATTGCAAACAATCCTGATGGACGACGATTGTTATCTACCCTTTCATAAACGAGAGGCTTCGTCCCTCATGAAGGCGGCGACGATTCATGCGCCCGGATCTAACCCCGAAATCCTACTTGACGGCATGGAACGAAACGAGGCGGAACACTGTCACTTTTGGTCGGGGAAACCTGGCGATACCATCAAAATTTCCTTTGAGCAGCTGACACAAAGCAAAACTCTTCGCATAGTGTTTGACAGTGATTTGAACCGGGAGTGCTATAGCGGACATGATTCCAAAATTCGCACATATCCCATGGCATGCAATATCGACGCTGGGTTTATGCCAGTTTCTGTTCCCGGCACGATTGTCAGACAGTTTGATGTCACACTGCATGGGGAGGATGGTACATGTGATACCATCCGGGTCGACAACAATTACCAGCGCCTCTGGAAAATGGAAATACCCGCCGGCATCTCTGTTGTTGACATCGCCTTAAAGGGTACATGGGGGAGTAAATCCGTGCAAGTATATTCAGTGGATATCTATTAGCATCAGGCATCGACGCAAGTATTGGAGAGAGAAGGGGAGCAGATGAGTACAGTCGCCGAATATTCCAGATATGTAGCTGCAAATATAGGCGGAAAATTCAACCAGGACGGCACAGTTCGCGTCTTTCCTGGGAATACCATAATCAGCAAGATAGACGATTCCATGAAAATCTATCAGGAGTTGTGCGGTCTTGTCGACAAGCTCTTACATGCGGTGGAGAGGACTCCCTTTTCTTGGTTGCCGGCTTCCAGCTACCATATGACGGTTATTGAGGGAGTGTGCGATCAGAACCGCCGAGAGGGGTACTGGACAAGCCTACTGTCTCTCGACACACCGCTGGATGATGTGGACGCTCTGTTTAAGCGGGAATTTGCAAAGGTGCAACAACCAACGGAAATCCGAATGAGGTGGAAGCGCATACAGCTGGGCAGCGCACTGACGGTGCGCTTGGAGCCGGCAACAGAGGAGAGTCGGGCCCAGCTAGTTGCGTACAGGAACGATGTATCTCAACGCCTGGGCATCCGCTTCCCCAATCATGATGATTACGGATTTCATATTTCGCTGGCCTATCTGACATCGACTCCCACAGAGGAAGAAGCAAACCAAATCGACCGTGAGCTTGACAATGTAAATCAATATATTGAGCAAACACCACTCACGTTTTCCATACGGCAGCCACAACTGTGTTTTTTCAAGGATATGTTTGATTTTTCGCCTACAAGGCTTGTCCGTTGAAACGACTGGCGCCCAGAAAAGGGATTACCAATATAATAAAGAGGAAGAAACTGCAGTTGCAATAAACCTCCCCGGGACAAGCCCAACGCGTTGGACGAAAGGGGAAAAAATACGTCCCATAGGGCACGCCCAACAACGTTGGGCGGGGTATTCGACTCTTTCGGTTCATAATAAAGAGAGGGTGTTTGATAGAGGTGTACAAGAATCCCTACCAAGATACAGATGCCTATTTACCCCTAAAAGTCAATTTTCACACACATGCGGGAGTATGTGTGAAGGGAAAATGCGGCGAACTACCAATGGATGCCGTGGCGCAGGCGTACAAACAAGCTGGATATCATGCTGTAGCCATCTCGAATCACAATATGTACCTTCCCAAAGATGAGACAATAGAAGGCATTGAATTGCTGGACGCAATTGAATACAGTGAACATCCTCATTTGATTCAGGTTGGAGTGACCGAATTTCAGCAGAATGGCCACCAACAGGCGATATCGGATGCAAATGACGCGGGTGGCTTCGCAATCTTATGTCACCCTAACTGGATTAATAAGGAGTATTGGAACTGGGAGCATCTAGAAGAGGTTACCGGTTTTGCCGGCATTGAAATTCTAAATCCTGTCATTTACCGGTTGAGTGGGTCGGGACTTGCGTTGGACACGTGGGATCACTTGTTATCCCGTGGCAGGTTGGTGTACGGATTTGGCAACGATGATTTCCACCAATGGCGAGACATGGAAAGAGCCTATAATGTAATATTTGCAAAATCTGCCGCCCTGCAGGACATTGCGGAAGCTGTCCGACACGGTCGTTTTTATGTATCCAGCGGCGTTCTGCTGAAGTGGCTCAGGTATGACGGCGAGACACTTTGCATTGAGGCAGGATTCGCTGGAAAAAGCAGCTATATTCGCGAATTTGAATACCGATTTATTGGATATGGCGGAAAAGTGTTGGAGGCACAGCGTACGCACATTGCCTCATATCGGCCAGACCATAAGGAACCATACTTGCGCGTTGAGGTAATTTCCGAAAACGGAGCGAGGCTTTACCTGCAGCCAATGGTGCTCCCAGAGTTTTTCGGAAAAACAGAGACCGGTATTTCGCTTTCTCAAGATTTATCGTGATATTCTGGAGAAGGACTCATCCCCGTTATTGATGATAGATTCAACAAGGAGAGTGCATTATGGCTGCGTTTGACATGCCTGTAGATCAGTTGCCTTTATATAACGGGAGTAACCCCAGACCCGCCGACTTTGACCAATATTGGAATCGCGCTCTGGCTGAAATGAACACGGTAGAGCCGGCAGTCACTTTAGAACCAGCGGATTTTCAGTCCTCTGTGGCCGACTGCTTTCATATGACATTTACCGGTGTTCGCGGTGCGCGGATTTATGCAAAACTCCTCAAGCCCAAAGGGAACCCTCGAAATTGCCCTGCGGTGCTTATGTTTCATGGGTACTCGGGTAACAGCGGGGAGTGGCGTGACAAGCTGGCCTTTGTAGCGGAGGGTTTTGTGGTTGCGGCCATGGACTGCCGGGGCCAAGGCGGACGTTCCCAGGACACCGGCGGGATGAATGGAAACACCTATGAGGGAATGATTGTTCGAGGACTTGGATACAACCCCGATGACATGCTTATGCGCCACATCATGTTGGATACTGCTCAACTGGCCGGATTGATTATGGCCTTGCCCGAGGTGGATGAGACAAGGGTAATGGCTACTGGAGGCTCTCAAGGAGGCGGTTTATCCCTAGCCTGTGCTTCCCTCGAACCGCGAATCAACCGCCTTGCCATATATTGCCCGTTTCTCAGTGATTATAAGCGAGTCTGGGATATGGGACTTGCACAGAATTCATATGATGAGATCACATACTACTTTCGCCATTTTGATCCCCTTCACGAAAGAGAGGATAAGGCATTTACCCAGTTGGGTTATGTAGATGTTCAACATCTTGCACCCCGAATTCGGGGTCAGGTACTAATGGCTACCGGTATGTTGGATCGCACATGCCCTCCATCCACTCAGTTTGCTGCCTATAACCGGATCGACGCGCCCAAGGAGGTAAGACTGTATCCTGATTTTGCCCATGAGACCTATCCCGGATTTGGAGACATGACGCACGCATTCTTCCGCTCCGACAAGTAAGCGTTGCTGAATCATAAGCACAAACCGAACCCACCGGCTTCTAGCCGGTGGGTTCGGTTTGACGGCTAAAAGCCGCCGTGTTCTGGCCAGTATTTGCTATCCATCATCTCATCGAGGTCATTTGCGCGCTGACATCACCTTGTCAACAGGTTCAACTATTGACAGTACCTTTCAGATTCCAGCCCTTCATTGACATCGATATACCGTTGCGACCCCGTCCGCCCCCCCCAGCGTACCAGCACCGAAGAGGCGGGCTTTACCCCGTCTCTGGCAGGTGCGGACGGGAAGGCTCGGCTGCTTGTGGGTGACAAAGCT
>JAJDGX010000047.1 GCA_030265885.1 Ruminococcaceae bacterium OttesenSCG-928-L11 | reverse complement strand
GGAAGTGAAGATGGTGGAAGCCTTTTCGTACCGCTTGGCGATGAGCTGAAAGAACAGATTCGCTCCCTGAATGTCCATTGGGAGGTATCCGATTTCATCAATGATGAGGACTCTGTATCGGATGAGAGTTCTCAGCTTGTCGGGAAGCCGGTTCTCGAAATGGCTTTTTTTGAGTTGTTCAATGAGGGTGTGGCAGTTGATGTAGTAGGTGGAATAGCGGTTTTTAGCGGCCACCATACCCAGTGCGTTGGCCAAATGGGTTTTGCCAACGCCGGGAGGGCCGAGGAACACAATGTTCTCGGCGTTCTCCACGAAGCGCATGGTGGCAAGTTCGTCAATCTGGCGCTTGTCGATGGAGGGTTGGAAGGCGAAATCAAACTCTTCCAGGGTCTTTTTGATGGGAAACCCAGACATTTGAATCTGCTTCTCGTAAGCCCGCTGGCGTTTGTTGCGGGCTTCTTCGGTGAAAATATGGTCGAGAACATCGACAATGTTCAGCTCGTCCTTGATGGCCCGTTCCAAGTAGTTGTCGAGGATTTCCAGAGTGTGCCGCATTTTGAGGGCTTCCAGGTTCTCCTTGAGTCGCTCATACAAAACCTCACTCATACCGCGCCACCTCCGCCACATCGTCGTAGACATCCAGGCTGGGGGGCTTGATGGGGAAATCAATGACGTTGTCGCCCTCCAGGAGGGTGTTTTCAATGTCAAAGGATTGCTTGATGGTCAATCTTCGGTAATGCTGCGCATTGACGACCATGTCTTTTTTCTGGTACGATATTCGGTGCAGGGCGATTTGCTTTCCTTCGTAGTAGGCGGCAAGCATGTTGTCCAAAGCAACGACTGCCACATCCTTGCCGACGTATTCTACTGGTACAGAATACTGATTGCCGGCATAGCTGATGAGGCAGTCTTTTTGTACACGCCTCAAGTTAATCTTGTCGATGATGTATTCACGGGAAAGAGGGTTAAGACCCTCTTTTTTTAGTCTCTCAAAGGGGATTTCATTGGTTGTGGCATGTACCTTCCCGTTGACCTTGTTGCACCAGGCCACAGCTTGTCCATTGAGGCCGTCCAGGGAATTGTATTTGATTCCAACCATGAAGTTGTCCCGTACAAATGCTACCGTCCGCTCTACTTTCCCCTTTGTCTGACCCCGGTATGGGCGGCACAGCACCGGCTTGAAGCCGTAGAACCCGGCAAAGTCCTCAAACTGCCGGTTGAGCGTGCTGTCCTCCTGCTTCAGCAGCCGCTTGATCACCACCTGCTTCATGTTGTCGTACAGGATTTCCTCCGGGTAGCCGTGGAAGTACCGGAAGGCGTTCTGGTGGCACCGGATCAGCGTGTTGGTGCTCATGTCTGTCACAAACTCTATGTACCGCATCCGCGAGTACCCCAACACCATCAGGAAACAATACAGCTTTCGCATCTTCCCGTTTTCCAAGACAACATGATCTTCAAAAAAAGCCCAGTCTACCTGGGCCTGTAACCCCGGCATTGTCTCAAACCGTACCGTGGCCTTCTCGTTGAGCTGCTCCTTCTTGCCTCGGACAAAGTGCTTCACGATACTGTAGCTGCCCTCGAATCCGTGTTCTTTCAGCTTTTCCCATATCCGCAGCGCACTGTACGGCGCTTCCTCCAGCCAGATCACGATCTGCTCCTTATACGGGTCCAGCTTCGACGGCTTGGAATCGGTCAGACTGTACTCAGGCTTTGTGTCGCTCTCTGCGTACTTCTTTGCTGTGCGCGGGTCGATGTGGTACTTCCGGGCAATTTCTGTGTAGCTCATTCCTTTTTGGCGGTCACTTCGGATATCCATCCAGTTGTCTCCTTCCATTCTGTCACCCTTTCTGTCTTGCTCACAGGCAGACAGAAAAAGTGTATCATATGTCATTCCCAACCGCCAAAAAACTACATTTTTTAACCGCCACTTTCTTACATTTTATCATTGTCGCTGACAGCCAAAGGCGAATGGGAAGCATCAGCGGAATATGCCGAGCTAAAGGCACAGGACAGCGAAGCCGTCCGAGAATCCAATCTGATTCACGGCGATACGGATTTCTTTGCCATCTATCAGCTAAAGGACGGCGACGAGCTGCGATACCACCGCTTCGCTTCCATGAATCAGCTTGAAAGCGACAACCTTACCGTGGACAGAGCCAACTACAATCTTGTGTACGCCGCCCCTCTGCTTCCCACCGACACGCCGGAGGAAATCTACCGTCAATTCAATCTCGCCCATCCCCATGATTATACCGGCCGCAGTGTTTCCGTCAGCGATGTTATTGTCATTCAGCAGGACGGCGATTTGACCTCTCACTATGTAGATAACACCGGCTTTGCCGAGCTTCCCGCTTTTTTAGGGAACGAGAAACAAGCGGAGGTTGCCGCACCTGAGCAGGAAAATCCAATGGCTGAGCCTGTTGTCCAAACAAAGCTATCCGAAATGTTGGGGCTTAATCTGGAGGACGGCAAAGCGCCGCCTGATGCGGATTTACCCGCTGCAAGCACACCTGTTTACCGTGAATCCATACCCTATGCCCGTGAGCATGGCGAGCTTGACCAATATCGGGACGATGTAAAGCTCAATACCGAGTGCCGTGATGCCATTCATGATGCTATCAACGAATCTCGCTATGACAGCAATTTCTATAAAATGAAAGATGCCGCAAAACAGGTGCTTGATACATACGGCGCTGAACGGGTGGAGCTTATTTTGGCAAAGGTCGTTCAGGGGGCCGATTGGGACGGACGTTACTCCAGACAAAACAAGGAATGGGCGAAAGGTTTTGAAATTCCGCAGAGCATGAAAGACATTTACAGCAACACCCACCCCTGTCTGCTTGACGGCTTTCTTGATAAAGTGCGCGAAAAGCCCTCTGTGCTTGAAACACTCAAAGCCAACGCCGAGAAAAGCCGCAGTCAGTCCGAACCGAAACAGGACAACAAAAAATCTAAAGAAATGGAGATGTGAGCCTATGAATGAAATCTTTACAGCCGAGGAAATCAACCTCATGTGCATTTACGATACATCGAGCCGTGGGGCCTTGCTTTCCGATTTGAAGCTGGGCCTTGCCGATGTATACGACCCCGATATGCGTGAGATTTTCCATACGGCTATCACCAAGCTGGAAGCCCTCACTGATACCGATTTTTCGGATATAGGCTTTTATATCGCCGACGAATACATGGATGATGAGGGGGCTGTCATTGGCGAATAAGTTACAGTTTTACACTGAGCTTGCCGACCGCCAGACCCGGCAAGTGACCGGCAACCGTGAGAGCTGGACCGGCTTTCTCGAAGCGGCGGGCAGGCTGTACAAATATCCTTTTGAAGAACAGCTTATGATATTTGCCCAACGGCCAAATGCCACTGCCTGCGCGGAACTTGAAACCTGGAACAAACCCATGAACCGCTATGTCCGCCGTGGTTCAAAGGGTATCGCCCTCATTGACCAGTCTGGCGATAAGCCCAGGCTTCGCTATGTTTTTGATGTTGCCGACACTGAGGACGGCCGGCAAAACGCCCGAAAGCCCTTTGTGTGGGAACTGAAACCGGAGCATGAACAGGCCGTTATTGAAGCCATTGACAGGGCTTATGACATAAACAGCTTCATGGGCAGGGACGGTATTTACGGCAGCGCCCTTGTCGGCAATGATGTGGGTGATATAATTTTTGGCCTTGCGCATGAGCTTTCTGCGCGCTACTATGAGGATAACAAGTCTGACATCGGTTACTGTGTCGAGGGCAGTTTTCTCGAAGATTTTGACGAACTGAATATCGAAGTCGCATTCCGTGAAGCCCTGACGGTCAGCGTGGCGTACAGCCTGATGACCCGCTGCGGGATCGACCCCGCCGAATATATCTCGGATGAGGATTTTCAGCCGATCTTCGATTTCAACTCGCCCTCCAGCGTTCACACCCTTGGCGGAGCGGTCAGCGCTGTGACGGAAGAAGTCTTGCGAGAGATTGAAATTACGGTAAAAAAACAGGAGCGCGAAAGGAGCGGTCAATATGAACGAAATCACATACAGCAAGAACGGGGATTATCTGGTACCCGACATAGCGATACCGGAGACGGCGGCCCTGGGCAAATACGGGATGATGCGGAAGAATTACCTGCGCCAGCACCGCCCGACACTCTACACGAACTTCACGCTGGCGGGGACGCTGTTTCCCCATTGCCTGGAGATAGAGATGGCGGCAACAGAGCGATTGGAGCTGATGATGCCGAAGCTCATGGCGAAGAATCCACCCCCGAACAAAGCGACCGACCCGATGGGCTGGACAGCGCATATGAACAGCCTGAAAGCGGGCGCGGAGGAAATAATCCTGAGCGAGCTGATTTACAGCTAAATACCGAAGATAGCGAAACGCCGTCCCTTGAGGGCGGCGTTTCTGCATTCCCCATAGAAATCACAGAAGATGAAATCAATGCCTATTTAACGAGGGGAAGCCATACTGCTGACAGCAAGTACCGCATTTTTTCATTTTTCCTGCATGAACACAGCGCCAAAGAAAAAGCCGATTTTCTCAAAGATGAATATGGGTATGGCGGCGGTTCTTATGATTTTGCTGATGGCACAAGCGGTCACTATAACGCCAGTCCGTCATCGGGTATATCCCTTGATAAAGGCAACATCTCTGCGCCTGTTGCGGAAGTCAAGCTCACTTGGACGAATGCCGCAAACAGGATTGACCGCCTTATCAATGACGGAAAATATATGTCACAGCAGGAGCTTGACCATCTGCCGAGCTTTGAACGGCAACGGCTTGGCGCTCATATTCAGCGATTTTTTGCAGACCTCCCCGATGAAATAGAGCGACCCGCAGGAATCACCTCCGCCATGTTCGGCGACTTTTGGGGCGAAGCCACCAGAATTGGCGATACCCTTGATAATCCAGAAACACTGGCGGCAGTCCTCGCCGCCATGCGCCCGGTTATGGAAAACACGCCCGAGGGCGACCGTTACTATGACACTCGCAAGGAAGCCTTTGACAACCTAACGGCTTTTGAGAACGGTATGTTTACCCTGTTCCCACAGTTGGGCGCTGTACAGACCGCCATTGATGCACCGACTGAAACTGTGCAGACACCGCCTGCGCAATTAACGCTTTTCCCCACGGAAAGCGAACAGATGGCGCTCATCCACGAAGCGGAACAGCTTTCCCTTGCTGCAACGCCTGTTTCCATCACACAGGAGGACATTGACAATCTGCTTGCTGATGCCCTTTCTGACAGCGAACGAGCGCAGATTCAAGAGCAGTTTGCAAAAAGTCCTCGCTCACGCGAAGCCGTCGAGCTTATAAAGCAGATTTATATCAGCGTTGCCTACACCACCGAACGCCCTGACGGACAGCCCGGTTATATGGGGGCTTTGGGCGAAAAGGACGGCTTAAATGCTGTTATTGGTGATGCTTCTACTATTCCGCTTGCCGAACGCAAGCCCCTTGCCACCGAAACATTATCATGGGCGAAAGTCCATCGGCGTGTTGCAGAGCTTGTTCAGGCGGGGAGATTTATAACCCCCGAGGTATTGGAACAGCCCGAACAAGAGCAGATGACCGATGTTGCTGTAATTACAGATACGGAGCAGGCTGTTATTGAACTTGCGCCCCGTCAGCCGCCGCCTGTTTTCTTTGTGGATTGGAACACGGCCCAACATGATTTTGATTTATCACGATACAATGACAGGGCTGTTGTCGGTTACGACAAAGACGGCGTTGAATATACCGTGGGCAAAAGCGGAAATTTGACCTATATCACCGGCACCGGAATGTTGATGGGCGGCAATAGTGTACCCGGAAATATCTACGAACAGCTCCATGCGTATCTGGACGGCGAAGTGACAGAAGAACAGGTACGGGAAAACTACTTGAAAATCATATTGCACGAGCCGCCGCAGATTACCGCACCCGAAACCACTGCTCCCGCTTACGCCATTGGCGATACCGTATTTCTCGAAGATGACCGCCAGTTTATCATTGATGGCATCACAGACAGAGAGGTTAAGCTACTCGACCCGAATCTGTATATCCCCATCACAAGGTCAATGGATATTGCCGACTTTGAGCGTGAGTTTGCCAACAATCCGAAGAACGCCATTGAAACGCCTGTTGAAGTGGCTGCGCCCACTGTCCACGAAGCCGAACCGATACCCGAAGCCCCCGCCGCCGAGCAGTCCCGCCCTGCAAACTTCCGCATTAGCGACACCCATCTCGGCGAGGGCGGCGCAAAAACGAAGTATGGCTATAATATTACTGCGTTGAAGCTGCTTGGCGAGATTGAAGCCGATGGTCGGAGTGCAACCCCCACCGAGCAGGAAGTCCTTTCTCGCTATGTCGGTTGGGGCGGTCTGCCCCAGGCGTTTGACCCCGACAACAAGCAATGGGAGAAGGAATACGCTGAACTGAGCGCCCTGCTCACGCCAGAGGAATACGAATCGGCGCGGGCTTCCACCCTCAATGCCCATTACACTTCACCCATCGTTATCAGCGCCATGTACGAAACACTGGAGCGGCTCGGTGTGAAGGACGGCAATATTCTTGAACCGGCCTGCGGTGTGGGCAATTTCTTTGGCCTGCTGCCCGACAGCATGAAAAACGCCAAGCTCTACGGTGTGGAGCTTGACAGCGTAACAGGCAGAATCGCAAAACAGCTCTATCCTGATGCCAACATTCAGATTAAGGGCTTTGAGAAAACCGACACCCCCGATGCTTTCTTTGATGTGGCGGTGGGAAACGTGCCTTTTGGCTCTTACAAAGTCGCTGATAAACGCTATGACAAACACAATTTCCTTATCCACGATTATTTTTTCGCCAAAACCTTAGACCAAGTGCGCCCCGGCGGTATCGTTGCCTTTATCACTTCAAAGGGTACGCTGGATAAAGCGAACCCCGAGGTGAGGAAGTACCTGGCGCAAAGGGCCGAGTTATTGGGTGCGGTACGCCTGCCGAACAATGCTTTTCTCAAAAACGCCGGTACGGAAGTTACCAGCGACATCATCTTTCTGCAAAAGCGCGACCGGCTTATCGACATTCAGCCTGATTGGGTATATCAAGGACAGACAGAGGACGGCATTCCCGTCAACAGCTACTTCGCCGACAATCCCCATATGATGCTTGGCACAATGGACTACGATGACCGGATGTACGGCAACAATTCAGAAACCACTTGTAATCCCATCGAGGGCGCGGACTTGGCGGAGCAGCTAAAGTCGGCGCTTTCTCACATTCAGGGCAAAATCACCGAGAATGAGCTTGACGATCTGGAGGGCGTGCAGGATATTTCTATCTCCGCAGATCCATCCGTCCGCAATTTCAGCTACACCCTTGTTGATGATATCGTTTATTTTCGAGAGAACAGCCGTATGTACCCTGTGGAGATGCCCGCCGCAACCTTGGAGCGTGTGAAGGGCATGACCGAAATGAGGGATACCGTCCACACCCTGATTGATTATCAGCTTTACGATTACCCCGACAGCGATATTCGAGCAAAACAAGCCCAGCTTGGTGAGCTGCACGACAGGTTCACAAAGAAATTTGGGCTGGTCAACGACAGCGCCAACAGCCGGGCCTTTTCAGCCGATTCCTCCTACTACCTGCTCTGCTCCCTTGAGGTGCTGGACGAAAACGGCAAGCTGGAACGCAAGTCGGATATGTTCACCAAGCGAACGGTCAAGCGCGAAGCCGTCATTTCTTCGGTTGATACCGCCGCCGAAGCCCTGGCCGTTTCCATCGGCAAAAAGGCGCGTGTGGACATGGGCTATATGATGGAGCTGACCGGATTTACGGAAGAAAAGATTGCCGATGATTTGCGTGGCGTTATCTTCCGTGATGTGAGCGGCATTGATGCAGAGAGCGTAGCCTTTGCCTTTTATGACCTCGACAAGCGCCCCTATGTGACGGCTGATGAATACCTTTCGGGCGATGTGCGCCAGAAGCTACGGCTTGCGGAGCGGCTGGCCGATAAGCGGCCTGATCTGGCTGAACCGTTGGCGATAAATATCACTGCCTTGAAGCAGGCACAGCCCAAAGACCTTGATGCTTCTGAAATCTCGGTGCGGCTCGGCTCAACATGGATTGACAAGGCATATATTCAGGAGTTCATGTACGAGCTTTTGGAAACACCCTATTATCTCCGGGACGATGTAATTAAGGTCAACTATTCGGAGTACACAGGCGAGTGGAATATCACAGGCAAAAACCGCGCTTCTTACAGCGATGTTCTCGCCAATGTCACCTACGGCACAAGCCGTATGCCTGCCTACCGCATTATTGAGGACACCCTAAACCTCAAAGATGTGCGTGTTTACGATACGATGGTGGACAATGACGGCAAAGAGCGGCGGGTGCTGAACAAAAAGGAAACCACCCTCGCCGCCCAAAAACAGGATGCGCTCAAACAGGCGTTTAAGGATTGGATTTTTCGTGACCCCGACCGCCGCCAGAACCTTGTGGCGGTTTATAACGAACGGTTTAACTCCACCCGTGTTCGGGAATACGATGGCGCACACATAGAGTTTGGCGGCATCAGCCCCGAAATTAAGCTGAAACCTCACCAGACCGGCGCTATCGCACGAATCCTTTATGGCGGTAACACTCTCTTAGCACACGAAGTCGGCGCGGGCAAGACCTTTGAAATGGTGGGCGCCGCGATGGAATCCAAACGGCTTGGCCTGTGTAACAAGAGCCTGATGGCAGTTCCCAATCACCTCACCGAGCAGATGGCAAGTGAGTTTCTGCGCCTGTACCCCTCTGCCAATATTCTTGTGGCCACGAAAAAAGACTTTGAAACCAAAAACCGCAAGAAGTTCTGCGCTAAGATTGCC
Source organism: Ruminococcaceae bacterium OttesenSCG-928-L11 (assembly GCA_030265885.1). Taxonomy (GTDB): domain Bacteria; phylum Bacillota; class Clostridia; order Oscillospirales; family Ruminococcaceae; genus WRAV01. The sequence continues at coordinate 8,441 of JAJDGX010000047.1, read as the reverse complement.
ACTGGAGACTACGATTCTGTTATCATCGGCCACAGCCAGCTTGAGAAAATACCCCTGTCCAAAGAGCGGCAGGAACGGCTTCTTGATGAGCAGATTGAGGAAATCACGCAGGGCATTGATGAACTGAAACGCAATAGCGGCGAGCGTTTTACTATCAAGCAGCTTGAAAAGACGAAGAAATCCCTGGAAGCACGGCTTGACAAGCTCACCGATGACAGCCGCAAGGATGATGTGGTCACGTTCGAGCAATTAGGCGTTGACCGGCTGTTTGTGGATGAGAGCCACAATTTTAAGAACCTCTTTTTGTATACGAAAATGCGCAACGTGGCGGGACTTTCCCAGACAGAAGCGCAGAAATCCAGCGATATGTTTATGAAGTGCCGCTATATGGACGAGATCACCGGCGGAAAGGGCGTTATCTTCGCCACGGGAACGCCAGTCAGCAATTCCATGACGGAGTTATATACCGTTCAGCGATATTTGCAGTTTGATACCCTGCAAAAGAACCGCATGGCACATTTTGACGCTTGGGCCTCCACCTTCGGCGAGACACAGACCGCCATCGAGCTTGCTCCCGAGGGGACCGGCTACCGCGCCCGTACCCGCTTTGCCAAGTTCCAGAACCTGCCGGAGCTTATGAATATGTTCTGCGAGGTTGCCGACATCAAGACCGCAGACACCCTCGATCTGGAGCGCCCCGATGCTCATTTTCACACGGTTGTTGTGAAGCCTACCGAAATACAGAAAGAAATGGTGGCAGAGCTTTCCGAGCGAGCGGCGGCTGTGCATAATAAAGAGGTCGAACCGGAACAAGATAACATGCTGAAAATCACCTCTGATGGTCGAAAAATCGGTCTCGATCAACGACTGATGAACCCGATGCTCCCCGATGATCCTGCCAGTAAGGTGAACGCCTGTATGGAGAATATTTATAACATTTGGGAGGACAGCGCCGAAAAACGCCTGACACAGCTTTGCTTTTGCGACTTCTCCACACCCAACAAAGATGGACGCTTCAATGTCTACGATGACATTAAGGGCAAGCTCATCGCCAAGGGCATTCCCGAGGACGAAATCGCTTTTATACACGATGCCAATACCGAGACGCAGAAAAAGGAGCTGTTCGCAAAGGTTCGAAGCGGCAAGGTACGGGTGCTGTTCGGCTCAACATTCAAGTGCGGTGCCGGGACAAACGTGCAGGATCGGCTTGTGGCGCTCCATGACCTCGACTGCCCCTGGCGGCCTGCCGACCTCGCTCAGCGAGCGGGGCGCATTGTTCGTCAAGGCAATCAGAATGCCGAGGTCAACATTTACAGGTATGTGACGGAATCCACCTTCGATGCGTATTTGTTTCAGACGGTGGAGAAGAAACAGCAGTTTATCTCGCAGATTATGACCTCGAAATCCCCTGTGCGCTCCTGCGATGATGTGGATGAGGAGTCACTTTCCTACGCTGAAATCAAAGCGCTGTGCGCCGGAAATCCAGCTATCAAAGAAAAGATGAACCTCGATATTGAGGTGTCCAAGCTGAAGCTCCTGAAATCCGAGCATCAGAGCCAGCGTTACCGCTTGCAGGACGATTTACTCCAAAACTTCCCCAAACGTATTGAAGCTGCAAAGGTGCATATCGTGAACTTTAAGGCAGACATCGAGCGGCTTGAAACTCATACCCACAGGAGCGAGGAAAGCATCTCGCCCATGACCATTGGCGATAAGACCTACACCGACAGGGGCAAGGCGGGCGCAGCATTGCTGGAAGCCTGCAAGGAAATAAAAACCACCGAGCCGGTGAAAATCGGCAGTTACCGTGGCTTCGATATGCTTATCTCCTTCGATAGCCTGCACAAGACCTTTCACATCGACATGAAGGGCAACATGGCACACGGCGCTGATTTGGGCGATGACAGTTACGGCAATATCACTCGTATCAACAATGCCTTTGATAAAATCCCACAGCGGTTACAGTCGGTGGAAGCACAGCTTCAAACCCTGTATAGCCAGGTGGAAAACGCAAAGGCAGAGCTTGAGCGGCCGTTCCCACTGGAGGCGGAGCTTGCAGAAAAGTCCGAGCGGTTATCCGAGCTTGATGCCATGCTGAATATGGATGAGCATGGCGATAGCGAGCAGGAGCAAGAGGCGGCAATAACAGATGTTGCCGTTAAACATGAGCCGGTAGCCGCCAGCGCAAAAGAGAAACCGTCTGTCCTCGAAACACTCAAATCTAACGCCGAAAAGAGCCGCCAGCTATTCGGCGTTAGCGTGAATACCGATAAATCGGCGGAAATTAGCATATGAGGATTCAAATCTATGGGAACAGCTCTTTCGCCGGGGTTGTTCCCTTTACTTTATCAAAGGGGTTGATGTATGGACGATAACAACGCCATCAGGGAGCTTACCCGTAGCGAGCTGCGGGACACTCGCCGACTGGTGACAACGATGTGCGCAAATTACGACCATGAATATGGTTGCCTGCCTCTTGAAACAGGCTGCTTCATGTTGGGCAAAGCCTATGCGGGCGGCGCGCTGTGCAAGTATTTCAAGGCGGCGGTTCTACCGCTTAATCCCGAATTGGAAGCCGTCTTTTGCGGTCAGCCGAAAGCGGCGGTCAGGATATGCACCGCCTGCGGCAAGAACCCTGTCCCAATCAGGGGCAGAGCGAAGTATTGCGTAGCCTGCGCCCAAAAGATTCACCGCCGACAAAAGACGGAATCCGAGCGAAAACGCAGGCTCGGCGTGGACAAATGAGGGCCTTAAAACCGCTTGAAATCAGGGCTTTGGAAGTGCGTTTTGGGGTGGTCTGAGGGTTTATGCCTAAACCCGCCCGAAACGGCTTCTAATTGTCCACAACACACTTTCGGAGGGAGGGATGTCTATCCAAAAAAGCAAGCGGGATATTGAGATAAAAATCCGTATTTCGGAAGCAGAGAAAGAGTTAATCGCTGAGAAGATGGCGCTTGCCAACATCCGCAACCGTGAAGCCTATCTTAGAAAGATGGCTCTGGATGGATACGTTGTGCGGCTCGACCTTGCCGATGTACGCCGGATGTGCTATTTGCTCGATACTGTCGCAAATAACCTCAATCAGATCGCCAGACGAGCCAATGAGACCAGGAGCATCTATCAGAGCGACATACAGGACTTGCGTGAGCATTACGGCCACCTGATGGAGCAAGCGGATGAGATATTGCGAACGCTTTCCAAGATTAAGGTGTAGCGGCATTCGGCGGGGCGGTCAATTCGTTGGCTGCCCCGCTGTTTTTCGATTCATAGCGGTTTTCATTGAGAAAGACAGGGGTGGATGGTATAATTACCTATGAGGTTACCGTAGGCTGGAATACCATGACGAGAGAAGTGATACATACAATTATGCTATTTGAAAGAAAATACAATCAATGTTTCAATGATGCCGTTGATATAAAGCGCACTATTTGTGAAAATCAAGAACAAGCCATTAAATACTATTCCCAATTATTCAAAGATGACTACCCTCCCAAAACTGTAAAGGGCGAGAAGCTGAATTTGTATACAAATTCAACCTATAATCTTGAGCTTGAACAATATTTGTTTTATGATTTTGATACAGTGGATATAGGAAAGCCTGTGGCACTTAGTGAATCAGATTATTTAATAGTGGAAGGATGTCGAATCAACTACAGCACATTTCAGAATTGCAATATTAAGAACATTGTTTTTCGGAGGTGCAGCTTTTCAGGTTCCACTTTTACCAATGTACATTTTGATCATGTTGTTTTTGATTCCTGTTTGTTTTCTGTGCCAGTTATTGAAAATGGCAGAACCGGAGTTGATGACATATATTATGCTCCGACCATTTTTCGCAATTGCACAGTCGTTGGACGCATTTCGGATTGCAGTATTGAGCATACATTGTTTGAAAAAGTGTGTTTCACATTAACAAAGTTCGAAAGAAGCTCTCTACAAGAATGCGTTTTCGATATGTGTCCGTTATCCAGCGTTGAAGTTAAAGATTGTAATCTATCTGATTTTAAGGTAATGAATACGGATATTTTAGAAATCACCTTTTCAGATGAGCTAAAATCAATTGTGAACGAGAATACTTTTATAGATTATAAGGTGAAAATAAAAAAAGGGGGGAATATTAAGCAAATAACAACCGATTCGGGATGGAAAATTGATAATTATGATGATGCAATTCTAAAGAAGTCTAAAACCGTAAAGAGCATTTCAATGGTGTTTGATTCCAATAATATGAGAAGCATCAGTGGAGAGTATTTTTACCAATCAAAGCTTATTGAATATAAGGCTCTCCATAAATCCTCTAAGCTATTTTCTACTGTAGGACTGGTTTCTTGTGGCTACGGAGAAAGACCATCATTTACGCTAATTTCAATTGCCGTGACTACTCTTTTGTTTGCGGTAATATATATGTTTGCAGGAATTAACGCAAATGGGATCACAATTGATTATACGCTCACAGGTGGGTATCCCATTGGGATCGTTAAAGCCATTTCTGATTATGGGGAGTGCCTTTACTTTAGCATAATAACGGGAACAATAGGATATGGAAATTATGACCCTATTGGTTTATTTAGCAAGATAGTTTCAAGCTTACATATGATATTGGGGATAGGGTTGTTTGCGCTGTGGACCGGATGTATTTTCAAGAAATTCGAAAGATAAAGGAATCTTCCCATGACCATCCTAATCGACGCTGACGGCTGCCCTGTTGTGGATATAACGGTTAGAATAGCCGTCAAGCACAAAATCGACTGCATTATCCTCTGTGATACCGCCCACTTTTTGGAGAAGCCCGGCGCAAAAACAATCACCGTATCCAAAGGCGCGGACAGCGTGGACTTCGCCCTCGTCAATATGGTGAAGCCCGGCGATATTGTTGTTATCCAGGATTACGGTCTGGCCGCCATGTGCCTTGCTCGCCGTGCCGTTCCTATTAATCAAAACGGCATGGTTTACACTAACAGCAATATTGATGCGCTGCTTAATGAGCGGCATACCTCGAAGAAAATCCGCATGGCAGGCGGTCGGCTGAAAGGGCCATCCAAACGAACTGCGGAGCAGGATGCGGCATTTGAACACAAGTTAAGGGAGCTTATTTAATGGCTTACAGTGATGAACTATGGAAAAAAGCAAAATCGAAATGCCGTCTTAATGCCGAAGAAATTGAGCTTGCAAAAAAACTCGGCTTAAATCCCAAAAGCCTTATGAAAAACGTGCCGAATAAGAGTGAGCCGTGGAAAGCCCCCGTTGGCGTATGGCTTCGTGAGATAGATGCAAAGCGGCAGAAGAAAGCCGATCAAAATCAAAAACGCAAAGACAAAGCGAGCGACAATAACTGAAATGAGGCGCCTTAATGAAGCTGAAAGAAATGCAATCCTGCGCCGCCGACACTTTGGACTATTTTATAGCGGCCATGCCTGATGTGCCTTTTGGTGTTGATGATATACATATCGAGTTCACAACAAAGAGCAAAATAGTCGAACGCTTCAAGGCGCTGTGCAGTGAGTACGCCCCTGACCGTCCGATCAACGAGCATCATGAATTTGCACTCGAACACAACAATTTTGGCAACGCCATTATCGGCAGGGGCAAGTCGGCGGTGCTATTAAAAACAGACTACACGATTGACGAACAAGACTTGCGCCGCATTGTGTTCCATGAGCTTACGCACATCTACTGCGGCAAGACCGAGATGGATGACGAGCATTTCATTGATGTGTTCGGCTCCGGGCATACCCCCGACCTTGACCCCGAGGATAAGACCTACGACGGCTATGTGAGCGCGGGATACTTTGTCTGGAGCGAGTTTATCGCCGAGTACACCGCCATATCAAAGACGATTGCCCAAGAGCATGGCTTTGCTGATATTGCTGACAATGTGATTGGCCTGCTGTGCGAAATCGTAATAGGAAACCCTGGCAGCAAATACATCTTCGCTATGATGAGCGCCTACATCCTGACTTGTGCTGATGCCAGGGATATTCTACCCGAAATCAATACAGAGGGATTTATCATTCCTGATAATTCGCAAGATGGGATGGCAGCAGTCACCGCTCTGCAAAGCTGCTTGCTCCATTTACACGAACATATGCAGACCCAAAATCCGTGGAAAATCACGGAAGATTTTATCGCTTCGCTTGGCGAAAAGTATCTGATATTTTTGATGATGAACAGCATCTATCTTGGTGCGATATAAGCGATGCTTTCTATGCAACTGGCTGACCTCTCGCGTCAACTACCCATCCAAACATCAGAGAAGCATCGCCAATGTGTTTATTCTTTACATTGATAAGATTATAGTGTAGAATATCGTCATAGAGCCAGCCGCTTAGACGCAGGGCCGATAACACCCAAGGGTGATTATCGGCTTTTTTATTTGGGACGCCGAAAAGCCCTGGGACAAAAAATCTTAAATAGGGCGCTGCGCTTTTCCGCCGTGTGCGCTATACTGAGCTTGTAAGGGTATGCAAAATAAATGAGGAGGTCTGCAACATGAGGATATTTTTCAAGGTGATACTGTTCCCGATTTCTTTGGTACTGACCGTTTTCGTGGCGATAAGCAGCTTCCTTATTGAGCGCTGTGCCATACTGCTCAATATCATCGCAGGGCTTGGATTTCTCGCAGGGCTGGTCAACTTCGCTCAATACTTTTGGGGCTTCCCCTTCGGTACAGCGGGTACGCCCTATCACTTGAAATCTGGAATCTTTTTGATGATATTCGCTTTCATTCTATCGCCCTACGGACTTCCTACGCTGGCGATGTGGATTGTGGAGAAGCTCGGCAATCTGAGCGATGCGATCAAATCAATATGAGAGCATAAAGGAAGCGGCGCGGTAGGAAATCTATCGCGCTTTTTCTTATAGATTTATGGAAGGAGGCTGATGAATGGCAACGACCTGGATAAAACCACTTCATGTGAACAAGGGCAAAACGATAGCCCAAACGATAACCGACCGCACGGATTATGCCGAAAACCCGGACAAGACGCGAGAGTATGAGCTTGTCACAGGCCATGAGTGTTCGCCAAGATTTGCCGACAAGGAGTTCCTTCTTTCTAAGCAGGAGTATGGGCGCATTACCGGCAGAACGAGCACCCGCTTTGGCAAAGATGTGCTCGCCTACCACATACGGCAATCCTTCAAGCCGGGCGAGATTACAGCAGAACAGGCGAATGAGGTCGGGCGGGAGCTGGCGCTTCGATTCACAAAGGGCAACCATGCCTTCATCGTGGCGACACACATAGACCGCCGCCACATCCATAACCACATCATTTTCAATTCCACCACCCTTGACTGCACACGAAAGTATAATGATTTCCTGCATTCAAACCGCGCTGTACGGCGGTTGTCCGACCAGATTTGTCTTGAGAACGGATTGTCCATTGTCGAGAATCCAAAGCCCAGCAAGGGTAATAATTATCACAAGTGGCTTGGCGATAAAGAATCCTCCTGGCGTGAAAAGCTGGAAGCTGCCGTCGATACCGCCTTGTCGCAAAAACCCTCCGATTTTGAAGCATTTATCAAACTGCTGATAGAGGCCGAGATTGAAGTGAAGCGGCGTGGGAACACCCTCTCGCTCCGATTGAAAACACTTAACTCACAGGGGAAGAAACAGAAAGGCTTTATCCGTTTCAGCTCGCTGTCTGAGGACTATACTGTGGAGGCAATCCGTGAGAGGATTGAGGGTAAGCGGACTGCCACGCCGAAGCGTAGCAAGGCGCCGATACAGCCGCCGAAGGTCAATCTGCTGATTGATGTTCAGAACTCCATCAAGGCGCAGAACAGCCCCGGCTATGCACAGTGGGCCAAGATTTTCAATTTGAAAACCGCTGCCTCCACCCTCATTTTTTTGCAGGAGAATGGCATTACCGAGCTTGATGTTTTGCAAGGAAAAGCACAAAAAGCGAAAGATGATTTTAACGCTATCGCTGTTCAGATACAGGCTGCCGACACTCGCATGAATGAGATAACCGTTCTGCAAAAGCATATCGGCGCTTATAGTAAGACCCGCGAGGTTTACGCCGCTTATCGCAAGGCTGGCTACTCAAAGAAATATCTCGCTGACCATGAGCCGGAAATAGCGGCGCACAAGGCGGCAAAGAAGCATTTTGATGCGCTTGGACTAAAGAAGCTTCCAACTATAAAGACCTTACAGGCCGAGTACGCTTCCCTGGCTGCTGAGAAGAAAAGGCTGTATCAGGGTTATCGTCAGGCAAGGGATTATATGCAGAAAATCCTCACCGCCCGGCAGAACACCGAACAGCTTTTGAACTACAAAGACAACTCCCATGAGACGAACAACGAGAGGACTGAACGATGATGCACCTACGGATTTTAGCGTTCGCAGAACGCGCAGCAGACGCAAAGCGGCTTAAAAAAGAGACTGCCGAAGCAGCCTCTTTTAAGGGTTTGGGAAACTTCCCAACAAGCTGCTTTCCGCCCCT